>CACXFT010000079.1 GCA_902767045.1 uncultured Prevotellaceae bacterium | reverse complement strand
GCCCAGATGGCGGAATCGGTAGACGCGCTGGTCTCAAACACCAGTGGGGCAACCCGTGCCGGTTCGACCCCGGCTCTGGGTACGAGTTATGGCTCGGAAGCAATCGCTAAATCCTTTCAAAAAGGGTTTAGCGATTTTTCTTTTTCTCGCATTTATTTTGTATTGCTCTCAACTTTTCGTAACTTTGCCGCCGAAATTGTGGTTCAAAGACCGATTAAAATGGGAATGGGGTGAAAATCCCCAACTGTCCCGGCAGCTGTGAGTTGTCCTTTCAACGATGCAAGCAACACGTCACTGAAGTATATTCGGGAAGACGCTTGCACCCGACAACAAAGTCAGAAGACCTGCCACAATGGAATGTCTCTTGTTACTCTCTGGGGTTAGAGCACAGGAGAAGAAAACATATAGAGAAATAAAAAGAACATGACACAACACGGGCAGATGCCTACTGCGCTCAAGCGTTTGCTGCTATGGTGGTTGTGCATGGGCAAGTGTGTGGCTATGCTGTCGCAACACACTGCTCATGCCGGTCGCTTAGACTCTTTGCAGCACATGAGCGAGGTGGTTGTTACATCTCATCACACTTTCCGCGAGGTTATTCCTTCACAACAGCTGAAGGGCGATGAACTTCGAAGGCTCTCGGCACAGTCGGTGGCCGATGCCATGCGTTTTTTCTCTGGCATACAACTTAAAGACTATGGCGGTGTGGGCGGGATTAAAACCATCGACGTGCGCTCGATGGGCACCAACCACCTGGCGGTCTCGTACGATGGCATCACGCTGGGCAATGCACAGAACGGACAAACCGATCTGGGACAGCTCTCGCTCGACAACATCGAAGAGGTTACGCTCTACAACGGACAGAAGAGCTCTATCTTTCAGTCGGCAAGCGACTTCGCCTCGGCCTCAGCGGTATACATCCGCACCAGGCTGCCACGCTTCGAGGTGGGCAGCCGCTCTCATCTGAAGTTTCGTGCCAAGTTTGGTTCCAGCGACTTGTTCCGCTCGTCGGTGCTTTGGGAACAGAAACTGAACAACAACCTCTTTCTGAGCGCCAATGCCGAAGCAACAACGGCCAGTGGGAAGTATAGGTTCCGCTACAAACGCAAAAACCTCGATGGCACTGTGGCTTGGGACACCACCGCCACCCGACAGAACGGTGACATACAGGCCGGACGTGTGGAACTGAACCTGCATGGCATGCTCAACCGCGGACAATGGATGCTCAAGACCTATGTCTACAACTCGAACCGCGGCATTCCGGGAGCCATCGTGAACAATGTGTGGAGCCGAGGCGAGCGACAGAAAGACCTGAACAGCTTCATCCAGACCAGCTGGCAGCAATCGTTGGGCAACTGGTTCAGCACACGCTGGATGGCGAAGTATGCCTATTACCGTACACACTATGCCAACCGCGACTCTACGGTGCTCCCCGTCAACAACATCTATTACCAGCAAGAGCTGTACCTTTCCACAGCCAACGTGGTGGAGCTGCTGCCCAACTGGAGTGCTTCGCTCAGCTACGACCTCAGATGGAACAAGCTGCTTGCCAACACCTATAACTTTGCTTTCCCTACACGCTTCACCCACATGCTTTCGGTAGCAACAGCCATCGACTGCCACCACCTGAAGATGCAAGCCTCGGTGGTGGGGGTTACCACCGACCACCGGGTAAGGAACGGTTCTCCACAACACGCCGAACACCAACTCTCGCCGGCGGTATTTGCCAACCTCTATCCCTTTGGCAGTCAGTGGCTGTCGCTTCGCGCGTTTGTGAAGCGAAGCTATCGGCTGCCCACCTTCAACGACCTCTACTACACCGAGCTGGGCCATGCCTCGCTCAAGCCCGAACGCGCCACACAGGTTAACCTGGGCGTGCTCGTGCAACACGCTCCGGCAAACAGCGCCGGTGGATGGGGATTGACACTGCAAACCGATATATATTATAATAAGGTATCAGACAAAATCATCGCCTACCCCAAAGGACAACAGTTCCGATGGACCATGCTCAACCTGGGCGAGGTGGACATTCGCGGGATTGATGTGGCGGGCACCGTTCATCTTCCACTGAAAGGGTTATCCCTGCGCGGGCAATACACCTTTCAGCGTGCCATTGATGTAACAGATGCCTCACGGCCCTTCTATCGGCATCAGATTCCCTACATACCCCGCCACGCCGGGTCGGCGATTGTTCAGTTCAACCACAAACGTTTGTCGCTCAACTATAGTTTCATCTACACCGGCGAGCGGTGGAATGCTCAGGTGAACAACGAATACAACCACATGCAACCCTGGTACACCCACGACCTGGCGGCCAACTACACCCTGCCACTGAAGAAAAGCCAGATGAAACTGACGCTCGAAGTGAACAACATCTTCAACCAGCAATATGATGTGATTGCCAACTATCCCATGCCCGGGCGCCACGCCTATATGGGAGTGGAGCTTGAGCTTTAAACGAGCAGAAAGAAACGCAAAAGGCCAACAAACGTTATGAACAAAACAAACGTTATGAACGTTAAGAACGAAAAGAACGTTATGAACGTTAAGAACGAAAAGAACGTTATGAACGTTAAGAACGAAAAAAACGTTACGAACGAAAAAAACGTTAAAAACGTTACGAACGAAAAGAACGTTATGAACGAAAAGAACGCAACAAACAAAATGAAAGCAAAAACCCTTTTCTTCTTCACGGCACTGCTGTTGCTGTGTGCCTCGTGCCGCAAAGACGACGATGTGGTGATGCCCACCATTGAAGAAAGCGGGCATTCCATTGTTTCCGACTACCAGGGGCTCTATGTGCTCTGCGAAGGCAACATGGGGGCCAACAAAGCAACGCTCGACTATCTCGACCTTGCTACGGGTCGCTATCACCAAAACATCTTCCCCTCGCGCAATCCCCAACAGGTGAAAGAGCTGGGCGACGTGGGCAACGATGCAAAGATATACGGTTCGCGCCTGTGGCTTGTCATCAACTGCTCTAACAAGGTGGAGGTGTGCGATGCCGTCACCGCCCGTTCGGTGGGTCATGTGAACATACCCAACTGCCGCTACCTTGCCTTTCACGAAGGCTATGCCTATGTGTCGAGCTATGTGGGACCGTTAGGAGGCACTTCTGTTCAGGGCTCGGTGTATAAGGTAGATACACTCACGCTTCAGGTGGTGGCACGCGTTGGCGTGGGCTATCAGCCCGAAGAGCTTACCGTGAGCAACGGCAAACTCTATGTAGCCAACAGCGGGGGCTACAATGCCATGCAGGGAAGGGGCTACGACCGCACCGTGAGCGTGATAGACCTTAAACGCTTCGCTGTTGAAGAAACCATCGACGTGGCTCCCAACCTGTTCCGCCTGCGCAGCGACCGCTTCGGCCAACTGTGGGTGAGCAGCCGCAGCACGGATGCAGATGCAACACAGAACATCAACGAACAACACATTCCGCCTCGGCTCTACCTGCTCAACGGGCATGAGGTGGCAGAGCAGTTCAACATAGATGTGAGCGACTTTTGCTTTCGCGGCGACTCGCTCTGTTATCTGGCCATTTCCAACGGCGGCTACGAAACCGGGGTTATAGACATCGTGAGCCACAGGGTGGTGAGCCGGCAGCTGATTAAACCTTCTTCTGAATATTCCATTGAAACCCCATACGGTATCATCGTGCATCCCACAACGGGCCACATCTTTGTGATGGATGCCACCAACTATGTTTCTAACGGCTGGCTGCTCTGCTTCGATGCCGATGGAAACTTCCTGTGGAAAGCGTCCACGGGCGACATTCCCGGTCATGCTGTGTTCCTTCCAAAACATGCCAGCTCCACCTCACCGGCAGAACCCACACCCCCCATCGACCCATCTGCTTTCAGCAAATACATTCAGGCGGTGGATGAGTATGTGCCTGCACCAGGACAGTTTGTGAACCTGATGCCTGTGGCCAACGAAAACGACACCCCTGAAAGCATGGCACAGAAGTGTACCGAGGCCATTGCCGGGGGAAAGGGCAACCTGATTACGCTGGGGGCGTGGGGCGGCTACATAACGTTCCACTTCGACCACCCCATCGCCAACGTGCCGGGGCAGCGCGACTTTGCCGTGTGGGGGAATGCGTTCAACAACAATGCCGAACCGGCCATTGTGATGGTGAGCCAGGATAGCAACGGCAACGGCAAACCCGACGATGAATGGTTCGAACTGCGCGGCAGCGTCTACAACCATCCAAATACCATCCACAACTATCAGCTCACCTACTCCTACGATGCAATGAATGCCGTGCCCTGGTCCGACAACCAAGGGAACAAGGGCAGTGTGCCGCGCAACACATACCACCAACAGGAATATTTCCCATTGTGGCTGAAAGACCGAGGCACGCTCACCTTCAGCGGATGCCGACTTCCCGACAATGCCCGGCTCAACGGCAGTGTGTTCGAACTGCCTGCCTTCGACTATGGCTATGCCGACAACAAAGCCAACACCGACACCCTTGGATGCTCGATGGACATCGGTTGGGCGGTGAATGTCAACGGAGAGGCCGTGAACCTCACGCATATCCACTTTATTCGATGCTACAATGCCATGAACCAAGTGTGCGGCTCTATCGGAGAAACGTCTACCGAAATCAAAGGAGCCGAAGACCTACATTTGGAAGAATCGATAAAGATAGTGAACAGTTTAGAGTGACTCCCGCACCTAACTTTTAAATAACAAACAATATGAGAAAAATTTTCTACTTAGTCATGTTCATGAGCATTCCTGCCATGGCACAACAAAACACTGAACCCGAAGGCACAGCAACCTTCGAAGACCTGAACCTCGAGAGCGAGAGCTTCTGGAACGGAGCCGACAACAGCGGCTCGTTCACCAGCGGCAACTTCAAATTTGAAAACGGATACGAGGTGAGCGACTGGGGCGCCTATGCCTACGGCTGGTTCTACAGCAACAAAACAGCCACGTCGTTTGACAACTACGAAACCGACATGTACAACTCATGTGTGGGCTGCGGTGCCAATGGGTCGGCAACCTACGCCGTGTTCAACGAAAACCTCTACTCGCCCAAACAAGTGGAGGTGCTCTCCAGCGAAGAGGGCGCAGAGGTGAGCGGGTTCTATGTTACCAACGCTGCCTACAGCTACACGTCGATGATGAACGGCGACAGCTATGCCAAGAAATTCGAAGATGGCGACTGGTTCATGCTCACCGTCACGGGCTACGATGCCAGCAATGCCTCTACGGGCACGGTCGATGTCTACTTAGCCGACCTTCGCAATGAAAACGATGCCTACATCCTCAACACCTGGCGGTGGGTAGACCTCACATCGCTTGGAAAGGTGAAGTGCCTGGGCTTCTCGCTGAGCAGCAGCGACAGCGGACAATGGGGCATGAACACACCTGCCTACTTCTGTATGGATAATCTTGGGGGCACCAAGCCCGAACAGGAAGGACAGCAGGGCACGGGCATCAGCACCCTCAACAAGCGCAACGCCGTTCAGCGCAAGCACTACGACCTGGGCGGCCGACAACTGCGCCACGCTCAGAGGGGTCTCAACCTGGTGCGCATGGCCGACGGCAGCGTGCGCAAAGTGGTGGTGCGCTAATGCGAAGCGCGCCAAGCAACAACAACCGCTATTGGAACATCACGGGCACCATCAGGTAGCGCACCAGCTGAATGCCGTTCCACGCATAGAGCCACAAGGCCAAGGCTATCCACAACGGGCGCAACCAGCGTGAAGGCACGCGGCGATAGAGCCCGGACAGCGAAATGGTGAAAAGAAAGAGCCAGTGGGGAGCCATGATGTAGATTTCGTTGATGGTGAACCCCAGCACAAGGTGCAGCAGCATGTCGAAGGCGAACCAGCAAAGACATAGCTGCTGCAACCTTAAACGGCGCTGCAGCCAGGCCCCTGCCGCGATGAGTGCCACCAGCAACAGCTCCACCATGTAGTTCACGGGCCAGTCGTAATGCACAAACAGCGGTCGGCGTTTCCAGATGTCTTCCACAAAGTGCTGCCGGTGAAACTGCATCGACTCGCCAAAGAGATTCTCCACCATGGTGGTGTCGCGGGGCGTGGTCATGTCGGTCCAGCGAATGAATGGCAGGTTGGCAATGGGATGCCCATTGCGGCTAACCGTTTTCTTGGGTTTCAATCCCCGTTCCTTCAGTCGTTTCTCATCGGCTTTTTTCTGTTCGGCCTTGCGCACTTGCTGCACAGGCTCTACAAGGCGGGTTTGCTGCCAATAGCTAAGGCCCGCCAACAGCATGCCCGCTATCAGATAGCACCACCAGTGCCGGCGAAAGCCGCGCCACCCCTGCAACAAGTCGGCCATCACCACCTTCACCCCATTGGTGAGCGTTACTCCGGCAGTGAAAAAGAAAAGCCCCCCTCTCCACCATCCTCGACGGGATGGCAGAGAGGGGGCTGTTCGTATAGTGAAGAGCAACAGTGGCAGCGAAAAGATGAAATGGTCGGGCACTATAGAAGCGAGCATCATGTAGGCGAAGCCCCATGTGAGCACCGCCAGCAAAGCAGCATCGACCGAGGCCAAGTGGAGCTGGTCGGTGAGTATGCGGCGCAAAAGAACATAGGATGCAGTGGCCGAGAGCACCACCAACGGAGTGAGCACGAAAAGGGTGCAGTTATAGCCGGTAAGCTCAGAGAGCCCTTTGTTCATCCAATAGAAGGGATACATGAGAAAAGCCAGCAACGGATGGCGATACACATCGTAGCCGGGTTCCCATGCCGAAGTAACAGCATAGTTGATGGGGTCGAAGCCCGAGAGTTCGAAATACTTGAAAAGCCTCCACCTGAACCACCGGTGGGTGTTCATCATCAAATCGTGATACTTATAAACCACCAGCGTGTTGAGCACCGCCATGAAGAGGAACATCAAGGGCACATCGATGCGCTCGTCGGGTCTAAGACTGAATAGCTTTTTCTTTTTCACCTTATTTATATATTATAGCACCCACTTCCCATAGAGCATGTAGCTTGTGAGCAAACTGCCATTCCACAACCACAGCCAAAGGGTGAGCAGCACCAGAGCCGCGCGCACCCCCGTCTGCCACCGGCCCTCAGTTTGCCGGAGCAGATAACCCACGGCTATGGGAATGATGAATATCCAGTGGGCCGACATGATGTATACCTCGTTGATACCGAAACCCAAACCGATGTGAAGCAGCATATCGAAAGCCGCCCACGAAAGGCACAGCTGCATGAACCGCTGCTTTCGGCCACAAACGATGCCCCCCAGCATGAGCAAAACGATGAGTGCTTCCACCACATAGTTGACTGCCAGCCGATAGTTCACAAACACGGGACGACTGACGTTCAGGTCTTCCAGCAGGTGGTCGGCATGCAACTGCAACGATTCGCCAAAGAGGTTTTCCACCACCGCCTTGATGCGTGGCGACGACACGTTGGTGTATTCGAAGAGCGGGTTGTCTTCAACCAAGGGCTCTCCGCTCTGCTTCTCGCGCCAGGCATCGTGGGTTTTAATTTTCTTTTCAAACGCGGGGTTCTTGGCAAACTTTTTCTTCATCTCCATGCGGTCGTGCTGTGCGGCGGGTTCCACCATGGTTTTGTATTGCCAGACATACCAGCCGCCCAGCATTGCAGCCGGCAACAGCAAGGCCACGGTGCAATAGCGCCACCTGAACACCTTTCGCCCGTTTACGAACAGTGCCGCCATCAGGGGCTTCACGCCATTGGTGGTGGTGATGCCAGTGGTAAAGAAGAAGAGCAGCATGGTTTGCCACGCCTTCAGCTCCCTGCCACTGCGCAACCTGCGGCCGGCTATGTAGAGGGTCATGGTGAGCAGAAACATCGACACGCAGAAATGGTCGGGCACCATGGCGGTGATCATCACATAAGCGAAGCCAAAGAAGAAAGCCGAAAGCAGGGTGGCATCGGTTCGGCCCACCCCAATCACCTCGCGACAGATGCGATAGATGAACACAAACGAATAGAAAGCGCAGAACACCAAGATGGCAGCCACAATCCAAATAGCAAAGTTGTACTCGCCTGTCCACTCCATCAGCCACTTGTTCAGAGTGGCGAAAGGATACATGAGTGTGGCGAGCAACGGGTGTCGATAGAGCGAATAGAGAATCTTCCACCGCGAGAGGGTGATATAGGTGAGACAATCGAAACCCGAAACCTGGAAGTGACCATAGAAGAGCGACCAGAACCCGAGGTTGCCTCCACGGGTGAACCGCTCATAATATTTATAAATCATCAGCCCGTTGAGGGCCACAAACATCAGCAGGGCTACAAGGGCGGCTGCCAGTTCTTCTTTTTTCAGTTTGAATATATTCATTGGTTTCGAGGGTGAGAGAGGGCGCTAAGCTAAAGCAGAAAGCAGAAAGCAGAAAGCAGAGTGCGAGGGTGTTATGTAACCATAAACTGAAAGATGAGCACGGTGTTGTAGATGAGCAGGTAAGCGGTGAGCAGCGCCGTAAGGCGGAGCGCAATGCGGCGGGTGTAGCCGTCACGGAGGTTCTTAAACAGATAGCCGATGGCGATGGGAATGATGAAAGCCCAATGGACAGTCATGATATACACCTCGTTCAGGCCGAAGCCAAGGCCCACATGCAGAGCCATATCGAGCACAAACCACGAAAGCACCAACCAGAGGAACCGCTCCCGACGGCCAGCCCACAGTCCGCCCACAAAGAGCAATACCACCAGGGCCTCCACCACATAGCTCAGAGGCCAGCGGTAGGGCACAATGATCGGACGGTTGCGAAACTCGTCTTTCAGCAGGTGGTCGGGGTGCAGCTGCAGCGACTCACCAAAGAGGTTTTCCACCACCGACTGCACACGGGGGGTGGACTTATCGGTCCAGCGCAGGAACTCACCTTTGCCCATGGGAACGCCTATGCGGGGGTCGCGCTTCTTTGTTGCTTTCAGAGCGGGCTTTTGGGGGGCGTTTTTAACGTTATGAACGTTATTTTCGTTAGGAACGTTATTTTCGTTAGGAACGTTAGGAACGTTAGGAACGTTAGGAACGTTAGGAACGTTATTAACGTTATTATCGTTCTTAACGTTATTATCGTTCTTAACGTTCTTAACGGTGGCGGTGGCGGCGGTGGCCGCCGGGTTTGGTTTGCTTTGCTGCATGGCCTTCAGCTGCAGCTGTCGCTCGCGTTCGCTTTTTTCTTTCTGTGCCTTCTTAGCGGCATGGCGGGCCTGTTCGTGGGGCAACACAAAATAGCGGTACTCCACCCGGCAGAAACCCCACATGAGCAAAGAGGGCAGTAGAACGGCTCCTATCAGGTAGCGCCAACGAAAGAAAGCGCGCCCATTCACAAACAAACCAGAAAGAAAAGTTTTCAGTCCGTTGTTGAGCGAGATGCCGGCAGTGAGCACGAAGAGCGCCACCGTTTGTCCGGCACTAAGGGGTTTGCCGCTGCGCAAGCACTTGCCCGCCACATAGAGGGTGAGCAGGAGCATGAACATAGAAAGAATGAAATGGTCGGGCACCATTGCCGACACCATCACAAAGGCAAACGAATAGAGCATAACGGTGAGCAGCGTGGCTTCGGTTCGTGACAGCTCCACCACTTCGCGCATGATGCGATACATGAAGAGGAAGGCATAGAAGGCCGCGCCCACCACCATCACAGCCACCACAAACTGCACGCAGTTGATGCCCGTAAGCCACATGAGCCCCTGATTCAGCACATAGGGAACAAACATGATGAAGGCCAGCAACGGGTGGCGATAGACATTGTAGCGAGCTTCCCAGTCGCTCACCACATAGTAGGTGATGGGGTCGAAGCCCGAAATGCTGAACCACTTCACAAACAGGTTCCAGTAGTCGGCATTGGGCACACTGAACACATGGTGATAGCGACAGATGGTGAGCACGTTCAGCATCACCAGAAAAGCCAAAGCTGCGCACGCCATCCAGCGTTCTTCGCGCCTGATGCGGAAAGGCCGAAGGAAACGTTCCAAACACAATGCCTCGCCAACACGATGCCCTTCATTGGCAAAGGCGAGCATCTCTCGGTCGCCACGACTGTCGCCGTATGCGGTGATATGCCAGGCGGTTCTATGGAAGTGCCCATCGGCTTGTGCCAGTGCCTCCTGCACCCGCTTCACCTTTTCGGCTCCATAGCAGTTGGGAGTGGCAAAGCGCCCGGTGAGCCGGTCATCGGCCACTTCAACCTGCGTGCCCACCACACTCACCCCCTCGCCAAAGAAAGGACGCACCCAGTTGCAGATGCTGGCACTCACCACCAGCACGCGGTCGCTGCGCAGGAGGGCTTCGTTGAGTTTCTTCACCATCGAGGGGCGCAACAGCCGCTGGTTGGCGTGTGCAAACGCCGTGCAAAGGCGGTTGAACTCTTGCAGTTCCATGCCAGCAAAGAAATGGGCAAACACCCGTTGCTTGGCTTTCCAGTTGGGATAGAGCCTCAGCTTCATCAGCACCAGCAGGGGAGCAAAGCAGGCGAACCCCCACAGAAAGCGCCGCCAGCCGCAAGCAAAGCGGATGAAGTGGAGCAGGGTGTCGCTGGTGGTGAGCGTTCCGTCGAAATCGGAAAGGAACAGCCGGCGGGTTGCAGTTGATGTGGTTTGGTTCATGTTTCTATAAGTATATGATAACGATAAACGCTGCTATCCACAGCACCACGATGCCCTGTGTGAGATGGTCGCGCAACAGCAGGCGGGTGGGGTCGCCGCTGAGCTCGTCAACCACCGTGAGCTGGATGTAGCGCAACAGTCCCAACAGCACAAACACGCTGGTGAGGTAGAGCTGCTCAGTGCCGAACCGGCTCACCACCTCGGGCGAAACGGTATACATGATATAGCACACCAGCGTGACCGAAGCCGTGATGGTGATAGCCTGGTTCATGAAGGTGAGGTTATAGCGAATGGTGTTCTTGCGTGGAGCTTCGCCTGTCTGGTTCATGCGCAGCACATCGTCGCGCCGTTTGGCAAACGAGAGGAACAGTGTGAGCAGGAAGGTCATGAGCACAATCCACCGACTGAGCGGGGTGTCCGTTGCCATGCCGCCTGCCAACAAACGCAGCACAAAGCCGAATGCCACTATGCACACGTCAACGATGGCAAATTCCTTCAGCCATGCGCAATAGGCCAGGTTGAGCACCCAATAGAAAAGGATGATGCCGCCCACCGCCATGGCCTTCTGCGGCAAGAACAGCAACATCGCAATGGAGAGCACCAGCATCACAGCCATCAGCAAGTATGCCTGCCTGATGCTCACCAAGCCAGCCGCTATGGGGCGCTTGCACTTGACGGGGTGACGGCGGTCGGCCTCCACATCGATGAGGTCGTTGTAACAATAGATCGACGAAGCCGCAAAGCTGAAGGCCATGAAGGTGACCAAGGCTGCCAGCATGTTTTGCCCTTCGAACAGGCTGCCGCCAAAGAACATGGGCAGCAGCACAAACACGTTCTTCACCCACTGCTTGGGACGTATCAACTGAAAAAGATGTTTCATTGCAACGATTTGTTTTTTTGAAGAAGACTTTCAACCCGCGTGCTCACTGCTTCGGCCACGCGGTGCAGCACCCATGCCAAAGGCAGCGTGGCCAGCATGGTGAGCACGGCCGTTGGCCAATAGCCCAGCTGCCAGGCCTGCACATATTTCAACACGAAGTGGGCATGAATGAGGTATATCTCAAGACTATGCTTTCCAATAAACACCAAGCTGCGGTTGAGCCACGCCACCCGGCACACCTGCCACCGCTCGCTCACTGCAAAGAAAAGGGCCAGCAGCAGCGAGCCACTCACGGTGAGGGGAATGTAGAGCATGCGCTCAATGAAGAGCGGGAACTTGCCGTGCCGCATTTGTTCGAGCCACACGCTGGCGGCAAAGGGCATAGCGAACATGAGCAGAATCAACGGAAGCGACGAAGGGGGAAGCTCGTCGCGCCGCCGTATCATTTCGCCCATGTTGATGCCGATGAAGAAGATGGGCACCCGGCTCCAGAATATTTCAATGTGCCCCACCGTCTGATGGATGGGCACCACCCACTGCACAATGGCACACCACATGACCATGGCCACGGGCAACCAGCGGTAGAGCGGCAGTCGGCGCACCAGTTCCATATAGAACGGTGCAAAAAGGTAGAGCATGAGCGTGGCCGGAATGTACCAGAAGGTGAGCTCGTCGTGAAGCCAGAAGTCCCAGTTGATGAGAATGTCGCCCAGCATGTCGGTGAGGGTTGCACTGTGCCCGCCGTGGTTCAAATAGTCGGGCACATAGTAGAGCGAGGCCATGATGAGCCAAGCGGGATAGATGCGCAGGAAGCGGCGCCGATAGAAAGTGCTCAGTGCCGAGCGGAATGTGGAGCCGCCGGCAGCGCGCAGCTTGGTCCAGGCAAACCACAGACCCATACCGCTCAGGAAGAAAAAGATGTCTACCCCGATGTTGCCCGTGCGGCGCAGTCCGAAGAAAGCATCGGTGCGGGGCAGCCACACATGGAACAACACAATGAACACCATGGCGGCTCCCATGAGTTCGCCGCGGTAACGACTGATATATGCAAGTGGGAGATTCATGCTTTTGAGAACTTTTGATTCATGCTTTTGAGAACTTTTGAATAATTTCGCGGAACAGCAGGGCAAGGGCAATGCTGGCAACGATGTAGATGAGCAGTCCGGTGTAGAGGTCGCCGTGGCGCGAGATGGGGATGAAAATCTTGCGAGTGATGGGGTGGCACACAAACAGGGCGGCCGAGAGCTCGCCCATCCACACCAGGGGGCGCAGCACGGCTTGTGGGAGCACCTTCACCACCGAATAGCCAAAGGAGCACACAAACAGGGGAACGAAGAACCAGCCATAGTAGCTCATGCTCAGAGAATGTATCATCATAACAGAGATAACCGTCAGGCAAAGGGCCACGGGCTTGTTCATGAGCATGGGCTGACGCGCCGAGAGCAGACCCAGACCGAAGGGCAGCATGCCGCCCACAAAATTATAGCGCCAGCGGTTCAGCTCTTCGCTCTCCGGGGCGCAGGCCATCTGCAGGAGGGTGCAGAGTGCCATGGCACCGAGCGTCCAACCCCAGTGACGGCGGTAGAGCAGCAGTCGGTAAACGATGTAGAGTTGCAGCATCAGGCCGAAGAACCAGAACGGCCCCGGCCAGATAACCTTGTCGGGGGTGGGCAGCAGGTTGTTCACCATCAGCAGCTGGGCGGCCACATCCACGAAGCCATAGTGGTGGGTGCCGGGGGTGAGGTGGTCTATCATGAGGAATGCGGCATAGCCCACAAACATCATCACCCACAGCTTGAGGAAATGTTTCTTCACAAAGGTCCAGGCACCATCGAAATAGTGGATGCCAGTGATGTAAGCAGGGCCGCGTTCATATTTCATCACCAGTCCGTAGGCACTCAGAAACAGAAACAAGGGCACACCATAGTGGCCGAAGAACGAGAGAATATGCATGGGCCAGAGGGCATCGAAATTGGGCAGAGCCCGTGCAATGGCTTCGGCATTCCGGCTGAAGAACTGGTATTCGTTTTCTTTGATCACGGGCGCGAGCCAGTGACAATAGTTATGCAGAAAGATGCCAATGATGGCAATGCCGCGCAGGGCGGTGCACTCAGCACGGGTTAACAAAGGAGCATTCATTTAACATTTATCATTTATCATTTAGCGAAGCGCTGCGAAGCGCATCGTAGTCTGTTTGGTCTTGCAGTATGCGGGGGCGCTGTTCGTTGTAGCTGGGCGAGAGGATGTTGTATTCGGCATGGTAGGAAGGGGCATCGATACCAGCCAGGTAGAGCAGCATGTGGGGCAGGGCATCGGTCATGAAGCGGCGCTTGCTGGCTGCCTTCACCTGATTGAACACATCGGGGTGTGTTTCTATGTAGGAGCGGGAGCACCACACCCAGAAAGGAATCTCAAATTCGAAATGGGCCAGGTCGTAGTCTATCTTCTGTGTGTGCCTGCGGCACAGAATGCCGCGGTTGCCTTCGTAGCATTCTTCGCCGTGGTCGGGCATGTAGATGACAATGGCGCTTTCGTTTTCGAAACGCCGGCAAATCTGGTCTACGACAGAGTCGTTATAGAGACAGGCATTGTCGTAATCGGAAAGGAACCTTCGCTGGCGCGGGGTGAGCTCGGGCCGGGTTTGGGCATAGTCGTCGGGTTGGAAGTGTTTCTTGCTCTTCGGACAGCGTATGTTATAGGCCGTGTGCTGTCCGAGCAGGTGGAAGATGGTAAGCGTGGAAATGGTGTCGGAGCCATCGACCCGGTTGGCCTCTTTGCGCTCCTGAATGCGGTCGTAGTCGGCGAGCAGTCCTTCGTCGAAGAGATGTGTTTCTTCGTTACGGATGTCGAACATCGATTCGCTGAGCGTGGGGTTGTTCAGGAAGAACCCGCCACTGAAGTCGTAGACGGCTTCTTTGGCCTTGGGCAGAAACTGGTTGGTGAGGAAACAAACCTCATAGCCTGCCTTTCGGAACAGCTGTGGAAAGAGGGGATAGTCGCACCACTCGCCCTGCTGCCCCACCACATGCATGGAGAACACGTTCTTGAACACAAAGCTGGTGAGGTTCCATGGTGCCACCACGTCGCTGAACTTCACCAGCTGTCCGGTTCGCTCGCGCTTGATCTGCCGCGGGGTGGTGGGCACGCTGTAGCCATATTGCTGAGAGTGGTGGCGGCCGAAGCTCTCGCCAATGATGAGCACAATGTGGGGCGAACGGAACGAGCAGCTGTCTACCACGGCCTTGTCGGTGGCTGCCACAAGCTGTTCTATCTGTTGGCCAGCGAGTACGTTGCTGAACACGCTGAAGGCAAAGCGGTAAGGCGAAGCATAGAGCACGGGCTTGTCGGGGCGGGTAAGGTCGTGTTCCACAGCCCCGATGGTGGTTTGCGAGAACAACCGCCATGTAACTTGCTTGTTCTCCCAGCTTTCATCTACGGCCCTCACGAGCAGATACACCACAACAAGGGAACTAACCACAGAGCAGGCGACTCCAACCCGCGCCGAAATATGTGGAACACTGGGCAGGCGCATCCGCCGCCTGAACACGGGCCAAAAGGCGCAGAGCACATGAGCCAAAGCCAGCACCACAATCCACATAGCCGGACAGAGAAGCATCTCGGGCGAAAGGAACAGCTCGATGAACTCGGAGGCTTCGCGGGCATTGGTCTCGCCCACAAGCATCAGCATAGAGGGTGTGAGCGTGGAGCCGAACTTATCGAAGCAATATACATCGGCAAAGTTGAGCACATAGCACACCGCAGCCAAAAAACCACTCACCCACCCCCTGAGCCTGCGCGGAAGCAGGGCGAGCAAGGCACACACCACATAAAGGTCGAGAAAGAGTTCCCAATAGAGGTGGTCGTAGAGCTTGGCACCGCGGGTGTTGGGTAACGTGAGCCAGGCACACACCACTCCGAGTGCATACATAAACACTAAGAACAACCCATTGCGGGTTATCGGCAACGTGAGCAGGCGAATGCCTTTCACGAGTTTACTGTATATCATGTTGATGCAGTTAGTTTCGCAATTCGGCTGCAAAATTAACCTTTTTTCTGCAATTAGCTTTTATTTTAACCTACATTATTCATCGTTTTTTCATTTGCAGCGCCCTGAAAGGGCAGTAATATTAATTCAACTTTCGCAAGTGAATATTCTCTACATGGTTATGATGATGCCATAGGCATCAGATAGGGGTAGCCAGCCATTCTTATGGC
>CACXFT010000078.1 GCA_902767045.1 uncultured Prevotellaceae bacterium | reverse complement strand
TTTGATTAATGAAAGAACATAAAGTATAATAATAACATCAGATAACTCAAATAAAGAATCCCATCGTTTCTTTGATAAATATCTTAATGAACATACCATGCGTCTCGTGGGAATTCAAAAAATAAGTATCAAAAAATAACCATAATTTTGGTAAAGACGGAGTGACATAGTTACACCCTAATGACCGATTTCACTTTCTTAGAGTTGCGCACCTAAAGGGGCACGCTATGGCTGTTCAAGAAACTCTTCCACCGTTTGCGGATGTTGCTTCATGGCTTTGGCAGCAGCATCCACATAGGCCGAGCGAAAGAATTTGGTGCCCAAAGCTTGATTCACCACCCATTGAATGCGCCCCATGTGGCGGTCGCGCGCGGTTTGCACATGTTCCTCTGATACGGGGAGTGGATATAAACTGAGCAAATAGAAAGAAAGGCAATCGGGAACAATATAGCTGCGGGTCATCGTTTTCCGCTGCTGGGGTGTATAATAACGCACATAGAGCGGATAGTCGGCACCAAGATACTTGTCTAACGAAACTCCCACAAGTTGCTCACCCACCACCACACTCTGCGTGAGGGCACCAATCTGCACATAAATCTCCGGTATGGGCATGTTGGGCAGCAATTCCCTCAACCGCTCTAACGAGGTGTTGAGCGACTGCTCCACGTCTGACAAGTCGGCATATTGCGTCCCCACATCGGCAATGATGGTCTGAAGAACCGTGTCTTGATAAAGATTCAGAAAGCGGGAGTTGATAGACGGGTCACTCACTTCGCCCAACTGGAGCATATCCTCTAAAAGCATGCGCGTTTGAACAGGATATTGTGTGTTCATCTGCTGCAAAGCCGAAAAGTCGCCTGTTGTGAGATAGCGGCTCTCTAACCGGTCGTAACGCAACACCTCGGCCGCGCCTTTCTCCGGTTCGTTAGTGCCCTGCATGAACTTGAACTCGCAGGCACTCAAAGCCATTGCCAACATGAGCAAAATTACTTGATATGCCCTCACAATAGTAAATATTACTTAAAATATGGCACAAAAGTACTAAAAAACATTTTAAAACCAAAACATTTTGATAAAAAGTTTAAAATTTTAATACCTTTGCATACACAAGAACTCACAACCTTAGGAAACAATGTATCAACGAATCATGGTGGCTGCATTAGCTCAGTTGGCTTTGGCAACAGGCATGCAGGCACAACAGCAGTTTACAATAGACATCTATAACCCCGCCCCGTTTGAGCGCACCGACATTCCTGTGTGCATTGCACTCGAAGGAACGGAGCGCAGCGCAACTTGGGCTTCGGTATTCATCGATGGCAAAGAGACAGCCGCTCAACTCGACGACCTCGACGCCGATGGCATGGCCGACGAGCTGTGCTTTGTTTGCAACATGAACAAACGACAAACGCTGCAAGCCAACGTATCACTCTTCAACAGCGATGCCAATGCCAACTTTCAACAGCCTGAACGGGAAACGACTGCACGCACCTATGCCGAAATAGTGCTCAGAAACCCTGCCGTGAAGGAAAAGAACCGACACGACATCTACCTCGATGCCATCACCGTAAACCGCCGGACAGCCAATCCATACAACGTGCTGCACCATCACGGGGTGGCTTTCGAAAGCGAACTTATCGCCATGCGCATCTATTTAGACAAACGGCAAACCATAGACCTCTATGGCAAGTTTCAGAAACAACTCGAACTGGAACAGACGCAGTTCTACACATCGCACGAACAAAAACAACAAGGGTTTGGCGACGACGTGCTCTGGGTGGGCAACAGCTTCGGACTGGGTGCACTGCGCGGATGGAACGGTCGGCGGCCCACCATGATTGACCCGGTGGAGCGGCGCACCCAGCGCATTTTGGCAAAGGGACCCGTGCGCACCATCGTTGAAGTGAAAGACGAACAGTGGGTGGCCGAAGGCGAACAGCAACCCATCGACATGACCTTGCGATACACGCTTTATGCAGGCCATCGCGACGTTGAAGTTGAAGCCATGTTCAACAAAGACATCAGCAACCGACGGTTAGCTACAGGTATGGTGGATGTGAAAGGCTCACAAGAGATGACCGACCACCACGGACTCAGAGCCTGCTGGGGTACCGACTGGCCTGCTTCCGACACGCTCAACTGGAAACGCGAAACAGTGGGACTGGCCATTCTCATTCCCGAAGAACACATCGAAAGCGAACTGCCACGCGATGGCGAAAACTATACCTTCGTGGTGAAAACGGCAACCAACAATACACTGCACTACCGCATTGCCTTTGCCAGCGACAACGAAAGCTTTGGCATGCACACCGAAAAGGAATGGTTCAGCTGGGTGAAAGCATGGCGCAAAGAAGTGGAACAGCCCGTGAAAATAACGGTGAGAGGGCGCAATAGATAATTTTACACCTTATTATATATAATATGATGAAGAAAATTTTGTTTTCGCTGTCTATGGCAGCATGCTGTTCGTGGCTCTCAGCACAAGAACCACAGCAAGTGCTCAACGTGGCCCAAAGGGTCAACAACTACTTCATGCAAAAATATGCCGACCCCACACAGCCCACCTTCGTCAAGAAGGTAAGGCCAAGCAGCTTGTGGACACGGGCCGTGTATTACGAGGGACTGATGGCGCTCTACGATATTGACCCCGATGTGCGCTACACCGACTATACCGACCGTTGGGCCAACTTCCACCAATGGACTCCACGCAACGGGGTGAAAACCACCGATGCCGACGACCAGTGTTGCGGGCAAACCTACCTGATGCGCATTCAGGCCACCACCACACCGGAACAGTGGAAAGAACGCGCACGCTTTGTGATTGAAAACCTCGATAACCAGATGGCTACCGGGCGCACCGACTACTGGACATGGATTGATGCCATACAGATGGCCATGCCGCTCTATTTCCAGGTGTATAAACTCACCGGCGACAGGCGCTATGCCGACTATGCCATGCAGATGTATCGCTGGACCCGCAACGAATGCGGCGGCGGACTCTTCAACAAGAAAACAGGATTCTGGTGGCGCGATAAAGACTTTGTGCCCCCCTACCAAGAACAAGACGGCAACAACTGTTACTGGAGCCGGGGCGACGGATGGGTGTATGCGGCCCTGGTGAGGGTGATGGACCAGCTGTCGCCAAAAGACAAATACTACAAAGAACTGAAGGCCGACTTTCTGAGCATGAGCCGCGCCTTTGCGTCGTGCCAGCGCGAAGACGGGTTCTGGAACGTTTCGCTCGTTTCGCCAGTCACCTTCGGCGGAAAAGAAACTACCGGCACCAGCCTCTTCCTCTATGGCATGAGCTGGGGCATGCGCAAAGGACTGCTCAAGACAAAGGAATACAAGCCCGTGGCCGACCGCGCCTGGAAAGCCCTTGCTACCGAGAGCGTGCACCCCAACGGATTCCTCGGCTATGTGCAGGGAACAGGCAAACAGCCCAGCGACTCACAACCCGTCACCTACACCAGCATTCCCGACTTCGAAGACTTTGGCACAGGCTGCTTCCTGCTTGGGGCCGTGGAATATTACAAATTGCTTTTTTCTTTTAAAATAGATTAAAATATCAGGCAATTCATGGCACATTGCCAACCAATGATTAACTTTGCAACTCAAAACGAAACAAACAACTTTAGTTTACATTTAAACGACAATGAAGAAACTATTTAGTATAGCACTGCTTCTGATGGCTTTCATGAGCCACGCCGGAGCACAAGAACAGCAGGCACAGATTAAGTTCGACAAGGTTTCGCACGACTTTGGCAAGTTCTCTGAAAGCGACCCCGTGCAGTCGTGCACCTTTGTTTTCACCAACATGGGGCAGCAGCCGTTGGTAATCAACCAGGCCGTTCCAAGCTGTGGATGCACCGTTCCTGAATACACCAAAAAGCCGGTTGCGCCGGGGCAGAAAGGTGAAATAAAGGTTACCTACAATGGCAAGGGGCGCTTTCCCGGCCATTTCAAGAAAACCATCACCATCAGAAGCAATGGAGTGCCCGAGATGACACGGCTCTACATTGAGGGCAACATGGAAGAGGTGAAGGAATGATTTTCTATCTTTCCGCAACTGGCAACACCAAGTGGGCAGCGCAGATACTGGCTGATGCCACTGGCGAAGAACTGATATGCATCACAGACAGCTCCAGCTTGTCGAACGTTTACAAGCTGAAGCCCGGTGAGCGTATCGGTTTTTGCTTTCCCGTTCACGGCTGGCGACCGCCGTTTCTCTTTCGTGAGTTTGTGCACCGGCTGCGTTTCGAAAAACCCGAGGGGCATTATTGCTATGCTCTGTGCACAGCCGGCGACAACATAGGCGAAAGCATGAAGCTGTTGCAACAAGACTTGCAGGAATGTGCTCTTAGGCTCGACAGCTGCTATTCGCTCATCATGCCCGAGAGCTATGTGGGCTTGCCTTTCATGGACGTGGACAAACCCGAGCGCGAAAAACAGAAGAAAGAAACTGCCGCCCGCCTGCTTGAAACTTTCAAGCAGGCTATTGTTGAGCGAAAGAAAGGAGAATCGGAACTGGTTGTGGGACATTGGCCGCGCATCAACAGTCGCATCATTGGCAGCTACTTTCTCAACCACCTTGTTACCGACAAGCCATTCCATGTGGAAACAGACCGGTGCACCGCCTGTGGCATTTGCGCACGGGTATGCCCGGTCGACAACATCGAAGGGGGCAGAGGCATGCAACCAACGTGGAAGCACACGGGCAGATGCCTCACCTGTTTTGCATGCTACCACCACTGTCCACAACATGCCATAGAATTTGGCAACCGCACCCAACACAAGGGGCAATACTTTTTTAAATAGTGGAGAGTGAAGAGTGAATAGTGAATAGTGATTACAACAGAGGGGCTAAGAAACTGACGGACGCTGAAAGCGTCCACTTTCAGTAACCGGGGGTGCGAGCGTAGCGAGCACCCCCGGACTGTGGTCTCTAACAAGTGCACAGCACTCCGAAGGAGTGCACGAACAC
>CACXFT010000077.1 GCA_902767045.1 uncultured Prevotellaceae bacterium | reverse complement strand
TACGGCAACCTCTTCGAGATGTACGAGGAGATTACCGACGTATTCCCTGGCGACGTGGCCAACGAAATCAACGGCGTGAAGTATTACAAGCCAATGATGATCTATCCCGCCATCCACTACACCATGGGTGGTATCTGGGTTGACTATGAACTGCAAACCAGCATCAAGGGTCTGTTCGCTATCGGCGAGTGCAACTTCTCTGACCACGGTGCCAACCGTCTGGGTGCTTCGGCACTGATGCAGGGTCTGGCCGATGGCTACTTCGTGCTGCCTTACACCATCCAGAACTACCTCGCCGACCAGAGCATCTGGGGCAAGGTTTCGACCGACCTGCCCGAGTTTGCCGAGGCTGAGAAGGGCGTGCAGAACGAAATAGACCGCCTGATGAACATCAAGGGTAAGCGTTCTGTTGACTCCATCCACAAGGAACTGGGCCACATCATGTGGGAACATGTGGGAATGGGACGCACCAAGGCCGGACTGGAAGAGGGTCTGAAGCTGATGAAGGATCTGAAGAAAGAGTTCGACACGAACCTCTTCATCCCCGGAACCAAGGAAGGACTGAACGTGGAACTCGACAAGGCTATCCACCTGCGCGACTTCATCCTGATGGGACAGCTCGTGGCCTACGACGCTCTGCACCGCGAAGAAAGCTGCGGCGGACACTTCCGCGAAGAACACCAGACTGAAGAGGGCGAAGCCAAGCGCGACGATGAACACTTCTTCTATGTGGGTTGCTGGGAATATCAGGGCGACGATACCAAGGCTCCCGAACTCATCAAGGAACCTCTTGAGTATGAAGCAATTAAAGTACAAACACGTAACTATAAGAACTAAAAGAATATGGCTAAGAATATAAGTTTCACAGTAAAATACTGGAAGCAGAACGGCCCCAAGGAAAAAGGCCATTTTGAGTCCCGCGAGATGAAGAATATTCCTGATGACACTTCGTTCCTGGAAATGCTCGACATCCTGAACGAGGAACTCATCAACGAGGGTAAGGAACCCTTCGTATTCGACCACGACTGCCGCGAAGGTATCTGCGGTATGTGCTCGCTCTACATCAACGGAACACCGCACGGCAAAACGGAACGTGGTGCCACCACCTGTCAGCTCTACATGCGCCGCTTCAACGATGGCGACGTAATCACCGTGGAGCCCTGGCGCTCGGCCGGATTCCCCGTTATCAAAGACTGCATGGTTGACCGCCGTGCTTTCGACAAGATCATCCAGGCCGGCGGCTACACCAGCATCCGCACCGGTCAGGCCCAGGATGCCAATGCCATACTCATTCCCAAGGAGAATGCCGACGAGGCCATGGACTGCGCAACATGCATCGGATGCGGTGCCTGCGTAGCTGCTTGTAAGAACGGCAGCGCCATGCTCTTCGTGTCATCGAAGGTGAGCCAGCTGGCTCTGCTGCCACAGGGTCGTCCCGAGGCCGCCCGCCGCGCCAAGAAGATGATTGCACGCATGGACGAGCTCGGCTTCGGCAACTGCACCAACACTCGTGCTTGCGAGGCCGTGTGCCCCAAGAACGAGAGCATTGCCAACATCGCACGCCTGAACCGCGAGTTCCTGAAGGCTAAACTCGCCGACTAAAGGTATAGAGTATTGGGGACAGAACACCTGTACCAATCCTGGTTCGGGTGTCTGTCCCCATAACTTTTACTATTAGGTCTACTTGGCGGAAACCTGAGTGCAGATAAGCATCGAATGGTTCCGCCTTTTCTAATTATATTGTTATGAAACATTTATTAACTGTTTCAACTTTCGCAAGTGAATATTCTCTGCATGGCAATGATGATGCCATAGGCATCAGATAGGGGTAGCCAGCCATTCCTATGGCTGGAAGAACGTTGGGGGTGTGTATCGGGCGTGCCTTTAGGTACGCTACATTCAATTTGTTTGTGTTGCGTACCTAAAGGCACGCTATGAATGGTGGTTATCATCTCCTCCAGCCATAAGAATGGCTGGCTACCCCAATCATGCCCCGATGGGGCATTGTCGCGCATGGTTGTTTTTTACTTGCAAAAGTTGAATCATTTATCATTTATCATTTATCATTTAGCGAAGCGCAGCGCAGCGCGGTACAGATGGCGAGGGCTTTGTTTTCGGCTGCTTCCATGATCTCGCGCTCTCCGGGACCTTTGTCGTTGATGCCGCAGAGGTGCAGAATGCCGTGGATGATCACTCGGTGCAGCTCTTCTTGGTAGTCGCGGTGGAACTGTTCGGCATTCGTGCGCACGGTGTCGAGTGAAATAACCAAGTCGCCGTTCAAGGTGTCGCCTTCGCAATAGTCGAAGGTGATGATGTCGGTGTAGTAGTCGTGCCCAAGGTATTCGCGGTTCACCTCAAGTATCTTCTCGTCGTTGACGAAGAGATAACCCACTTCGCCCACCTTTTTATTATAAGTATTGGCCACGGCCCGAATCCAAGCCGTAGTTTCGCGTTTCTTGATTTTAGGCATCTTGGTGCCTTCAGTGTTATATGTAATCATATCGTTGAGAGTTTAGGCCAGGAATTCATCTATCGGGTAGCCAAAGTGGAGCAGTTCGCGCACGGCCGATGAACTGATGCTGTCCATGCCGGGCAAGGCAAAGAAAAGCACGGTTTCAATACCAGAGATACGCCGGTTGAAGTCGGCCTGCTGTCGTTCGAATTCGAAGTCTTGAACCGTTCTCACCCCACGCACGAAAAACTGCGCTCCCTGTTGTTTGGCAAACTCCACCGCCAGGCCGCTGAAGGTTTTCACCTCTATTTTCGGTTCCTGTGCATAGAGTTGTGCAATGTGTTGGCATCTCTCTTCGGCTGTTTGAAGGTATTGTTTACGTTCGTTATGTCCGATGCCAATGATCAGACGGTCGAAGAGTGGCAGGGCACGCCTCACGATGGAGTCGTGACCGATGGTGAATGGGTCGAACGACCCGGTGAAGATAGCAGTTCTCATATCAGTGATTTCACTTTTTCTTTCGCGTTGGTGAAGAGTCTTCTTTCTTCGATATACCAGATGTTGTCGGCAACAGCGATGGCCTGCGGAATGTCGTGTGTGGAAAGCAGAATGCTCTTCCCTTCGTTGTGTGCCAGCTGGCAGAGCAGGTGCATCACCTCTTTCTTGCTCTGATAGTCGAGAAAGGCCGTGGGTTCATCGAGCAGGATCACAGGTGTTTGCTGTGCCAGCGCCTTTGCCAGAAAAACTTTCTGCTGTTCGCCGTCGCTGAGTGCCTGCATCTGTCTGTCTTTCAAGTTGCAGATGCCTACAAGCCGCATGGCCTCGCTCACAATGTTTTGGTCGGCCGAGGTGAGTGTTCCCCAGAAGTTGGTATAGGGCGAGCGCCCCAGTGCCACCACCTCTTCTACCCGCAGGTTCGAAAGGGCTGGCCGGTTGGTAAGCACCACGCTCACCAGTTTAGCCAACGTGTGGGGCTGCACCTTCTTTGATGTGGTGAACACAATGCCTTGCCCCATGCCTTGCCCCATGCTGATGGTTCCCGCCAGGGGAGGGAGAAATCCCGCCAGTGTGCGCAGCAGGGTTGACTTGCCCGTGCCGTTGCGCCCCACCAGTGCCACCAGCGATGCTGGCATGAGCGATGCGCAGATGTCGGCAACCAGTATCTTTGAGCCGTTCGCAGAGCGGTAACCCACGTCAACATGCTCTATGACCATTGGATTCATGCCGCAAAGTTACGAAATTTGTACGAATAAAGCGTTGCCGAAGCTTATTATTTTCGTACCTTTGCAATCAGATATGACACAGACTGTACCCATTCTTGAACTACAACGACAGCGCATGCTGCTCGAAATAGAGTATTACACCGAGAAGGAAGCCTTCCGCCGACAGAAACAACTGGTGGGATTGCAACGCAGCTTGAAACGTGGCGATGCCTGGTTTCCCCTGCGTGTGGGCAAGAGCTACTACAACTCACTGAACCAACTCTCGGTGGAGGTGTTCCGCACTGCCGACGAAGAAACAGAGCATAGCTTTGAATTTGGTAAGCCGGTTTGTTTCTTTAAGTCGGAGGGTGCTGGGGCGCGAGGGGACGATGGTGAGGGGGAGCGAGGGCGCGATGGTGCTATTCATTATTTTTCTTTCACTGGCACCGTTTCTTATGTAGAGGGCGACCGCATGGTGGTGGTAGTGCCCGATGGCACCCGCCTTGCCGACTTGGAGTTCAGCGACGCACAGTTGGGCGTTCAGTTGTTTTTCGATGAAACCACCTATAAGCTCATGTTCGATGCCCTGGAGCGGGTTATCAATGCAAGGGGCAACCGCCTTGCCTATCTCCGGGATTTGTTTTATACGAGGGTAGGGGGGAACGAAGGTGCGGGGGTGCGAGGCTGTGCAACCTATAACCTGCCGCCCTTGCGCATACCGTGGCTGAACCCTACACAGGAACATGCGGTGAACGAAGTGCTCAGGGCAAAGGATGTGGAGGTGGTGCACGGACCTCCGGGTACGGGCAAGACCACCACCCTTGTGGAAGCCATTGTGGAAACCCTGCACCGAGAGAGTCAGGTGTTGGTTTGTGCACAAAGCAACATGGCGGTCGACTGGATTTCTGAACGGCTTGTAGACCGTGGGGTGAGTGTGCTGCGCATCGGTAACCCCACACGCGTTAACGATAAGATGCTTTCCTTTACGTATGAGCGCCGATTCGAGGCTCACCCTGATTACCCTCAGCTATGGAGCATTCGTAAGGCTATACGCGAATTAAAGGCCGCACGCAAGCGCGGCAGCGACAGTTGGCACCAGAAGATGGAACGACTGAAGAGCCGCGCCACGGAACTGGAGATACGCATCAACGCTGAACTCTTTGCCGAGGCACGCGTGATTGCCTGCACGCTCACAGGTGCTGCCAACCGCTTGCTGGAGCGACAGAAATTCAACACCCTGTTCATCGATGAGGCTGCTCAAGCCTTAGAAGCTGCCTGCTGGATAGCTATCCGAAAGGCATCGCGCGTAATCTTGGCGGGCGACCATTGTCAGCTCCCCCCAACGGTGAAGAGTATTGCCGCCCTGAAAGCGGGGTTGGGAAAGACACTCATGGAGCGCATCGTGGAGAACCATCCTCGGGCCGTCACGCTATTAGAGATTCAGTATAGGATGAATGAAGAGATTATGCGCTTCTCGTCAGACTGGTTCTATGGCGGCAGGGTGAAGAGTGCTCCGCAAATCAAGTATCGCGGTATTCTCGACTACGATATTCCTATGGAGTGGATAGAGAGTGGAGAGTTGAGCGCGGAGAGTGGAGCGTGGAGAGGTGAGCGTGGAGAGGTGAGAAAAGATTGGGGGGAAGAGTTTGTGGGCGAGTCGTTTGGCCGCATCAACAAAGTAGAAGCCGAGCAGACCCTCAGTGAGCTGGAGCGCTACTTCACCAAAATAGGGAAGCAGCGCATCTTGGAAGAACAAATAGACGTGGGCATTATTTCGCCCTACCGTGCACAAGTGCAGTATCTGCGCCGACTTGTGAAGAAGCGCGAGTTCTTCAAGCCCTTCCGCCGCCTTATCACCGTGAACACCGTTGATGGCTTTCAGGGACAGGAGCGCGATGTGATTGTGATTTCACTGGTGCGCTCGAATGCCGAAGGGCAGATAGGTTTTCTGCGCGACCTGCGGCGCATGAACGTAGCTATCACCCGAGCCCGCATGAAGTTGCTCATCATAGGCGATTCGGCCACGCTCACCCGCCATCCCTTCTACCGCAAGTTGTGGGAGTATGTAGAAGGTCTGCGCAGTTGTTAGTTGCTCACTGCAAGATGATAACCTTGGCGGCCGAGTTGTCGCATCCGGGCATGGTGTGGCCTACCGAGGCACCTATGTAAGTGGGGTCGCACACTACATATTTTGTTCCGTTCACCATAATATAGTCGCCGCTAACAGGTTGGCTGAAGTTTACTGCACATGCCAAGTGGCCGGGGTAGTAGACCAATATGCAGCGCAGGCCAAGCAAGTCGCGTACCAGTCGGGTGAACAGGATGGAGCGGTCTTCGCAGTCGCAGTAGGGATAATAGAGCGATTCGTCGGGGAAGAAGGCCCGGTCGTCGCCCCACACCTTGTCGTCGTATTCATATTCAAACCCCGTTTGCACCCAGTTGAGCAGCCGTTCGGCAGCTTCCAGTTCCGAGCGCCCGCCGATGGCCCGTTTCAGTTGTGGGTACAATTGGTTTTGTGTTTCTTTGCAGAACGCAGTGTTGGCATACATGGCCCACCGGGTCATGAAGTTGCCTCCCACCTCCGATGAGGGGTAGGAGTCGAAGAATGGTATCAGGTTCTTGTTCACGCTCACCTGCACCGACATGTCGGAGTAGCGTTTCGAACTGCGCGTCCGTGTTGTCGAGGCGCAGAAACTAACCTGTGGTTCGCTTGCCACCCATAGCGAGAGCGAGTTTTCGCGTGGGTATCGGGCGGCGTTCACCTTCACGTCGAGTAAGTCTTCGGTCAGGCTATAGAACTTGTCGCCCTCATACTCGATGTAGCGCACGCTATAGATGTTGTGCTGACTGGCATAGAGCAGCACCAGTTTTCCCTTGGTCTGTCCGAGTCTGATTTTGTAGCCCGACTGACTGTAGAGGAAAGCCGTGAGTAGTGTGGCCTCGTTGGTGCCGTTGCCACAGAAGCTGTTGCCCAGGGCCTGCAGCATTTGTAGGTAGGCCCAGTCGCACAGTCGGTGTTTGCTGCGCAGTTGAATGCAGTCGAGAAGCAGGTTGTTGTAGCTTTCGTCGCACAGCTGTTCCCAGGCATCTGCAATCTTGTTTTCGCTCAGTCCGGCCAGTCGCACAATGCCGCTGGTGGGCTTGCGTACCTGCAGTTGTGAACCCAGATAGCTGAAGGTTAAGAGTTGCTGATTCTGCACGGGAACCTCATCGACCGGAGCCACGGGTTGTGGTGGTGTAACTTGTTTGATAGGTTTCACCACCTGTTTGATTTCAATCTGTTTGTCTTTCTTATCCTGCTTAGCATCTTCGTCAGACATTTTGATGGGAGTTACCGGCTTCACGTCGTTGTCGGGAGCCACCATGGGAGCCTTGCCATAGAAATTCTGCCATTTCTCTCGTGTCTTGCTCACATATTCGGCATTCAGCTTCTTCCGGTAGTCGTTGAAGTTGTTGCGTCTTCCCTGGTTGAACGCACTCTGCTTGCCCGCTCCAAAGCTGGAGCGAGAGCTATTGAATCCGCCGTTGACCTGGGCACCCACAACGATAGTGTATAGCGTAAAGCCAAGCACCATGAATGTTCTTCTTCCCATAGTTTGTTAATTTTTGGTTTTCTGGAGTGATAGTGTTTCTAGTATTTCTAGTGTTTCTAGTATTTCTAGTGTTTCTAGTATTTCTAGTATTACTAGTATTTATAGTTTCACTATAAGTTAATTTTTTTCTTCCTCTTCAGCTATTGGCGTTTCTTCGTCCTTTGCAATCGGGGTTTCTTCGTCCTTTGCAATCGGGGTTTCTTCGTCCTTTGCAATCGGGGTTTCTTCGTCCTTTGCAATCGGGGTTTCTTCTTTCACTACCGTTTCGTTGTTGATAACCGTTTGTTCCTTTTGGTTTTTGGCGTATGCCTTGCCAATGTCGCGAATAGCCTCTATGCGGTCGCGCTCAAGCTGTGCTGCCTCGCGTTGCATCTCTTTGTAAAACTCCCACTGCTCTCCAATGCGCGCTTTCATTTCTTCGGCAAGCTTTTGTGCCGGTTTCCAGCTCTTTGAGCATGGGTCTATGGTGGCGAGAATGGCCCCAGCCTCAGCCGCAGCCTTTTCGTTTTGCGCAGCATTCCAGATAGCCTGAGCCTTGCTCAGCTTCTGCTGTCCGGCCAAGTCAATAACCTCCTGATACACGTTGATGATTGCATCGGCTACATCGTCATAGTGCTTGCAGCAGGGCGGTATTGCAGCCAGCAGTCCAAGTGCCTTGCCATAATTGCGCTGCATGGCCATGTTCTCGGCCTGAGCAATCATACTCTTGGCATGTGTGTCGTAATAGTTGAGAATCTTCTCGCGTGCTTCTTTCATAAAGGTTTGCAGTTGTGGGTTTGTGCCGTTCAAACTGCTGATAGCTGCATTAAAGGCTTGTTGTTCGTTCTGTCCCGCCCCTTTCAGGGTTACAAGCGTGGCAGCAAACTTTTCGCCGGTTGTGCTGTTGGCCACATGCAGGTGCAGTTCGGCGGTGGTGGTAACCACCGGGCGCAGTCCGCTCATCACCTCCTTCATGCCAGGTTGAAGGTCGGCCACCATGTTGAAGTAGGCATTGGGAGCATTGCCCTCCATACCTTCCAGCGTAACCATCTGGCTCATACGTGCGATGAGTTTTTCCCGGCATGCAGTAGCAAACGAGTCTACATGTTGTGGCACCATGATCACAATGGGAATCTCGCATTGATCCTTGGCACATGTCCTGTGCAGGCCAAACACGAGAAGAGCTATGGAAAGAAAAAGTATCTTTGGCATAATGATAGATGTTTTGTTATCGGATATAGATGTTCACCTTGCCCAGTCCCCGAATTTTGAAGTCGGCGTTCACACCGTTCTCTTCGAGGAAGTTCACCAGTTTCTGTGCCACGTCTTTGGCACCCTGCTTGCGCTGTCGGCCGCGAATGGTAGTCACCAAGGGAATGTAAACGCCCTGATATTGCAAGAATGTGTTGCCCCCCTTCACGCGTTCCAGTCCGTTGCCATCGACCGAGTTATCGTAGAGAAAATCTTCAATCTGTTCGCGCAGCGAATATTGCCCCACCTTAGTGTTCATGTTCACTCCGCCGGTGGTTTTAATGTCGAAAGCCACCATGCGGCCTTTTGTAATCATATTATTATAATAGGAGAGCATCAGGTCGAGGAAGGGTTTCATGTTGTCGTAGACGGCCTCGCGCAAAAGCACCACAGGGTTGGCCGATGTAGACGGTTTTCCCATACCCTCTACGGGAGCGAAATTGCGGTTGGTGTAGGCATCGGTGCCGTTCAGGGTATAGGAAATCTGATATTGCGGTCCGTGTTGGGCAATGTCGTACTGTACCTTGATGAGTATGTCAGCCTCAGAGTTTCTGATGATGCTCTCTTCGATGCTTTCCGACTGGTCGCCGAAGTTAGCTTCGCTCATTGCGTGGTCGGCCTTAGCATTGTTGATGGCCTCTATCAGGTCTATGAGCACAATGTCGGAATTGTTTTCGGCAATGAGCTGTTTAATTTGTGTGAGCACCGCATGCAGCGACGGGTCTTCCGAGAGGGCACGTTCATAGTCTGGTATGGTTTCAGTGATACCATTGTTGTTAAACTGCCTGATGTAGCCATTGGCTTTGCAGAAAATCAGGTCGGGCACCACCATCACATGTGGGGGTGTCATGGCTTTCTGAGCGAAGCTGCCGCAACACAGCAGCAACGCAAATATAACGAAGAATATCCTTTTCATTTTTTTCTTTTTTTTAATCATTAGCAATCAACTTGTCAGTTTGTCAATTTGTCAACACGTCTACTCTTTCAGAATTTTGTCTTTCACAAAGCGTTTGCGCAGTTCCGAGCGGTCAACCACCACAATGATGCCATACATGGTAGTGCCAGCCCCTTTCAGTTCTTCCTTCGAGTCTTTGGGCTGTCCTTTCAACGATACATATTTTTTGTATTTGCTTCCGTCAGAGAAGAACTTGTCGAAATAAGCCTGGTGTTTCGTTCGTGCCGTAGGGTCGTCGACCACGGGATAGGCACTACAGTCGCCCATGCCTGCAGTGATGCCGGTGAAGGTGACTTCATACACAGCTTTTTTCTTAGCCTCTTCAATGGCATCGCTTTTGTCGGTGCCCGAAGCCCACACTTTCAGCGTTTGTGTTCCGTCCATGCTTTTACCCAGACATTCGGTGGGGTAGTTGTGGAAGGCAGCTGTAGTTACTTCTTTTTTCGAGCCGCAGCCCACTAATAGCAGGGTGCCAAGGCTCAGTGTGATGAATGCTTTTCTCATGGTTACCATAAATTAGAGAATCCTTTAATGATGCCGCTCTCTTCTAAGTATTTCTGCAGTCCGGCTTTGTCTACAATCACAGTGGCTTGAGTTTCGTAGGCTTTAATTTGTTTGTTTTTCATCACCGTGAGAGTTGCAGGCACCAGTGCGGCGTAGCGCTTGTAGGCACCCTCTTTCCAGAAAGCATCAAAGAAAGCCTTTTTTGTTTGCTCTACGTTTGGATCTTTCACAATGGCCGTTTGTGCACCATAGCCTTCGGCAGCGGCGATGCCGTCGAAGAGAACACCCCTCACGGCATATTGTTTCACGGCATCTTCTGAAGATACCTTCAGGTTCTTCTTAGATGTTACTACGACATGAACCAGATTGCGCCCGCCATCGGCAGTGCCGGCACTGGTTACTGTGTACGACTGAGCTTTAGTCATTACGCACACCAAGCATAAAATGCTCCATAACAATAACTTTTTCATATTCTTTCTGTTTTTTCCGATTATTCCGATAATTATCCAATCTACATCTCTCTCAGTTGCAGTCCTGGGGTGTGCAGGTCAACCGACGAGTTGCAGAAAAACCGCGTTCCTTTGTCGGTGCGATTGAAGTAGTGGCTGAAGTCGATGTCGCGGTTGTTCCATGGAGTTCCCGCCTTGGCAGTTCCCACGCGTTTGTAGGCAATCTGTCCGTGCTTATCCTTGTAGGGTTGCAGAATCTCATATTTCTTATCGGTTTCCACATCTTCTTTCTGTCCCATGTGCGAATATATTTCTTCGCCATCGAAATAGAAAGGTGCACGCGGGCGGAACACGGGGAAAGCTTTGGCCAGTTCGCGCATGCCTTTTTCCACGCATCGTTCACATACATCGAGAATCACCTCGTCTTCGTTATTCCAGCTTGTCAGGATGGTCTTCGACGACGACTCTTCATATTTCCCCACAAATTCCAGTTGAAAGCGGTTTTGTGCACTTTCGAACTTCACCTTGCGTGCCTCGCATTCATTCTCGGGTGTGGAGCTGTCGGCCCAGAAGTCGTTATACATCATCTCGGTCATTGAGTCGTTCCACTGCAACTTGTATAGGTAAGCGTGCATCTTCACCCTAAAGCCTCCAATATCGCCCACCACCGCTGCAGCAACGTTGCCCACGGTGCTGCCGGCATGGTAGGCGTTGGCTCGCTTTTGTTTGTCGCGTGCTTCATCGTAGTCTCCTCGGCGGTAGGCAGCCTCTGCCTTCGATTCCTGCACCGACGATGCAACCTCGGCACCAGCGCTAAGCACTGCCAATGCCAATGCCCCCCACTGGAAACCTTTCTTCTTATCGATATAGTCCATGTCGCATACCAGCACGAAGGTGCTCTGCAGCAGCTCAATACCCTCGTCGCGCAGCATGGCCGTTCCGCGAATGTTGCTCATGGCCCGTTTGTAGTCGGCGTATGAGGCTCCGTAGCCTCCACGGTCGTGAATGAGGTCCATGTTCATTTGTCCGGTGGCTTCGCTTCGGTTGAACCATCGTCCCACCACCTTTTGTGCCACATAGTTGTTTTTTACAAGCTTATCAATGTCCTCTTGGCTCTGTTTTCCCTTTACGCTAATCACCCTGAGGTCGCTGATGTTGTGTTCGTTGTAGCGTTTGGGCAGCGGGAACGACTTGAACACGCGTTCCATATCCTCGGCATATTTCTTATCGCGATGGGTGAGCAGAATCATGCAGAGCGAGCTGCGGCGATATTGTTCTTTCTCGCCGAAACCCGATGTCTGGTAGGCATTAGCTGGCACGTCGCCTTCTGCCATCTGTCCATCCATGGCTTGCGCATCGGTAGAAATACTGTTCTCGCCTTTCTGTGGCAGTTGCAGTTCCTTTCCTGCATAGACAAAGTGCAGTTTGGGGTTGGCAGCTTTCAGTTCCTCTACGGTAATGCCATAGCGTTTTGCAATGGTTTCCAAGGTTTCGCCACGTTGGATGGTGTGGGTAGTCTGTGCCGAAGTTGTGGTGAGCAAGGCTCCGACAAAAAACAGTATAGTAAGTATTCGTTGCATATCAGTCTGTTTTAAATGCGTCTGTCGGCAAAGATACAATAAAAATTTAAATTATAGAATTATATTCCTTTATTTTTATATTTTTGCATGCTTAATTGAAACATTTGAATTAATGATGAATATAGGAATCTTTTGTTCGGCCAATAATAGCATTGAGCCGGTTTATTTTGAAAAAACTGCCGAACTGGGTAGGTGGATGGGACACAATGGTCACACCCTGGTGTTTGGCGGTTGCAACATGGGACTGATGGAGTGTGTGGCGAAAGCTGTTCACCAGGCTGGCGGTCACACGATTGGTGTGGTGCCCCGTATCATAGAGGAGGGGGGAAGAACATCGCGCTTTGTCGATGAGCAGGTGAACTGCGAGAATCTTTCCGACCGCAAGGAGCTGCTCTTGCAGCATAGCGACGTGGTGGTGGCTTTGCCGGGTGGCATAGGAACACTCGACGAGGTGTTCACCGTGGCGGCTTCTCATACCATCGGGTATCACCAGAAACCCATTTTGCTATACAACATCAATGGGTTTTGGGATTCGCTCATTGCCCTGCTCAACGACTTGAGCGAGCGTGGCATGGTGAGAGGCCGTTGGCGTGATTATATTCTTACGGCCTCTACACTTGAAGAGCTTGTAGTTTATTTTAAATAGGTTTAAGGTGGGTTCTATAAATTCCCACGGAGAATCCACCTTAAGAAGAAGCTTTGGAGCAGACGAGCAACAGGTGTTTCTCGTCGGCCGAGGTGATACCGAAGATGTAGGTGTCACCCCCATCCTGCAGTTTAAGTCTTTGTCGCAGTTGTTGGGGTGTAAGTGGAAAATTGCGCGTTGCAATGTTGGCTCGTTTGATGCCCTGCAACGCTTTTTTTATTTCTTTTTTGTTGAGTGAGCACACCTGTTCGATGCGGAAGCAGCGTCCGGGGAAGTTGTGCACCATTTCTGTTGAAACGAACAAGTGGGTGTTGGCAGAAATGGGTTTCACGTTGTAGGCTTTTGCCACTTCGCTCCAGCATCCTGCCTTGTTGATGGCGGCATTGGGAACATAGAGGAGGTGCGAGGGTGCGGGGGTAGGGAGGTGCGGGGGTGCTGAGGGGGCGGGGGTGTAGGAGAAAGTTTGGTTGTCGTTGATGCAGAAAATGCGGGGAGGGAAGTTACACGAACCACCCCTAACCCCTCCTTTATGAAAGGAGGGGACTTCATTTGGAGCGAGTTTTTGAAGATTTCCTTTTAGAACGAGCAGGAGTTCTTTGCATTCGTTTTGAGTGGCCACGATGTGCACTTCGGTAACCGAGCCGAGCTGTTGCACGGCATCGTGCCTGTCGAGCATGGGAGAAAGCTTGAGCACAAGATAGTGACACCGTGCGAGCAACTGGTCGCGCAGTGCGAGCACATCGGGTGTGCAGTCGCTAATAGCGTATGTGCGTGCTCCATGCTGGTTGCGCCGTGCCGGGTCGAGGAAGATGATATGCGCTGTTTCCCTGATGTCTGTTTCCTGAAGAGAGAAAAGGTCAATGGCATCGCCGCATCTTACTTCCACCCCCTGAAGAGCCAAGGCTTGAAAGTTATGTGCAGCGAGTTCGCAAAGTTCGGGCGACCGTTCGATGTATAGCCCCACTTTCTGCCCCTCCCGAGGGAGGGGAGTCATTTGTTTGATTGCTTGAAGGATAAAGGAAAAGTCTACTCCCAATCCGCCGGTGAGGTCGGCGAAGGAAAAAGTGGGGGCGAGGGTGTGGGGGTAGGGGGGTGTGGGGTTCGTTTGCGTGAACAGTCTTGCTATGAGTTGAGCCTTGTATCGGGCGGTTTGTTCGCTGGAGCATTGCTCCATGGAAAGATGTGGAGGGTAGAGAATATCGTCGAGTGCAGCCCACGAAGGAATTTTGGTTCGTGCTATCTGTCGGCCCCGAATTTGGTCGAGAGCAAAGGGCATGTCGATGTTGGAGTGCGTTGGTGCGTTGGTGCGCGAGTACGCGAGTGCGAGTTGGCGCACATCGTCGTTGGCATGCTCCCGGATAAACTGAAGGGTGGAGGGGTCGTTATTCACTATTCACTTTTTACTTATTACTTAAAATTGCCTTTTGCTGTTTGCAGGAACTGCAGGAAAGCTGCTACATCCTCTTTATAGCTATAGGATGGAGCCAATGGCTGTCCGTCGGGCGATACAGCCACATAGAAGGGTTGGGTGTTGGCTCCGAACTTATGAGCCTGCAGCCAGCTGTTCTTTTGTTTTACGGTGGTGAACGTCAGCGTGTCTGAACCCTCTATCACTGTGAAAGGTTCAGGAAGCGGCGAACGGTCGTCAACATAGAGAGAAATTAGCACAAAGTCTTTTTCAAGCATCTCCGCCACACGAGGGTCTGTCCACACGGCAGCCTCCATTTTACGGCAGTTCACACAGCCAAATCCGGTGAAGTCGAGCAGCACCGGCTTACCCTGTGCCTTTGCCGCTGCCATACCCGTTTCGTAATCGGTGAATTGTGCCTCCACGTTATGTTGGTTCAGGTTGAAGTCTTGGGTGTTCATGGGTGGTGCAAAGGCGCTAACTGCCTTGCACGGTGCTCCCCACAGTCCGGGAAGCATATATATGGCAAAGGCAATCGAGCACAACCCTCCCATGATGCAGATGACCGGCATGGGCCGTCCGTCGGAATTGATTTGGTCGCTTTGGAATTTAAGCACACCAATCAGATAGAATCCGAGCAGGGCAAAGATGGCAATCCACAGCGAGAGGAACACTTCTCGGTCGAGCAGATGCCATCCGTAGGCAAGGTCGGCAACCGAGAAGAACTTCAGGGCGAAAGCCAGCTCAATGAATCCGAGCACCACCTTCAGCGTGTTCATCCACGACCCCGACTTAGGAACCTGTTTCAGCCACGACGGGAACAGGGCGAAGAGCGTGAAGGGCAGCGCCAGTGCGAGAGCGAAGCCGAACATGCCCAAGGCCGGAGCCACCCAGTTGCCGCTGGTGGCCGTTTCCACCAGAAGCAGTCCCACGATGGGCGCGGTGCATGAGAAAGAAACCAGCACCAGCGTGAACGCCATCAGAAAAATGGAGAGCATGCCGCTGGTAGAAGAAGCTTTGCTGTCTACCGCGTTGGCCCATTTGTCGGGCAGGCTCAGTTCGAACCACCCGAAGAACGACAGCGCGAACACCACAAGCAATACGAAGAGGAATATGTTGAACACCGCATTGGTAGACATGGCATTGAGCGTGTCGGAGCCGAAGATGCTGGTTACGATGAGTCCCAAGGCCAGGTAGATAACAATGATCGAGAGTCCGTAGCTGATGGCGTCGCGTATGCCTCGCTGCTTATCGTTTTTGGCCCGTTTCAAGAAGAAGCTCACCGTCATGGGAATGATGGGCCAGATGCATGGCATGCACACGGCGAGCAGTCCGCCCACGAATCCCATGAGCAGGATGTAGAGCCATGAGTGGTTGGTCATATCGTCGGCACCGCCAAAAGCCTGCAGTTCTTTGATGGAGGGAGTGTAGAGGGTGGAGGGTTGGAGGGTGCGAGGGTTGGATGGTGCGGTGGAAGATTTCAAGGAGTCGGAGGACTCGGAGTTATCGGAGTTCTCGGAGGGATCAGAGGACTCGGAGGAATCAGAGTTATCAGAGTTATCAGAGTTATCAGAGTAATCAGAGTTATCGGAGAACTCGGAGTTATTGGATGGTGCGGTGTTGGGTGCGGTGCCCTTCTTTTTGAAAGGAACCTCTGTGGGTGGCATGCACATCTGATCGTTGCAGGCCCCATATTCCAGGAACACGTCAACGTTGTATTGAGGTTTGTTGAAGCGGATGCGCTGCACAAAGGTGGCATGCTTCTCAAAGAAGCGGAGTTTCATGCCAAACATCTGGTCGAACTGTTCCACTTCTTTTCCGCGTGGTTTTAGTTTTCCCACCAGCTCGGCTCCTTCCAGTTTGTTCACATGCAGCGAAGCCTCTATAGGACCTTCGTTACCCAAGTCGGTGGAATAAACGTGCCACCCGTCGTCGATGTTGGCAGAGAACACGATTTCAGCTTCGTTGTTGTTCAGCATCTTCAGTGAAGACGAGAACTTCACCGGTTCCATCATCTGAGCCTGTGCCACAGCTGCCATCAACAGCATGAGGGTAGAAAGAAAAATTTTATTCATAAGTAATAAGTATGATTACCTGAAGCGCGGTCCCTCGACCCCGCCCCTCGCTCGGCCCGCAGGGACGCTTGCCAGAGCAAGAACCCCTTCTTGAATCCCCTAAGTTAGGGGGTAGTTACACGAACCACCCCTAACCCCTCCTTTATGAAAGGAGGGGACTACGAGATGGAGGTTTGCTTGAGCCCATTTATCATTTATCATTTATCATTTATCATTTAGCGAAGCGCAGCGCAGCGTAGCGTCAAGAGCCCGTTGCACGATGTGGTTCTGTTCGTTCACGATGCAGAAGTATTCGCTCATATCCCATAGGTCGCGAGCCACGAGTGCCTTCAGCTGGATGCGCAGCGAGGCGATGGTGCGTTGCAGCTCTTCATCGTCGCGCGGTGTGATGTCTTGTTTCTTGGCTTCTTCTATGATACCGTCGATAACAGCCTTGGGCACTACATAGTGGTCGCGGAAGTAGGTGAAGTTGGGATAGTTCTTTTTCAGTTCCTTCCGGTATCGGTCTACATACTTCAGGTTAGCGTTGATGATGAAGCTTTTGGCCGCCAGTTGTCGGTGGAAGCGTGTGAACTGCATGGTGTCGAGCGGCACAAAGAGGTCTGGCATGATGCCTCCGCCCCCATACACCGTTCGGTGCTCTTTGAGGGTATAGAACTTCAGCGAGTCGTTGAAGTGTATGCTATCGGCCGAATAAAGTTCCCCGTGTTTGAATCGCTTTTCAATGTCTTCGGCATATCCCCTTGCATCCCCCTTGGTATAGGGTTTCTGTATGCATCGGCCCGAAGGAGAGTAATAGTGAGCGATGGTGAGCCGGATCATGGAGCCGTCGGGCAGGTCGACGGGTCGTTGCACGAGTCCTTTTCCAAACGAGCGTCGGCCCACCACCCGTGCTCGGTCGTTGTCTTGCAGAGCCCCGGTAACAATTTCGGCAGCCGAAGCCGTATATTCGTTGATGAGCACCGTCACGCCAATGTTGTCGCGGAAGCGCCCGTTGCCTTGTGCGTTGTAGTCGTATCGGGTTGCCACCCGTCCTTCGGTATAAACGATGAGGTCGCCCCTCTGCAAAAATTCATTGGCAATCATCACCGCCGATTGCAGATACCCCCCGCCATTGTCTTGCAGGTCGAGAATGAGGTGTTGAAGCTTTCCCCCCGCCTGTTGTTCCAGCGTGTCGGCAGCCGCCATGAACTCTTCGTAGGTGGTAGCCCCGAAGGAACCTATACGGATGTATCCCACCCCGGGAGCGATGAGGTAGTAGGCATCGAGTGTGTGTATGGGAATTTTGTCGCGTGTAACGGCAAAGGTGAGCTTATCGCTGATACCCCGTCTTATGATGCCCAAGTGCACTTTGGTGCCCTTTTTGCCCCGCAGCCGTTTCATAATTTCCTCTTTCGACATCTTCACCCCCGCAATGGCCGTGTCGTTCACCGAAACAATGCGGTCGCCGGCAAGAATGCCCACCTTTTCCGATGGTCCGCCCACCACGGGCTGAATCACCAGCAGCGTGTCTTCCACCATGTTAAACTGCACGCCAATGCCTTCGAACGAGCCTTGCAGCGGTTCGTTCATCTGCTTGGTTTCTTTCGGTGTGGAGTAAGCCGAGTGAGGGTCCAGCTTTTCGAGCATACCTCGGATGGCATCTTCCACCAGTTTGTTCTCATCCACCGAGTCTACATAGAGGTGGTTGATGGCCATTTCCGCCATGTTCAGTTTGCGCAGCAGCTCGGCATTGGGCGTTTGCGCTTGCGCAAGCGCTGCGCTAAATGATAAATGACAAATGATAAATGATAGATATTTCCAGTTCATTGCAGTGTATTCAGAGTAATCGGAGTATTCAGAGAATTCAGAGCATTCAGAAGAGTTAGTTTTCTTCGGGCCGGTCTTCCTCTACCACCAGGTTATCGATGATGAAGTTCTGCCGTTCCATGGTGTTTTTGCCCATGTAGTATTCGAGCAGTTTCTGCACCTGGTCGGTTTTGTGCAGCGTTACCTGCTCCAGCCGCATGTCGGGACCGATGAAATAAGCAAACTCGTCGGGCGAAATCTCTCCCAGACCTTTGAATCGTGTAATCTCCGGGTCGGGTCCCAGGTCGCTGATAGCTTTCAGCCTTTCCTCGTCGCTGTAGCAGTAGTGGGTAATAAAGTCGGCCTTTTTCTGTTTGCCCGGCATGGCAGCGCTTTTGGCATCATCTTCGGCAATCACCTGTTTGTTTTTAATTTTGGTTCGACGGTTGCGCACGCGGAACAGCGGTGTCTGCAACACATAAACATGTCCTTTCTTGATCAGTTCGGGGAAGAACTGCAGGAAGAATGTGATGATGAGCAATCGGATGTGCATACCGTCTACATCGGCATCTGTTGCCACTATCACCTTATTATATCTAAGCGAGTCGAGTCCGTCTTCAATGTCGAGCGCCGCTTGCAGCAAGTTGAACTCTTCGTTTTCGTAGACCACCTTTTTGGTGAGCCCGAACGAGTTCAGTGGTTTTCCGCGGAGCGAGAACACCGCCTGTGTGTTCACATCGCGGCTTTTGGTGATGGATCCGCTGGCCGAATCGCCCTCGGTGATGAAGATGCACGACTCCTCTTTCCGTTCGTTCTTCACGTCGCTGTAGTGAATGCGGCAGTCGCGCAGTTTTCTGTTGTGCAGGTTAGCTTTCTTGGCCCTTTCTCGTGCCAGTTTGGTAACCCCCGCCATAGCTTTTCGTTCGCGTTCGCTCTCTTTCACCTTGTTTTCAATCACCTCGGTAACATCTTGGTGAATGTGCAGATAGTTGTCTACCTGTTGTTTCACAAAGTCGCCCACATATTTGTTGATGCTGTCGCCGTCGGGAGCCATCTGTGTAGAGCCCAGTTTAATCTTCGTTTGGCTTTCGAACACCGGTTCCTCCACGTTGATGGCAATTGCTGCCACCAGTCCGTTTCTGATGTCGGCATACTCATATTTTCCGAAGAACTCCTTGATGGTTTTGGCAATATGTTCCTTGAAGGCACTCTGGTGAGTTCCGCCCTGCGTGGTGTGCTGTCCGTTCACAAACGAGTGATACTCTTCGCCATACTGGTTGGTGTGTGTAAAGGCAATCTCAATGTCTTCTCCTTTCATGTGTATGATGGGATAGAGCCCGTCGTTGGTCATGTTGTCGTTGAGCAGGTCTTCCAGTCCGTTTCGGCTCAGGATGCGCCTTCCGTTATACATGATGGCCAGCCCTGCGTTCAGGTAGGTATAGTTTCGCAGCATTGTTTCCACGATGTCGGCATGAAACTGGTAGCCTTTGAAGAGTGTGTTGTCTGGTTCGAAGAAGATGAATGTTCCGTTCTCGTCTTCCGAGGGTTGTGTGTTGTCGGAGAGCAGCTGTCCGCGTTCGAAAACCAGGTGTCGCACCTTTCCTTCTCGGAAGCTTTTCACCTCGAAGTGAGCGCTCAGTGCGTTCACCGCCTTCACGCCCACGCCGTTCAGTCCCACCGACTTTTTAAACGCCTTCGAGTCATATTTTCCGCCCGTGTTCAGCACGCTCACCGCCTCCACCAGTTTTCCTTGTGGAATGCCTCGCCCATAGTCGCGCACGGTCACCCTCAGGTGTTCTTCAATGTCCACCTCAATGCGTTTGCCCGCGTTCATTTTGAACTCGTCGATGCTGTTGTCTATCACCTCTTTGAGCAATACATAGATGCCGTCTTCCGGCAGCGATCCGTCGCCCAGTCGGCCGATGTACATGCCGGGTCGGGTGCGCACATGCTCCATGTCCGACAAGTGGCGGATGTTCTCGTCGGTATATTCCACGGGATTTATTTCATAGTCCATAATTCATAGTGAAAAGTGAAAAGTGAAAAGTGAATAGGTGTTACTTATTACTTATTACTTTCTTATAGCAGCGGCGGCGTTTGTGCAGTTCCGTTTCCAACACCGACCACTGGCTCTGCACACTGTCGTTGGTTTCCATTTCCACGTTTGTTTCACCCCATTCAATGCCATACTTCTGGTAGTAGGGTATGAGGTGATAGAACATCATGGCGTTCACTCCCTTCATGCGGTATTCCGGCAGCACGCCAATGATGAGCAGGTCCACGATGTTGGTTTTATGGAACTTGATAACCTTCAGCATGTGCCACCATCCGAAGGGGAACAGTCGGCCGCGCTTGCACTTCTGCACCGCCCTTGAAAGCGAGAGCAGCGTAACGCCCACCCCCACGAGTTTGTGGTCGGGTGTGTTCCAGTCTTCCACCAGCGTAACCATGTCCATGTCAATGGCCACCATAAAGCGGTCGAGGTATTGCATGATCTGCTTGTCGGTGAGCGGTGCAAACCCGTAGAGGTCGCTATAGGTTTCGTTCACCAGATGGAAGATTTTCAGTCCGTATCCGCCCTTCATCACCTCTTTCTTCGACACCTTTCGCACATGCAGGTTATAGCGTGTTTCAATCATTTTGGCAATCTTTGCATAGCGCTCCGGCATCTGTTTGGGCACAAAGAGTTTAAACTCCACATAGTCGTTGTCTTTCTCCCATCCGCCCATCTGTTCCATGTGCTGGGGGTAGTAGGGGTAGTTATAGATGGTAGAGATGGTGCCCAGCTGGTCGAATCCCCATGTGAGCATGCCCTCGGGGTCGAGGTCGGTGAAGCCGAGCGGTCCGCACGCCTCCGTCATTCCCTTTTCTCGGCCGTAGTCTTCCACAGCCTTCAGCAGCGCAGATGAAACCTCGTGGTCGTCGATAAAGTCAATCCATCCGAAGCGCACCCTTTTCTGGTTCCATTTCTCGTTGGCCCGATGGTTGATGATGGCAGCCACGCGGCCTGCCACCTTGCCATCTTTGTAGGCAAGAAAATATTCCGCTTCGCAATATTCAAAGGCAGCATTCCGGTCTTTGCTCAGTGTGTTTATCTCGTCTTCGTATAGACTCAGCACATCGTAAGCGTTACCCTCGTAAAGGTCGTAATGGAATTCAATGAAAGTTTTCAGGTCGCGTTTTCCCTCAACTTTTCTAATTTCTACTGAACTCATGTATTTGATTTGTTTATTTCAACCTGCAAAGTTACAACTTTTTCTTGAAAGGCAACGCTATTTAAGTGTTTTTAAGCATAGCAGGCAAAGATGCGGTCAACCAGTTGCTTGTTCATTTTCTTACTCACCAGGCTTGCCATCCACACCACGGGGAATCCTCCCACCATGGCAATGGCTCCGCAGTTGATGGGGTTGATGGGGTTTCCCACCATCATGTTCACCACCGTGATGCCCACACCCCATGCGAAGCAAGCCCACACCGAAGCCGGTGTTACCCTGCGCCAATAAAGGCCGAGCATAAACGGAGCGAGGAAGGCTCCTGCCAGTGCTCCCCACGAAATGCCCATGAGCTGTGCGATGAAGGTGGGCGGGTTCAGAGCTATCAGCAGTGAGATGACGATAAAGAACACGATGAGCACCCGCATCACCACCACTTTGCGGCGTTCTATGTGCTCAGAAACTTCGTCGTTGATGCTTCCTTCCTCTACCTCTCCGGGCAGCGATTTCTTGTCGCGGTAGATGAGGTCGAGGGTCATGGTCGACGAAGAGGTGAGCACCAGCGAGGCCAGGGTAGACATAGATGCCGAGAGCACCAGCAGCACCACCAGTGCGATGATGGCATCGGGCAGTGTTACCAACATCGAGGGCACGATAGAGTCGAAAGCCATTTTTCCGTTAGGCAGCACCGGCGGTGTGCCGAAGAGCCGGCCGAAGCCTCCCAGGAAGTAGCATCCGCCTGCCACCACCAAGGCGAACACGGTGGAGATGATGGTTCCGCGGCGAATGGCGCTCTCGTCGGTGATAGAATAGAATTTGCCCACCATCTGCGGCAGTCCCCATGTTCCCAGCGATGTGAGAATCACCACCCCGAGCAGTCCCCATGGGTCTGGTCCGAAGAGCGATGCAAACATGCCGTTGGTGTTGGGGGCATCGTCGGCAGGCAGAGCGGCCATCTTTCCAACGGCCGCAGCCAGACCGCCCTGCACGTTCAGCACCGCCGCAATCACCACCACAATGCCAAAGAGCATGATCATGCCCTGCACAAAGTCGTTCATGGCCGTGGCCTTATAGCCGCCAAGGATCACGTACACGGCGGTGAGCATTGCCATCAGAATAACGCAATATTCGTATGGAATGCCGAATCCCATCTCGAACAGGGTTGAGATGCCCTTGTACACCCCGGCCGTGTAGGGGATGAGAAACACGAAGGCAATCACCGAAGCCACCACGCGCAGGCTCTGACTGTTATAGCGTGTGCCAAAGAAGTCGGGCATGGTTCGGCTTTCAATGTGCTGTGTCATCAGCTTGGTGCGCCTTCCCAGCACCAGCCATGCCAGCAGCGACCCAATCAGTGCGTTGCCAATGCCAATCCAAGTGCTCGAAAGGCCATACTTCCATCCAAACTGTCCGGCGTAACCCACGAACACCACTGCCGAGAAATAGCTCGTTCCATAGGCAAAAGCCGTGAGCCATGGACCCACCGAGCGTCCGCCCAAAACGAATCCGTCAACACTTCCCGCCTGCTTGCGGGAATAAACCCCCACCGCAATCATCACGGCCAGGAAAACAATAGTTAGGAAAATCTTAATAAACATGCTGCGTTAATGGTTGTTTGTTATTGATCGTTTGCTAACCTGCTTAAAAGGCCACTTGCATTTGTGCCTGCACCCAGTTATAGTCTTGCTGAAACTGGCTCAGCGTGCGCGTGTACTGCAGTTGCAGTCGGCATTTCTTATAGAACCAATACTGTGCTCCAATGGTCAGTTGCGTCTGGTTATAGCTCATGTCTACGTTGCGGTCGAAGAAGTCGGCCGACGCCACCACGTCTATTCCCTTGGTGCAGGGCACGCAAGTGGTGAGGTAAGCCCCTCGGCTCGTCACCTCGCCATCCTTTCCCTGCAGATATTCGGCGCGCAGGCTCAGCGGTCGTGCCTCTTTATATTCTCCGGGAGCGTATGCGCCACTTTTCCATTCAAAGCCAGCGCTCACGCGATTGCGGCGATAGTCGTCGCCCTTCTTCACACCAGGGTTCCAGTTGGCAGTGCCGATGGCATGGCCTGTTCCCAGCTGTCCGCTCGCCACCACTCGCAGTTGCCGCATGGGTTTCACCTCTATGCGGCCGATATAGTCTTTTTGCCGGTTGCCGTCGTGCACGTTCACCCCCTGTCCGTTCATCACCGCCAGTTCATAATGTAGGCGGTCTTTGAGCAGGTTGCCATACACCATCAGTCCCTGGTCGCGCCCATACTGAACGCCGTGCAGCGGATCGGGACCCTCGCCGGCCAAGAAGAGCACCGACTGAGAATACACGTCAACCAGCTCCAGCACCGTTGGTGAGAGCGGGTTTTCGATGGTGAAGCTATGTTTGAATTGTCCGAGCCTTACCGCCAGAGCCCCGTTGCGGGTCACCCTGTAGTCGGTATAAAATTCCTGTACAACGCTCGAGAAATCGTACATGAAAAGAAACGACCATCGGTCGGTGATGCGTGCCTTTGCCCAAAGCAGGGTTCTCTTCAGGTTGAACTCGTTGGCATGCTTGTTTTCCGTGTCTTGCCACGAATAGCCCCCCTGGGCATATCCGTTCAGGGTCACACGGCTGGTAATCTCCTTTGCCCAGTCGATGTCAGAGAGTTGAGCCTGTTGCCCCATGGCAGCGGTGCTGCTGAACGCCGCCAACAGCATCGCCAATGTAGCCCTTAAAATAGATTTTGCTTTCATTTTGTGATTGTTTTGTTGTGTTATGTTTCGTTTTGTTACTGCATTTGACTGCAAAGATACAAATTATTTCCATACGCCACTCCTTTTCTTTTAATTTATTTTCTTTTGCATAAATTTGTTCATATCATAAAAATACACTACTTTTGCAATCACTAAATAATCATTAAACCTAAACAATTAGTTATGCTCAAGAAGATATTCCACCCCGACCACCTGATTGTAACCACCATTTCGCTGCTGTTGATTGGTGTGCTGGTGTTCTTCGCGTTCAACCTGTCGTTTCTCAATCCGGTGGCACGCGCCCTCAGGGGGTTCACCATGTCGAGCATCTATTATAAAGTGATGAATGCCACCGGCGAAAAACAGCAAAGCGACCTGATAACCTTGGTAGACATGACCGAACTGCACCAGCGGGGCGACATTGCCGACCTGATTGCCGTCATCTATAGCATGGAGCCGCGGCGCATTGGGGTGGACATTATTTTTGAGGGAGAAAAAGACGACGTTGAAGGCGACGAGAAGCTGGCCTATTATGCCGACGACTGCTCCGACAAGTTGGTAACGGCTTTCAAGCTGCTCAACTACAACGGCCACGAGTTCACCGGCTCCGTTCATTCTTTCTTCACCCAGTTCTTGAACGTTACCGAGGGATTCACCAATGCCATGACCGATGAGGCCCGCAGCATTCGCTCTTACAACGTGAGCTATAACTATAAGGGCGAACAGAAGTTCTCGCTGCCGGCACAGATTGCCATGGCCGAGGGGTTCGATGTGAAAGGAAAGAAAAACCAGCATACCATTAATTTCAAGGCCGTTGACTTTCCCGTGGTGTCGTGGAAAGACATCGGCAAGCACCCCGAACTCATCAAAGATCGCATCGTGTTGGTGGGCACCACCAAAGAAGAGGGCGACATGCACTACACACCGATAGGCAAAATGTCGGGCCTGCACGTTCTGGCATACGCCACACTCTCCATGATGGAAGGCTACGAAGTCTCAGAGGCCGGTTTCTGGCTGGTGCTGCTCATCGCTTTCTTTGCGGGCTGTGTGACCAATGTGGTAGACACCGTGTTCAAAACCTTGGCACGCAACCGGCGCAGCACGCTCATGCTGTTTATCATGTCGTCGGGGCTGTATGTGAAATTCATCTACTTCACATTGATGGTGCTGCTCACCTGGGGGTCGTTTGCGCTATACACACGCGGCCACTTCAACATCGACACCATCCTGGCCCTCTCCACCATCGTGTTCATCGGAGAAGGCCGGCTGCTCTACCGGGGCATACTCACCGTGCTGAAACGATACAACATCAGCATCTGGAAAAAGTCGCTCTACGCTCAAGAAATTTAGCAACAGACAACCGTGGGAATTAACAGAACCCACCTATCATATTCAACAACAGACAGACAAAAAAGACATGAGAAAATTATTAACGATGCTGTTCTTGCTGATGGCAGGAACGGCCATGCACGCACAGACCTATATAGTATATACGGTCACGGGCGAAGTGATGAAGGTAGAGGGTAAGGAAAAGACCCTCCTGGCGGTGCGCAAGAAGGTTGTTCCAACCACCGTGCTCAGCATTCCCGAGAAAAGCATGGTGAGGCTCTTCGACCATGCCGGCCACAAGATTGTAACCCTCAACGGCAAGTGCCAGGGCACCGTGAAACAACTCATCGAACAGCAAGACGGGGCCGAGAAAACGGTTACACCACAGTATTTTGCCTACATCATCAAAAACCTGAAAGGCAAGCTGGTTACCAATACGGTGGAAACCGACAATGCCACCACCATCTTCCGCGACGATGCCGACTCGCTCTTTATCAAACCAGCCACCATACCAGATGAAGAGAAGGAATAGAATACTGTTATCAATAGCGGCATTGCTGCTCCCCCTTACTGCAATCGCGCAAGACAAAGAACTCGACCGGCTCATCGATGATGCCGACCGCGCAGCACGTCGCCACGAATGGACTCAGGCCGACAGTCTTTATAATTGCTATATCACACTCTTCAAACAAAAAGGAGCCACAAAGGGCTATGTCTATACCGAGGTGCTCACCTCCATGGTGCAACGTCTGCTGGCGAAAGGCAACATCGACCAGGCCATAGAATTACAAAACGAAGTAATTGAGGTACGGCGTACCTCTAAAGACTGCACCGACCTGCAACTGGCCAGCGCACTGAGCGACCAAGCCTCCATCTACTCGCGCAAAGGAAACTATAACCAGTCTATCGCTCTGGGACAGGAAGCCGTTGACCTTTACCGCAAGTCGGTGGGCGAAAAGCACCAGTTTTTCAACGTGGCCCTGAGCAACGTGGCTTCTTTCTTCGCTGCACGCGGAGAGGAGGGCGACCAGGAACGGGCCATCCGACTGGCCGAGAAAGCCATCAGCCGGTTGAAAAAGGGAACACCCGAATATGCCACCTGCTTGAACGCCCTGCAGGTGTTCTATGCCTCGGGGGGTGCACAGGGCAAAGCTGCCGACATAGATAAAAAGGCCAAGAAACAAGCCAAGAAACACTTGCAGGAAAACCCCGCCAGTCATGCAGCCGTGCTCAACAACCGAGCCATCGCCTTCCAGCGAGAAAGCAACTACCCCGAAGCCATCAAATGTGCCGACGAGGCCGTGCGCATCATTGAAGAAGCACAGCTAACCACCTCGCTCAACTATAGCAAACTGCTCACCAACGCGGCCACCTTCCACTCTCATGTGCACAACTACGACAAGGCCCGGGAGCTGCTGCTCAAGGCGCTGCCCGTGATTGAACAGAACCGCGGGAAACAAGACCCCGACTACATCCGGTGTCTGAACGACCTGGCAGCGGTGCACAAAAACCAAGGCGACCTGGCCAAGGCCGATGAGTATGCCAACCAGAGCGACATCAACAGCGAAGGACTGGGAGAAACGCAAAACCTCAGATATGCCAAAACACTCAGCAAGCAGGCTTCTATCTTCGCAACCAACGGCAACTACCAGCGGGCCATAGAACATGAGCGAAAAGCACTCGCCATATTTGAACGGCGCCGCGACTCGCTCGGCATGGCTTCCACTATGGGAAACATTGCCAACTACACCTTCAAGGCAGGACGTAAAGAAGAGGGGTTCCAACTGATGGAACAGGCACTCGACATGTTCCGCCGCCACAACACAGCCAGTGCCGACTATGCACAGAAACTCAACGATGCTTCCACACTCTATTATCAAAACCAAAACTATGTGAAGGCCATCGACTATGCCATGCAGGCAGCCGAAATCTATCAGAACAAGCGCGACACCATGAACATTATCTATGCCAAGATTCTAACCAACCTGGGCATCTATAACTTTATGAGCGACTGTCGGCCACTCGCCATCGACTACACTAAACGGGCACTTGAACTGCAAAACAGCCTTCTTGGAGAAAGCCACCCCGATAACATCATCGTGCTCTTTAACCTGGCCGTTTACCTCTGCGAAGACAAACAAATGAACGAGGCCGTGAAATACTACAGCAAGGCCTTCGACATGCAGGCCGACCTCATCAAAAACAACTTCCTCCACCAAACCAGCAGCGAACGCGAACACTACTGGAACCAGAAACAATACATCTTTAAATATTCACCCACACTGGCCTACATGGACCAGAGCAACCCACAGCTCACGACAGATGCCTATAACTCGCTGCTCTTTATGAAAGGACTGCTGCTCAACTCCGACGTTGACTTCCGGCAAATACTGCGCCGCAGTTCCAACGATGCTATGCTCGAGAAATACAACAAGCTGGTGGACCTGCAGGAACAGAAAGATGCCTACTATAAAAATAAAGGTGAACGCGATGGCGACTTCGTGAAAAAGCTCAACCGCGACATCTACAGCTTAGAGCGCGAACTCGTGAGGGGATGCAAAGAGTATGGCAACTTCACCGAAAACCTGAATGTAACTGCTGAAGACGTTGCCAAGAGTCTCAACGACAACGAAGCGGCCATCGAATTTGCCAACGTAGACATCCTGGGAGCCGGCAGAACCTATGTGGCCCTGCTCCTGCGCAAAGACTGGACAGCCCCACGCATGATCAGACTCTTCAGCGACAGCGACATCGAAGACCTCAAATTCAACTCACTACCCCTGAAAAAGGCACTCTCTAACCGACTCTGCGTGAATGAGGTGTACAACAGCACGGAACTGGGCAAATTGTTCTGGCAGCCCATCGTGAAAGAACTCAACGGGGTGAACCACATCTTCTTCTCACCAGCGGGCATGCTCTATCAGCTCGCAGTGGAAAACCTCTATTGCAACGACTCTACTCGCATCTACGATCAGTTCCAGCTCTACCGGCTCTCATCAACCCGCTCCGTGGCTCAACGCGGAAACAATGCCGCCATCGGAAAAGCAGTGGTATACGGCGGACTGGACTACGACCTCTCCGTAGAACAAATCATGCAGGCACACAACAATGCCAAGAACATCGTCAACAGCAACGACCTTAGTCAGGCCGACTACAGCGACTATGAATACGACGAGTCGGAACTCTTCGACATCGACGACGAAGACTTCAGAGCCATCGACTCGCTCGTTACCCGGGGCAGTGTGGGATTCCTCGAAGGGTCGCTGCACGAGGCCAACGCCATAGTTGAACAGCTCACGCAAAACAGCATCAACACACTGCCCCTGCTGCGCGAAGAGGGGGTGGAGGAAACCTTCAAGGCGCTCAGCGGACAGGGATTCCAACTCATACACATCGCCACACACGGATTCACCATCTCTGAAACCGATGCCAAAAGCGGAAACCGCGAACTGGCCTTTGCCGTGGCCGATAACGAAGGCGATACCGAAAACTCACTCAACTACTCCGGACTGCTGCTGGCCGGGGCCAACTACACGCTCACCAACCACCGGGTGCCGCAAGGCATCGACGACGGCATTCTCACCGCCAAGGAAATTGCACAAACCGACCTCAGCGATGCACAGCTGGTGGTGCTCTCGGCATGCCAAACCGGACTGGGCGAAATCAAAGACGACGGGGTGTTCGGCATTCAGCGCGGATTTAAAAAGGCCGGAGCCAAGTCGCTGCTGATGAGCCTCTGGAGCGTATCGGATAAAGCTACCGACCTGATGATGACTACCTTCTATGCCAACCTGATGAAAGGACTATCCAAACACGATGCCTTCATTCAGGCACAGCAAACCGTCAGGCAATGCGAAGAGAACGACTTCAGCAACCCGGTGTTCTGGTCGTCGTTCATCCTGCTCGACGCTTTGGAATAATGTTGACAGCTTTTTGAAGAAAAAATTGAAGAAATAATTGCACCATTAAGATTTTTTGTGTTTCTTTGCATCTTAGATGGTAAAAACCGTTCATAATCATGCAAATTCACAATAACCAATAAAATTTATAGTATGAAGACGAAAAAGCTACTAACAACCGCTGCGTTGGCTTTGTTCTTCTTCGGTGCTGCCCAGGCACAAGACGGAGAAAGAGGAAAGCTCAAATCGTGGACCTTTATCGAAGCGCAGGGAGGCCTGCAACTCACTAACACGCATTACAACAAGCAGTATCTCTACACACCAACCGGAGCGTTCTCCATCGGTCACTATTTCTCGCCCGTGATTGGCTTGCGACTGCATGCCAACGGATGGAAAGCAAAAAGCGGATTCGAGAACTTCCGCAAAAAGTATACTTGGAAGTATGTTACCACAGACCTCGACCTGATGTGCAACATCACCAATCTCATCAACCGCAAACCCGACAACTTCCTCAATGTCATCCTGCTGGGTGGTTTCGGTCTCACACGCGCTTGGGATAACGACGAATTGAACTGCATCCTGCAAGAGTATCCGCAGATTCAGGCTCCGCTGGCTTGGAAAAAAGACCGCCTCACACACAACCTGCGGGCAGGCATACGCTTGGAAACAGACCTCACAAAACCTATCGGCGTGTCGCTCGAAGTGAATGCCAACAGTCTCGACGACCGGTTCAACTCTAAACGCAATGCGGCCGATGACTGGCAGTGGACGGCCATGGTGGGCGTGAGTTTCCGCTTCGGCAAGAAATACTCGAAGCCGGCTCCCGTTACAGTGCCCATTCTTGAAGAGGTGGTGGAAACGGCTGCCGCCGAAGCTACAACCGCTGCCCCGGTGGTGGTGGAAGAAAAGAAACCGGTGCCCGTGGCTGTGAAGGAATCGCTGCGCGAAGAGGTGTTCTACCAGATTCGTGAGAGCAACCCCGCCTCCGCTGCTTCGAAAATGCAGAAAGTTTCCGACTTCATGAAGCGCAACCCCGATGCCAAAGTGCAGGTAACGGGTTATGCCGACAAGGGAACGGGAACTGCCAAGGTGAACATGGAATACTCGAAAAAACGTGCCGAGAACTTCAAAGACCAGTTGGTTAAGAAGTATGAGGCCGATGCCAATCGCATCGCCACCGATGCCAAAGGCGACACCGTGCAGCCCTTCAGCGAAAACGACAAAAACCGCTGCGTGATCGTAGAAGGCGAAGGCTCGCACACCGAATATAAGTAAGAAGTAATAAGTAATAAGTAGAAGGTTGCCCTGCTGTGCACAAGCTTCGAGTGAGCTTTAACACGGCAGGGCAACTTATTACTTTCTACTTATTACTTCTTCAACTATCGCAAGTGATAAAATTCGTGCTCAGCAAATGCCCCAGCGGGGCATGATAAGGGTAGCCAGCCATTCTTATGGCTGGAGGAAATGGATCCACCATTCACGGCGTGCCTTTAGGTACGCGACACAAACAAGTGGAATGTCGCGTACCTAAAGGCACGCCCGATACACACCTCTAACGTTCTTCCAGCCATAGGAATGGCTGGCTACCCCTATCTGATGCCTCTGGCATCATCATAACCATACAGAGAATACTCACTTGCGAAAGTTGAATAATAGTCTACAGTCTATAGTCTACAGTCTACAGTCTATAGTCTATAGTCTACAGTCTATAGTCTATAGTCCACAGTCTATAGTCTATAGTCTACAGTCGAACATCTACGGTCGGATAATCTTTTTCCCCTTCACAATATAGATTCCTTTGCTTGGAGTCGTTGAGAGCTTTCGGCCCTGTAGGTCGAAAATGGCAGAGGCATCGGTGTTATCGGGTTCTATTGTTCTGATGGCATCTACGATTTCTTTGGTCAGCACCACGTTGTCGAAGCCGATGAACTTCTCCGATCCGTTGTCGTTGTGCATGGCTGCGAGCATCACTGTTGTTGAGGCTTCGCCATTGCTTTCAAACTGTAGCGACATCTGTTGCCACTCGGCTTTGTTTTCTACTGATGGAGCCGAGATGAGTGCTCCATTCTCTATCTTCGCCTGCACCAGTGCGTCGCCGCCCAGTCCGTTTTTATACACATCAGCGGTGAGAGTATATTTCCCGGCCGGCAGACGAACCTCCTGTTTCAGCATGATGGTGCTGTTGCCCCATTTCTGGCGCACCCAATAGGTTTTGGTGCTTTCGGCCGAAGGTGCAGGCAGTGAGGCGAAAAAAGCATCAAACTGTTTGTCGCCGGCTTTCAGAGCGGTGATGTCGTTCTCGTTGCGGTTGCTGTAGTCGATGGTCCAGCCCTCGGGCACGAAGATGTCGCGGTCGGTAGTAACCCCACTCCCAGCCATGGCAGTGTAAGTTCCTTCGAAGTCGGTGTTCACCAGCGCGGTGGGCAGTTCGCGTTCGGTATAGGTGATACCCTGCAGTTCGCAAATCTCCTTGCGTGTGAGGGTTACATCGTAGAGGCGGAAGTTGTTGATGGTTCCTTGGAAGTCGATGTTATCGGCAGCGTATGAGCCATCCCACCACTGTGTGCGTCCGATGTAGTTACGCACGTCGGCAGCCAGTTGTTCCAGTTGGTAAGGTTCCACCTGGTTGGCCGTTCCGCTCACGTTGGCCTCACCATCTATATATATGGTGGTGGTGTGTGTGGCAGCATCGTAGGTGACGGCCAGCTGATATTCTTTGTTGGCCGTGAGCTGTGTAGTTGCATTCACCATGGTGGTGGTTCCTCCATTGTATTTCACGCCCGCCGAGAGCGGATTTACACGCAGGAACACGCTGTTGCCCGAACTCGAGCCGAAGTCGTAGAAGCGTGGTTGCTTGGCCAGACTTTTGGCATTGGCCGTGAGCAGAAAGGTGAACGAACGCAGGTTGCGGAGCAGTCCTTCGGGAGCAGTGAACACCGTGTTGGTGGCAAATCCTGTAGCGGTGTTGGCTGTCATGTCGAGTCCAGTGGTTTCGTAGCGCAGGTTCTTGGTGATGTCGCGCGGCATCACCTTCACCGTGAAGGAGCGTTCGGTGGTTCCAATCTTAGCCGTCAGTTCCACAGCTGTTTCCGTTGCCGGGAAGGAGACCACCCCCGTGGTGCTCACCACCTGTTCGTTCGATGAAGTCCAGCTGATGTTTTTCTTCATGATGGTGGTGGGCAGCACCAGGTCGGCATGCGTCTCTTCGGGCAGTTCAATCATGAGCAGAGCCTGTTCGTCGATGTTGGCCTCGGCTCGAGTGCGCAGTTCTGCAGCCAGTTTCTGCACCGTCACAGGTGAAGCGCAGGCATAGTAGTCGCTTTGTGCGAGCAGGGTGTGGTGGAAGTCGTTGCCTGTGGCTGAAGCAGTTCCTTCCGGCAGGTTCTCCACCTCAATCACCTGGTCAACCAGTCCGTTGCGATAGGTGGTGAGGGTGTGGCCGTCGTAGGTGAGCGAGAGCACCCACAGCGAAACTTTAGTTGGATGGTTGTCGCCGCTGGTGCCTGTCGATTGTGTTGCCCAGTCGTCGCTGGTGAGCAGTCGGTTCTGCGAGCGGTAGGTCTTGTCGCCGATGGTAATCACGGGATAGTTGTCGGTTCCCACCTCATAGGTGAAGTTCTCGCCAATGGTGAAGAGTTTGCCGCTGTATTGGTTTTCGTTCATGGCGAACGCCATGTTCAGTGTTTTTCCCGGAGCAAGGCATAGGCAGTCGGTTCTTTCTTCGGTGTTTTCTTCGGCGGTATAAGCTTCCTGCCAGTTATAGTTGGCAATGATGCCGGTGGGGTAGCCTTTGGGATAGTTTTTCTGCACCATCCAGTAGTAGTAGTCGCCGTTCATCCAAGCCACGCGCATGGGCGACTCTTTCGCTCCCGGAATTACGAACGGACGGGCGTTGTTCTTTGTCGAGCCCGAAGTGATTTGCTCAGAGCCCGCCACGTTTCCGTTGTCGTCGATGGTATATTTCCAAATCTCGTACACCCCATCCTTGTTATACTGTCCGTCTTTGGTGGGGATGGAGAGATACATGTCGTTGATGTTGTCGGGGTCGATAGACATACCACCGCTGTAGCATCGTTCAGTAGAGTTCCAGTTTTGGTGGAAGGCATGTCCGGCATACTGCACCCATGTGTTTTTCCAGGCCGAGCCGTTCCATCGTGCATACCAATAGACGTGTGATGTTTTGGCATTGTCGATGTGTGGGTAGGCGATAACAGGGTTTTCGTTGCTGTCGAGTGCAATCTGCCACACCCAGTTGCGGATGTTGGCCGAGCGGTCTACGATGGTGTTGGGGTAGTTGTTGGCATAGGTGTCTGTTTTGTTCACGTTGAACACCCCGTTGTTGATGATGCTCAACTGGTTTCCTTTCAGGTCGCGCAGGATGGGTCCGTTGCCCTTGTTGATGTCGATCACGTTGAAGTAGAGCCAGTCAGGCATTTCGTTGTCGGGGTGTCCGGTGGTATAGCTCACATAGATTTTATCCTTGCCGTTGCTTTGGTATTTGGCATAGGGTCGTGCGCCCGTCGACTGCACGATCTGTTTCGGTCCGAAGTCGAACTGGCAGTTGTCGTTGCTGTCGGGCATGGTGAGTCGGGCAATGGTAGGATGCCAGTTGATGCCACGCCAGCAGAGGTATATGTGGTTTGGGTCTTCGCTCAGAATGAATGGCGAAGGGTAGGTGGTGTTGTTGGATGTGGCGAGGAACTTCTCATCGCCTAACGAGGTGATGTCGCCGGGATGGGTAGAGATGCGGTACCAGATTTTCGGTTCGTCGGTGTGGCGGGTGTAGAAAATCATGATGCGTTCATCGGGCAGCACCAGGAAGGTAGGGTTGTTGTGGTCGTCGGGCTGGAAGTAGGAGCGGATGAGCACGTCGGTTTTCCGTCCGGTGACCCAGTTGTACTGCGTAGCCTTCACGTTTCCGTGGATGTCGATGTAGCCGATGTAGGTAGCATTGATGGTGCCATCAGTGTTTTTGTAGTGCAGAGCTCTTGGGTCGGCAAACCAGCACCACGCTCCTTCTTCGGCCACGGTAGCACTACTGAAGTTGTCGGTAGTTTGCGCCTGCGCTGTTAATGCGGTAAGCATCAGGCAGCAGGCAAGGAATAAGTTTTTAAGTTTCATATTTGTTTTGGTTTTATAGTGAACAGTGAATAGTGAATAGTGAACAGTGAATAGTGAACAGTGAAATCATTTATCATTTATCATTTATCATTTATCATTTAGCGGTGCGCCGCAGCGCACCGCGCTAAAAGAGTGTTGGCTCCATGGGGTTTTGGTTATAGAAGTTGCGGCCCAGGTGTTGGTAGGCCAGTTCTGTGACCATTCTTCCGCGTGGGGTTCGTTTGATGAAACCCTCCATGATGAGGTAGGGTTCGTAAACCTCTTCCACGGTGCCCGCATCTTCGCCGATGGCAGTAGCGATGGTCGATACCCCCACTGGTCCGCCTTTGAACTTATCGATGATGGTGAGCAGAATCTTGTTATCTATTTCATCGAGTCCATATTGGTCGATGTTCAGAGCGGTGAGTGCAATTTTGGCAATGCGTGTGTCGATGCGCCCGTTGCCTTTCACCTGTGCAAAGTCGCGCACGCGGCGCAGCAGAGCATTGGCAATACGGGGCGTTCCGCGTGAGCGTCGCGCAATCTCGAAAGCCGCATCCTCGTCGATGGGCACGCCTAAGATGTGCGCCGAGCGTTCGATGATGGTGCGCAGCGTTTCCGGGTTGTAGTATTCCAGGTGCAGGTTGATGCCGAATCGCGCCCGAAGCGGAGCCGTGAGCAGTCCGCTTCGTGTTGTAGCCCCCACGAGCGTGAAAGGGTTCAGATCTATTTGAATGGAGCGCGCCGACGGTCCCTTGTCTATCATGATGTCGATGCGGTAGTCTTCCATTGCGCTATACAAGTATTCCTCCACCACCGGCGAGAGTCGGTGTATCTCGTCGATGAAGAGCACGTCTCGTGGTTCCAGTGAAGTGAGTATGCCCGCCAGGTCGCCCGGTTTGTCGAGCACCGGCCCGCTGGTAATCTTGAATCCCACCCCCAGTTCGTTGGCAATGATGTTCGAGAGTGTGGTTTTGCCCAGTCCGGGCGGTCCGTGCAGGAGCGTATGGTCGAGCGGTTCGCCCCGGAATTTGGCAGCCTCCACAAACACCTCCAGGTTTTCCACCACGTTCTGTTGTCCGCTGAAGTCGCTGAACTGCAAGGGCCGCAGTGCATTCTCAAAGTCCTTCTCTCCCTGTGCCAGTCGTTCTTCGCGTATGTTGAAATCTTCTGCCATAGATAAAAGTTAGTTCATCTGTTTTTAATTTGATAGGTTGTTGTCTTTACGGCACAAAGTTACTATTTTTCCGCCATATAATAGCTATTTCCATTAGAAAAACCCATTTGAATTTACGTTAACCTGCATGAAGGATAAGTATGTCAGGCGAGCAAATGATAAGTTCCTCCCGAATAAGGTTTCACCACCCCTTTCATTTCTAAGTTGAAGAGCAGAGCCGTGAGTTGTCCGATGGGGATGTTGCATTTCACGCTGATGGTGTTCATTTGCAGGTCGTTGGTTTTGAGCAGCACATCCACCACCTGTTGTTCCTCGGCCGAGAGGGTAGGAAAGAGCTGTCGTTCGATGCCCGCCTGTTGTGCCTGTCGCAGCAGGCTGTCTGCTTCCCATCCCATGGCCATCACGAAGTCGTCGGCCGATGTGATGAGCTGTGCTCCGTTGTCTCGAATCAGGTTGTTGCACCCCATGCTCCAGGTGGCCCCCACCGGTCCGGGGAATGCAAACACGCTTCGGTTATAGTCGAGTGCTATTCTGCAAGTGATGAGCCCGCCTCCCTTTGCTCCGCTTTCGACGAGAACGGTGGCATCGGTCATGCCGGCCACGATGCGGTTTCGGCGCACGAAGTTCATCTTGTCGGCATTCGTTCGGGTGAGATATTCGCTCAGCAGGGCTCCTTGCTCCACCATCTTTTCAGCCACCGACCGGTGTCGTGGCGGGTAGAGGTCGTCGAGCCCATGCGCCAGCACCCCCACCGTGGGCAGTTGGTTGTTGAGTGCCTCGGTGTGTGCACAGACGTCGATGCCATAAGCCAGACCGCTCACAATGTTTATTCCCGGGCACCGTTCGCTCAGGTCTCGGCAGAAGTGGCGTATCAGGTCTTGTCCGTAGGTGGTGCAATGTCGGGTGCCCACAACGGCAATCGTGCGTTTGGGGTTCAGGTTGGCATTTCCTTTCATGAACAGCACCAGCGGTGCATCTTCACATTCGCGTAGTCGTTGTGGGTATCGTTCGTCGTTCATGGCGATGGCCACAATGCCGTTTGCCTGGTCGTAGGCCAGTTCCGTTTCTGCCCGTTTCCACAGTGGTCCCACCTCTTTGAACGCCTCCACCACCCGGGGTGTAGCGTTGGGCAACAGTTCGCGAATGTCGCGCCGGTGTTCCAGAATGGTTTTTGCCGACCCCACCGTTCGGTAGAGTTCAACCAGTTCTGGCAGTGAGAAATAGTTCATGCGCGACAGCACGATGGTTGAGAGCAGTTCCAGTTCGTTCATGTTGCTATGGCTTTTCATTGGTTTGCAAGAAAGGAGCGAAGGCGTGGTCGTATTCTTCGCATTTAGCCAGTCGGCCGTTCACCAGTGCCACCAGTTCCACCTTTGCCCGAAAGCAGAGCTGTTCGTCGCTGGCTCGGTAGATGTCTTGTTCGAACACATAGCGTATGCCCTCTTGATGCAGGTTGAGGCATGAGATGAACTCGTCGTCGCATCTCAGTGGAATTTTAAACTGCAGGTTCATTCGTGCCACCACGGCATCGATGCCCCTGCTGTGCATTTCGGCAAAGCTCAGTCCGGTGGTTTTCAGAAACCTGTGGCGCGTATGTTCAATGTAGTGCAGATAGTTGGCATTGTTCACGATGCCCTCGATGTCGCATTCGTAGTCGCGCACCTCCATTCTTGTTTCAAATGTATATTGCTTCTTCATCTTTCATTTTTTATCTTACATCCTTTACCTTTTCCTTAAGTATTCATAACCAATACGGCATCGCAGACAGTCTTTGCGGTCGCAGTATTGGTTTTTCAGTTGTATGAGCGCCTGTGAGTCGCCCGCTGTATCCACCGGCAGTCCGCATTCTTTCCACATGCGTGTGATGTGGTTTTCCTCGGCCTTCAGCTCTTCCAGGAAGTCGAAGGCCCGGTTGCAGAGCGTTTCGTTGCTGCGGTGCCTTCCGTAAGCGAAGAGCATGGGTATGGCCGTGTTGATGAGCAGCAGGTTGAGTGAAGCCGCCGAGAGTTTTTTCTCGCTTTTGGGACTTTCCGAGCCAAAGGTGTAGTGCGTTTGCCAATAGGGAGTAACCTCGGTAGCGAGCGCCTGCAGCAGCTGTTTGGTTGTTTGGCAGTCTGTGATTTGGCTCAGGCTGGCTTTGCGGCTATAGTAGAGGTTGGCCAGTTGTGCAATGCGTATGTGTGGGAAGTTTTGCGGTCGCAGTCTCAGAAACCTCCATAGCTTGTGGTTCATTGGTTTCAGTGCGAACTTATGCGCCAGGTAGAGGTATTCGTTTCTCAGACGGGCGAAGTAGCCTTCGCTCAAGGCCTGTTGTCGGTAGCGTTCTGGAATCGCCTCGGGGTTGAGCAGTCCAGCCTGTCCCAAGAAGATGGCCTCCACTTGAAAAAGGTCGTCGCGGTGGTGGTCTACGCAGTGCAGCGGAATGGTCTGAGCCCATGTTTCGAACGCCTCGTTGTTGATGCCGAATCCGAAGTTTCGTGCCAGTGTAGCAAAGTAGGCTGTCTCCCACGACCCATTAGCTCTTTCAGCCCGTTGTCTGATAGCTTGCGTTTTCTGTTCCAGCCGTTCCGTTTCGAGCGCACTCATCCACGCATGCACCACAATTCGTGGCAGCGAAGGTATGATGCGGTAGCAGGGTGGATAGTGGTCGGCCGAGAGCAGTTCGTGATATTGCGTTGCCAGATGTTCCGGCACCTGCAGCACCAGTGTTGGCAGTTGGTCGCCCCGCTGCGTGATAGCCACGGCATCAGCCACTCCCACCACATGCAGCACCACGTTGTTGTATGCTTCGTCGGTATCGTGGTGGTGAGCAAACCAGAAGCTTGCGCGGTCGTGAATTTCAATGTTTCCCACCCAGAGCATGCCGTTTATTTTCACTTTCGCATTAAAAAAGTCGGGTCCGGCATGTTGGTTGTGCAGTCCGGGGTCTATCACCTCCACGCTTCGTCCGTCGGTAGTGAGCAGTTCGTGCAGCGGAAACAGCTTGTGTTTCCAAACGTAGTGGAGAAGTTGTTCCATGATGTTGTTTCGGTGAATGAATAATTCAAGCAAGGCGCAAAGTTACGAAAAGTCGAGAGCAATACAAAATTAATCATATTTATTTTTATTGCCGAGACGGAGTAACTTATCCAAAGTTACGAAAATAATTATTAATAATAAATAAGGTATTATGAATTATTTCGTACCTTTGCAAGCAAAAACCTCCTTTTTTGAAATAGTAATAAACAGAAAGCAATGAAAATAGCATTAATTGGCTATGGCAAGATGGGCAAGATGATTGAGCAGATTGCCCTTGACCGTGGTCACGAAATTGTGAGTGTGATAGACATCGACAACCAGCAAGACTTCGAAAGCGATGCCTTTTCTTCGGCCGATGTCGCCATTGAGTTTACCAATCCCACGGCTGCCTATGGCAACTACCTGAAAGCTTTCAGCAAGGGTGTGAAGGTGGTGAGCGGCAGTACGGGCTGGATGAAAGACCATGCCGCCGACGTGAAGCGCCTGTGCAGTGAAGAAGGGAACACCCTCTTTTGGGCTTCCAACTTCTCCATAGGTGTTGCCATCTTCTCGGCCGTGAACCGCTATCTGGCCTCAATCATGAACCAGTTCCCGCAGTATGATGTAGAAATGGAAGAAACCCACCATGTGCACAAGCTCGACCACCCCAGTGGCACAGCCATCACCCTTGCCGATGAGATTGTTGAGCGCTTAGACCGCAAGCAAGGCTGGGCCGAAGACACCACCGACCCCGCACAGTTGCGCATCGACCACATTCGCCGGGGCGAGGTGCCCGGCATTCACACCGTGCGCTACGATTCCGAGGCCGACCTCATCACCATCACCCACGATGCCCACAGCCGAAAGGGATTCGCACTGGGTGCCGTGCTTGCTGCCGAATACACCCACCAGCATCAGGGGCTGCTCACCATCTCCGATATGTTTCATTTTTAAACCCAATCAACATGAAAACATTGCTACCACTTGAACAAATGGCTGCCGCAGCACTTCTTGCATTGGCGCCGCTTGCAGCACAGGCAGCTGAAGAAGAGCAGACCTTCATGAACGTGAACACCACCAGCGGACAAACCCTCACGGCCATGCTCACCAACACCGATGCACTTTTCTCGCCCATGCTCTACAACAAAGAGCGCCGGCTCGTTGTCAACGGACAGTCGTATGGCATCTCAGAGATTGCATCCATCACTTTCGAAAAGCGCATGGTCGACGGCATTAGTGACGCTGCCATTCTCAAGCAGAAAGCAGAAAGCAGAAAGCAGACCGTCTACGACATTTCCGGTCGGCCGGTGGGAACGGTTGGCGATATGCCGGGGTCGCTTCCCAAAGGAGTTTACATGGTGAACGGAAAGAAATTTATTGTGAAATAATGTGAAGGGAGGAACACTGAAATGAAAAGAAACACCATTCTGCTACTTCTTCTTCTGCTGGCCGCCACCGGCATTCAGGCACAAGACACGCTGTGGGTGAAATATGCCGACCGTTTCAAGGCCAACCGCTCACTCAGCATCAAGAACTACGACTCCATAGAGTTCCGCCTGCGCGATGGCAGCAACGTTCCCGTGCTGCGCATGTATCGCCCCACCTTTACCAAGGGCTACACCGAAACTACCCTGAAGTCGCTCATGGGCGGCGACGATATGCCCGGCACCATGCTCTTCAGCAATCCCGGGCGCATTCTCTGGCACCCCTCCACCTATGCTTCCAACAACTACATGGACAACAACTCGCAGTGGAGCTTCGAACGCTCCAGGGAGAGCGAACACTTTGTGGTGTTCTGGGAAAAGGGCTTCGGAGCCGACCCCACACGCGCGGCCTCTGCCTACCGGTTCAACCCGCAAAGTGTGTTGCAGCAGGCCGAACACATCTGGGATGTGTATGTGAACCAGCTGGGATTCTTGGAGCCCGGCAACTCCACCACCGACACCTATAAGATTCAGCTCTATGTGCTCTACCAGACCGAATGGCGGGCCGACGCATCGGGTGTTGACTCCAAGACGGGCATTGGCCATGTGAGCCCGGGGGCCATCGGCGCTCGCGGAGGACATACCGTGGCACACGAGATAGGGCACACCTTCCAGTATCTCGTTTCGGCCGACCTGGGCATGACCCACGGCTACAACTATGGCTATGGCGACAATGCCTCCGGCGGCAACGGCTGGTGGGAGAGCTGTGCCAACTGGCAGGCCTACAAGGTTTATCCCAACCGACAGTTCACCGACGGAGAATACTTCGAGGGACATCTGCCCAAGTGTCACCTGGGTGTGATGAACGAAGAGTGGCGCTACGAGAACTGCTTCGTGCAGGATGCCTGGTGCATGAAACACGGACAGGACTTCATTGGCCGCCTGTGGCGGGAGTCGGTGAAACCCGAAGACCCCCTGCAAACCTATAAACGACTCAACAACCTCTCGCAGGAAGAATTTAACGACGAGATGTTCGACTGCTTCGCCCGCATGGCCACCTGGGACATCGACGGCATTCGCGAACAGGCCCGTCATCGCATCGGACAGCACCAGAGCAGTCTGCACCAGACAGCTGCCAACGACGGCACATGGGCTATCGACGCGTCGTGCTGTCCACAGAACTATGGCTACAACATCATCAACCTGAACACCGCCGCACCGGGCACTGTGGTGAAAGCCAACTTCAAAGGCATTGCCGGTGCCGATGGCTACCGTGCCATCAGAACCAACAACGCCGGCTGGCGCTATGGCTTTGTGGCCTACACCCAGCAGGGCGAAACCGTGTATGGCGACATGCAGCGCGACAAGGAAGGCGAGGCCCAGCTCACCATACCCGAGGGCATCAGCAAACTCTTCTTTGTGGTGATGGGAGCCCCCACCGCCTATTGGCGTCACCCCTGGAACGACGATGCCAGCGACGATGAGCAGTGGCCCTACGAGGTGCGCTTCGAAAATACCAACCTCTATGGACACTTCGATGCCTACCCCGACGACTATGCCCGTCGCGACACCACCGTCTATATCGATGCCGAACTGGAAATCAGCTCAACGGCTTACACCAGCGTTCGCGTACAGTACGACATGGCTGCGGTGAGCCAGGCACTCGGCCTTTCAACCGAACAGCTCAAGGCCGTGGGGCGCACAGCCTCTTCTAATCCCCGCTTCGTGGGCGTGAATGCCAACGGAACTGTTACCACCGGCACCACCACCTCCACCAGCAGCAACACCTGCTACGGCCACTGGTTCACCGAGGGCGGCAACGTTTGCGGCTACGACTCTTCGGCACGCATCTTTGCCGAGTTCTATCCCGACAAGTATGGCTGCTATGTGGGGCAATATCCCGGCCGACTGGTGCGCGGGCGCACCTACACCATTCGCCAGGCCATTCAGTATCAGAAAGACAGCAAGCGCTACACTGCCACCATGGTGGTGAACTTGAAAATTAGATAACGAGATATCGATGTATCGAAATATCGAGATATCGATACATCGAAATATCGAAATAACGAGATAACGAAATAACGAAATAACGAAAAAACCAAATGAAAACAAAACTTTTTCTCTTTTTCTGTCTGCTTGCCGCCATGCCCTTGGCCGCACAGGAGCAGGAGTGGTTCGATGTTAGCGAACTGTTCCTGAAGAACGCATCCTTCAACTCCAACTTCAACTATGCTGTTGGCGACGAAGGAAATGTTGAAGACGAACTGCTCGACATCGCCCCCTGGCAGTACACGCAGCTCGGTGCTGCCACCGTTTCCGGCATCTATCAGTTCGGAACCGCTACAACGGTGCTTGGTTCAGCCATTCCTGCCACCGGATTCGACGGAACTCCCAACGGAGGCTGTCTCGTGCTCGCGGCTTCTACCCCCAAGCGCGTTGAGTATCAACAGAAGATTGGCACACTGGCACCGGGCAAATATAAACTGGTGGTGGCCTTCTGGAATGCAGCCGTTTCAGAAACTGGTTCGTCGCAACTGCATTTCATCCCCTCAAGGGGAACGAGGACCCGCTCCACCCTGAGCTCCTTCCCTTCACAGGCCTGGCACGAAGACTCCATCACGTTCACCATCAGCAACGCCACTGATGGAATCGTGCAGATTGGATACTTGGCCCGCAAAAACGACCAGACCGGCGATCATACGACACTCTTCTTCGATTATGTGAAGCTCTATCGCGACCACAACATCGACGCTGCCGACGTGGAAATTCTCCGCGCCGACCTTGAAACGCTTATCACCCGTGCCGAAGCGCTCACAACCTTCGCCGGCAATGCCGGTGCCGAACTTGTTGAGGCTATCGCTGCTGCCAAGGCCGTGGCCGACAATGCCGAGGCTTCGCTTGCCGACATCAAGGCTGCCATCGATGCCCTGCAACCCGTTGTGGACGAGTTTGCCGCATGGGAATATACCGACAACGTGAGCGTGAGGTTTGTGCGTGGTGCCACCCGTTTGTTTGCCCGCGTTGATGTGAGCGGCATCACGGCATCCACCATCCAGTCGCAGGGCGTGTGCCTGAGCGATACGCCCAAGCCCACACACGAGGGCCTGGCCTATAACCGCACACTCACCAGCAACGGCACCATCTATGCCTTCACCAACCTCACACCCTCTACGCTCTATTACCTGAACAGCTATGTAGAGCTGAAAAACGGCACCGTGAAGTATGGTAAGCCAGTGAAACTCTACACCGTGCCCAAGGGACAGGTAACCTGTGCCTTTGTGAACAAAAGCGGCAACACCGATACCGACAACCGCATTCAGAATGCCATCAACTCGGCACTCGACTATTTCAACAACATGTCGTCGGCCATTCGCAACTTCCAGCTCGGCTACAGTGCGGGCACTCCCACTGCCGACTGCAACTATGTGGAAACATCGTGGATTAACATGGGTGCCAATTCCTCCTACCAGCGCACAGGAACCATCATGCACGAAATGATGCACGGACTGGGACTCATTCCCTACCGCACACAGTGGAATAAGAACATCCTGCGCGAGAGCCTTGACGGTAACGGACGGGGCACCGGCCAGTGGCTGGGCGAACGCGCAAGCCAAGTGGTGCAGTTCTGGTCGAACGGGACCGACCAAGTGCTCAAGGGCGACTTTCAGCACATGTGGCCTTACGGCATCAACGGAGCCAACGAAGACAACGGTACCGAGGCACTCTATCTGGCCAATGCCTCCATCTGTCAGGCCCTTGGCGAAGATGGACTGGAACACAACATCTGGGTGCGCCATGCCGACCCCTACTATTCCTTCACGCAGGAAGACAACGTGAAATACTACCTGAAGAACGAAAGCGACGAACGCGGACTCTACACCGCCTTCCTCACAGAAACAGCCGACGGCAAACTGGCTTGGCAGGAAATGAGCAATGCCGATGCACGCAGCAACGACCATGCCGCTTGGTATGTGACCTTCACACCTGATAACCAGCAATATCAGTTCCGCAATGCCGCCACGGGCAAGTTCCTCTCGCTGAGCGGCACCACGGTGAGCCTGTCTGCTACTCCCACCCCGGGCACAGCCCAAGACTTCCACCTGATGAAGGCTCGCGTCGATGCCGTTAAAGACAGTGGCATGCGTGGTTATTGGATGGTACACACTGCTTCATGGACGCCCAACTGCGTGGCTGCCAATGCCAACGGAACCGTGGGCGGGGCTGCGCTCAACCTGGCCAACAGTGCAACCACACAGCGCTGGCTCATCCTCGACGGGAATGAAATAGACCAGCTCGACCAGTTAGGGGCCGATGCTTTCAAGGCTAACCTCAACAACGTGCTGGCCCAGCTCGAAGCACTGCAGGCTGTTCCCCACACCGAAGAGACCGAAGGCACCGATGCACAGCTCTCTCAGAGCATAACAGACATTCGCACTGCTGCCGATGGAGCGACGTCGGCCTACGCTGTTTCGGCCTTGGTTGAACAGGCTCGCCAGGCCGAGTTCCAGTTCCTGGCTAATGCCACTCCCACCGATGTGAGCCAGCCCTTCGACCTTTCGCTGATGATTGTGAACGCCGGCATGGATAGTGCCGATGGCTGGTCGCAGGCTCCCGCACTCAACTATTCTTGCGGCGAGTTCTACCAAACCACTTTCAACATGAATCAGGTGCTCAAGAATATGCCCGCCGGAACCTATCAGCTCAGGGCAAAGGCATTCCAGCGCCCGGGAACAACGGCTCAGGCTTATGCAGCCTATACAGCAGGCAACGAAACCGTCACCACCTATTTATATATGGGCAGCAACTACACGCGCGTGCAGAATATTGCTGCCGGGGCACAAGAAACCAAGGTGGGCGTGGGCACCGAAGTGGGCGTGGGCTCTCCACAGGTGTTCGTGCCCAACACCATGCAGGCCGTGGCTGCCTACTTCGCCCGCGGACTCTATGAAAACGAACTCACCGCTGAGTTTGAAACCGAAGGCGACATACGCCTGGGCATTCGTTGCTCCACTTCCAACGACAGCTACTGGAGCATCTTCGACGACTTCCGCCTCTACTACTTCGGCCGCCTCACAGCCGAACAGGTGACAGCCATCGACGAAACTGTGCTTTTAAAGCAGAAAGCAGAAAGCGGAAAGCAGCATGTTGTTTACGACCTCTCCGGCCGGCAGGTGAATCAAAACGGAAACCTGCGCCCGGGCATCTACATCCTTGATGGAAAGAAAATTGCAGTTAAGTAAAAAAGCTATATGGAAAAGAAACGAATTCTGCTGGTGAACGATATTGCCGGCTATGGCAAGGTGGGAATGGGAGCCATGCTGCCCGTGCTGTCATATATGGGACATCCGGTGTTCAGCTTGCCAACGGCCTTGGTGTCGAACACGCTCAACTATGGTAAGTTCAACATCATGGACACCACCGACTACATACGCGGCACATTGCCCATTTGGCAAGAACTCGGTTTCTCTTTTGATGCCATCTGCACCGGTCTGATGTTCAGTGACGAGCAGGCCAAGCTGGTTTCTCACTATTGTCAGGAGCAGGCTCAGCGCGGAACCACCATATTTGTAGACCCCATCATGGGCGACGGCGGAAAGCTCTACAACGGCATTTCTATGCGCCAGGTGGAACTGATGCGCGAGATGGTGGGCGTGGCACACCTCACCATTCCCAACTATACCGAAGCCTGCTTCCTCACCGGAGAGACTTTCCGGCCAGAAGGACTCTCGTGGGGGAAAACCCAACAGTTGCTCGACCAGATGCGGCAGCTTGGGTGCCAGTCGGTGCTCATCACCAGCTGTCGGATAGACGGTCAGAACAGCGTGGCGGGTTTCAACCACACCAGCGGGGAGTATTTCCATTTGGAATATGAAGAAATTCCCGGACTGTTCCACGGCACCGGCGACCTGTTTTCGGCAGTGCTCATCGCCCACCTCATGGAGGGCGATGAGCTGCTGCTCTCCACCCGCATAGCCATGGACACCGTGTATAGGCTGCTTGACATCAACAAGGATATGGACGACCGCCACTGCGGAATCCTCATTGAGCGATACCTGAGCTTGCTAAATACCCATGAATAGCTTCTGGAACCGACTCGTCGACTTGGTGTCGCCTCGTGCATGTTGCGCATGCGGAAAACGCTTGGGCATGGATGAGCAGTTTGTGTGTGCCGGCTGCATGATGCAATTCACGGACACTTCCTGTGCCAACGACTTCTCGTGCAACGAAGTGACAGAACTCTTCGATGGCTACGAACCCATTGAACGGGGGGCAGCACTTTATTACTATTCCATGCAGTCGGCATTCGCACACCTTATTTATAATATGAAGTATGGCCACCAACCCGAGGTGGCCATTTTTTTAGCTGACATCGTTGTGAACAAGCTTCAGCCCGAGCATTTTTTTGACGGCATAGACCTGTTGGTGCCTGTGCCGCTCACCCCCGAGCGCGAACGGCAGCGCGGCTACAACCAGTGTATGCTGTTGGCACGCGCCATCAGTGACATGATTGGGGTGCCGGTGGGCGAGACAGTTTTGAAGAGAGTAAGCTTTGCAGGAAGTCAGACCCACCGAAGCATGCAAGAGCGTGAGCAGAATGTAGCGCATGCGTTCACCCTGGTTGATGCCGAAGCCGTTAAAGGGCGGCATGTGCTCTTGATCGACGACGTGATCACCACCGGTGCCACCATGAGGGCCTGCGCCAGTGAACTGCAGCAGGTGGAAGGTGTGAAGGTGAGCGTGCTCAGCTTAGGGCTCACTTTTTTTGGCAGGTAAAGAAATAATGCTTACCTTTGCCCACATGGAAAAGCAAAAACGAAAAACTTATTATACCCCCGCCGAAGAGCGGTGGAACACCTGGTCGCATGCCTTTGGCATTGTGCTCGGGGTGGTGATGGGTGTGCTCTACTTGAACTATACCCTGCGTTATGCCGATGGTTGGGCCACCCTGGGCGTGGCTCTCTATCTGTTTGGCATGCTCATGTCGTATATCTCTTCCACAGCCTATCATGCCATGCCGGCACAGTCGGAGTGGAAGAAACGTTTGCGCAAATGGGACCATGCCGCCATCTATTGGCACATTGCCGGCTCCTACGCCCCCATCACGCTCATCTCCCTTCGCGACCAAGGCTATTGGGGTTGGGGACTGTTTTGTTTCGTCTGGGGCTGTGCATTGGCAGGAACCATTGCATCGTTTGTGCGCCTGAAAGACCACAGCAACCTCGAAACCCTGTGCTTCTGTCTGATGGGGCTGAGTGTGCTTGTGGCTTTCAAACCGCTCATGCAGAATGTGAGCACAACAGCCATCGCGTGGATTATTGCCGATGGTGTATGCTACCTCACAGGTGCCGTGTTCTATAGTTTGAACAAACGCCGCTTCATGCACACCGTGTTCCATTTCTTTGTGCTCGCGGGCACCGTTTGCTATATGGTTGCCGTATGGAACATATTGGTCTAAACTCTCAATCCTCCACTCTCGGCTCTCCACGCTCCATGTACGAAACTAAAACGTGAGGTTTTGGTGTGTTATAGGTAAAAAACAGCTTCGGGACCCATGTTGAATAGCAGGTCGAGAATAGAAAGGTTCTCTAAAAAGCCGTGCCTTGCAGCAAACACCTGATAGTAGGGTTTGAAGTGAAGCGTTGAGGGTTCAGCGTTATCTCCCCTCCCCGGGGAGGGGCTGGGGGTGGGCGTTCTCTCAATATCCAGCAGCTGGCACATGGTGTGCATAATCTCGAGATTGAAGTCGAAGAGGAACTCCCACCGCTTTTCGAAAAACGGGTGTATGTCATCGGCATAGTATTCGAAAAACGGACTGTGCCCGTATGCCGACAGCAGGGCGTTCCAGTGCAGGTGTCGCCATTCTCCGTGGTCAGAGATTCGTATGTCGCGAATCAGTTTCGATGTGCCGTGCTTGACGGGCACCGTCAGCGCCTGCCGTCCGTTGGCAGTAGCAATCACGCAGCGGTTGCGCAGCGTTTGTTTCTGAAAGGTTTCGTGTTGGTCAATAAAACAAATTTCGGCCTTGTTCAGTGCTTGATACCACTGAACAGGGCCGAAATAGGTTGTATGCAGTTGAATGGTTGACAAGTTGACGAGTTGTTACCTGTTACTTATTACTTATTATTTGATGTTATCCACAAGGGTGAAGAGGCGGTTCCAGCGGATGCCTGAGAACCCTTTGTGGTCGGGGTCGTGGCTCCACCAGATGAAGATGGGCTTGCCCACGATGTGGTCTTCGGGCACAAAACCCCAGTAGCGCGAGTCGGCAGAGTTGTGTCGGTTGTCGCCCATCATCCAGTAGTAGTCGAGTTTGAAAGTGTAGCTGTGGGCCAGTTTGCCGTTGATATAGAACTGTCCGTTCTTCACCACCAGGTCGTTGCCCTCATAAACCCGGATGGGACGTTCGTAAACAGCGATGTTATCCATTGTCAGGCGAATAGACTCGCCCTTCTTCGGAATCCACACCGGTCCGTAGTTGTCGCGGGTCCATCCCGTGTTGGCATTGCGCGGATACACCTCACCGGTAGGTGCCACATCGTTGTAGGCAATGCTGTCTACGATATCCTTGCGCTGTGCCAGTGTTCGGGCGGCATGGTTGGTGAGTGGCATCACGCCGAACATGTTCAGTTGTGTAAGTGCCTCCATCGAGATGCCCAGTTCGTCCATCAGCTCTTCGGGCAGGCGTTCACGCAGTTTCACGCGGTAGGTGTACTGCACGTTGTCGGGCTCTTTGTTGGGTTTGCCGTCGAGGTACACAATATGGTTTTTGATTTGCAGTGTTTGTCCGGGCAGTCCCACGCAGCGTTTCACATAGTTCTCGCGTCGGTCGGTAGGCCTTGAGTCTATCGAACCGAATTCGTTCGGGTTGTTGGCTAAGTAGCGGCGTCCCAGGCTGTACACCTCGTCGTAGAGGTTGTGGATTTGAATTTTGTTGAGCGTGCTGAAGTCGGGGTTTCCGAAGGTTTGTGCATAAATCTCCTGTCCGAGGTCGTACACCATCCGGTAGTATTCGGTTTGATATTGCTGTTCGGTGAGGATGGTGTCGCCTGCCGGGTAGTTGAACACCACGATGTCGTTGAGTTGCACATGTCCCAAGCCCTTCACGCGGCGGTAGTCCCAGTGCGGGAACTCGATATACGACTTGGTTCCAATCACGGGCATGGTGTGCTGTGTGAGCGGCATGGTGAGCGGTGTTTGCGGAATGCGCGGTCCGTAGGAGACTTTCGACACGAAGAGGTAGTCGCCGGTGAGCAGACTGCGTTCGAGCGAGCTTGAGGGGATCACATAGTTTTGGAAGAAGAACTGGTTGATGAAGTAAACGGCAACCAGGGCAAACACCAAGGCATCGACCCACGACATCACGGTGCGCACGAAGCCCACCGAGTCTTTCCACCACTGCCATCGGATGCGCTTGGTGATATACACATCGTAGATGAAGGGAATCACCAGCAGTCCCCACCAGCTCTTCACCCAATAGAGAAAGGCGAGGTAGAGCAGTGTTACCACAATGAACTTTGCCCATTGCACGGCGGGGTTCAGTTTTTCTTTTTTCTTGTTGGTCATTTTTTTATTTTGTTATTGGCGTTTCTTTCGTTCTTAACGTTTCTTTCGTTTATAACGTTTCTTTCGTTTATAACGTTTCTTTCGTTCTTAACGTTCTTAACGTTCCTAACGTTCCTAACGTTTGTTTCGTTTTTAACGTTCTTTGGTTATTGCTTCCCTAATCTCTTCCAGGATGCCGGTGAGTTCGGCTTCTGTTTCGGCACGCAGCATGCGGATGCGCGTTTGGCGGAAGTTGGGAATGCCCTTGAAGATGGGGCTTGCTGCCAGGTGGCGCCGCGTGTGCAGGATGCCCCTGTATTCGTCGATGCGGCTGATGTTGATGCGCAGCTGCTCTTCGAGGATATCGATTTTCTCGCTGATGGTTAAGAGCGATGGGGTGTTTGGGTTTTCTGGGGCTTCTGGGGTTTCTGGGGTTTCTGGGGCTTCTGGGGTTTGGGGGGCTTCTGGGTTTTCTGGGGTTTTGGGGGTTTCTGGGGTGTTTGGGGCTTCTGTTTTTTGGGGGTATTTCAGCTCGCTGAAGATCCAGGGGGCACCGAAGGTGGCGCGGCCAATCATCACCGCGTCTACACCATAATCGTTGAAGGCCCGTTCAACATCTTGTTGTGTTTTGATGTCGCCGTTGCCGATGATGGGTATATGGATGCGCGGGTTGCGTTTCACTTCACCGATGAGTGTCCAGTCGGCTTCGCCGGTGTACATTTGTGAGCGTGTGCGCCCGTGAATGGTCAGCGCCTGAATGCCGCAGTCTTGCAGCTGTTCGGCCAGGTCGGTGATGATGAGGTTCTCCATGTCCCATCCCAGTCGGGTTTTCACTGTCACGGGCGTGTTCACCGCTTTCACCACCTGACGGGTTATTTCGAGCATGAGCGGAATGTTGCGCAGCATGCCAGCTCCCGCTCCTTTTCCCGCCACCTTTTTCACCGGACAACCGAAGTTGAGGTCTATGACATCGGGGTGAGCCTGTTCCACGATGCGTGCCGCTTCGACCATGGCCTCCACGTCTCGCCCATAGATTTGTATGCCCACGGGTCGTTCGTCGTTGCAGATGGTGAGCTTGCTCATGGTTGCCTTCACCGAGCGCACCAGCGCCTCTGCCGAAACGAACTCCGTGTAGACCATGGCAGCCCCAAAGCGTTTGCAGAGCATGCGGAAGCCAATGTCGGTGACATCCTCCATGGGAGCCAGAAAGAGCGGGTGTTCGCCGAACGAGATGTTTCCTATCTTCATGTTTGTTTCACTTGCGTTTTTTTCTTCTTGCCCATCCCTCTTCGGTGAAGTCGGGCTTCTCGCCCTTCAGTCGCATGCCCTCGGGGTGCAGGAACTTCATCCAGTCTTCTTTCTTGAATTTCGTTTGGTGGGAAGGGGCTTGTTCAGGCCCCCAACTCCCTGACTTAGTGGGCTTAACAGCCCCCCGACCCCCTGACTTAGTGGGCTTAGTGGCACTGTCGGCGGGGTTGCACCTCACTTGTCGGTTTTTATAGAACTTGCCGTCGATGGCCTGCATCACGCGTCGTGCGTCTCGTTCGGGCACCTCAATGTAGCAGAACTTCTGCATCAGGTCGATGTGTCCCACCTGCTGTTTTCCCTCCATGTTTCGGTTCAGGAACTGCATCACCTCTCCCGGGTAGAAGCCGTCGGCCTTGCCCAGGTTGATGAACAGGCGCATGTAGCCCTTCTCCACATGCCGGGGTCCGCGGTCTCGTCCCTCGCTGTCGGTGCGGCGGTCGGAGCGAGCTTCGTTCTTTTTCTTCTTGGTGTCGGGTTTCTCAATTTCCGGTGCATCGGCATAGTAGGCCAGGAATCGTCCGAAGGTCATAGACACCAGTTTTTTGATGATCACCTCTTTGTCCATGTATTCGAAGTGGCGGTTGATGTCGGCCATGAAGGGAGCAATCTGCTCTTCGTCTACATCCACTTTCTCGATGCGGTCCATAGCGCGGTAGAGCTGTTTGGTGCAAATCTCCTGCGGTGTAGGCAGCGTGCCGTCTACGAACTGTTTGCCGATGATTTTCTCGATGTTGCGCACCTTGAACTTCTCGCGTGTGTGTATGATGGAAATCGACGTACCCTTCTTTCCGGCTCGTCCGGTGCGCCCCGAGCGGTGAGTATAGCTTTCGATGTCGTCGGGCAGTCCGAAGTTGATCACATGTGTGAGGTCGTCAACGTCGAGTCCGCGTGCAGCCACGTCCGTAGCCACCAACAGTTGCGTGAGGTGTTGTCGGAACTTCTGCATGGTCAGGTCTCGCTGGTCTTGCGAGAGGTCGCCGTGCAGCGCCTCGGCATTATATCCGTCGCGTATGAGTTTGTCGGCAATCTCCTGCGTTTCAATCTTCGTCCGGCAGAAAATGATGGCGAAGATGCGCGGGTGGTAGTCAACGATTCGTTTCAGCGCTAAGTATTTGTCTTTGGCATGCACCAGATAATAAACATGGTTCACGTTCTCGGCCCCCTCGTTTCGGCTTCCCACCACAATCTCCTTATGGTCGTGCAGGTAGTTCAGGGCGATGCGCTCAATCTCCTTGCTCATGGTAGCCGAGAAGAGCAAGGTGTTTCTTTCCTCGGGCAGGTGTTCGAAAATCTCGTTGATGCTCTCCGAGAAGCCCATGTTGAGCATTTCGTCGGCCTCGTCGAGCACCACGTTGTTCACGTCGTTGAGTTGCACCTTGCCCCGGTTCATCAAGTCGATGAGTCGGCCCGGAGTGGCCACAATGATTTGTGCCCCATGTTGCAGGGCTCTGATCTGGTTCATGATGCTGGTGCCTCCATACACGGGCACCACGTTCAGGCCCGGCATGTATCGGGCAAAGTCTTTGATGTCGTCGCTGATTTGCAGGCACAGTTCGCGTGTAGGACTGAGGATGAGTGCCTGCGTGTTTCGGCTTTGCAAGTTGAGCCGTTGCAGGAGAGGAATGCCAAAGGCTGCGGTTTTTCCCGTTCCGGTTTGCGCCAGGGCGATCACGTCGTTGCGGTTGCCCAGCAGATACGGGATTACTTCTTCTTGTACGGGCATGGGCGTTTCGAAGCCCAGCTCACTGATGGCGCGGCGAATCTCTTCGCTTACACCCAATTCTTCAAATGTCTTCAAATTGTATAGCTATATAATTCGGGTGCAAAGTTACAAAGAAAAATAGAGATAAGCACTAAAGAAAGCCCTTTTTCGTTTGTGGCTTCACGAAAAAAGAAGTATCTTTGCGGGAAATTTCAACCAATAAAACAATGAAAATAACAGAAAACATTCATTATGTGGGTGTAAACGACCGCAACAAAACCCTTTTCGAAGGATTGTGGCCCCTGCCCAACGGAGTGAGCTATAACTCCTACCTCATCGACGACCAGAAAGTGTGCCTCATTGATACGGTGGAAGTAGACTTCTTTACACAGTTCATAGAAAACATTCGCGAGGTGATTGGCGAGCGGCCCATCGACTATCTGGTGATTAACCACATGGAACCCGACCACAGCGGGTCGATAGCCCTCATCAAGAAATACTACCCCGAGGTGCAGGTGGTGGGCAACAAGAAAACCTTTGGCATGATGAGTGGATTCTATGGCATCAACGAAGGAACACTGGAAGTGAAGAACGCCGACACCATTCAGCTGGGGAAACTGAAGCTCGACTTTGTGATGACCCCGATGGTGCACTGGCCCGAAACCATGATGACCCTCTGCTCGGCTGCCGACGCCGGCGCTGAAGACCCGCAGGTGCTCTTCTCGGGCGATGCCTTCGGCTGTTTCGGAGCTCTCAACGGCGGAGTCATCGACAGCGACATCAACTGCGACACCTTCTGGCTTGAGATGGTGCGCTACTATAGCAACATTGTGGGCAAATATGGAACGCCCGTGCAGCAGGCACTGAAAAAGCTGGCCGGCGTGAAGCTGCAATATATCTGTGCCACCCACGGACCGGTGTGGCACCAATATATAAATAAGGTGGTGGAACTCTACGACCGCATGAGCCGTTACGAAACCGAACCCGGACTCGTGATCTGCTACGGCACCATGTATGGCAACACCGAGCGCATGGCAGAGCATATTGCACAAGCCGCCAGCAAAGCGGGGGTGAAGAACATTGTGGTCTACAATGTGTCGAAAACCCATCACTCCTATATCCTGCGCGACATCTTCCGCTATAGCGGACTCATCGTGGGAGCACCCACCTACAACACAGGACTCTATCACGAGATGGACGTGCTGCTGAGCGAGATTGCCGGCAAAGACATCAAGGGAAACCACTATTTCGGCTGGTTCGGCTCTCATGGATGGGCTTCGAAAGCGGTGGCCGCCATCGGCAAATGGAACGAAGAGCACCTGCACTTTGAAACGGTGGGAGAACCGGTTGACATGAAACAGGCACTCACCCCGGAGGTGAAACAGCAGTGCGAGGCGCTCGGCGAAGCCATGGCCCAGGCCATCCTGAAATGAGCTATCAACGATAAAAACTAATAACTAACCTGATATGAGAAAAACTTTCGTTTGGCTTTCCGCTTTGCTGATGGCGGTGAGCTTGCCGGCTGTGGCGCAGGAAGATGTCACGGCACAGTATGTGGTGAATGCCTCCTTTGAGAACGATGCCACCACCTCGCTCTCTGCAGTGAACAACAACAGCGACGGACTGCGTGGCTATACGCTCAACGCCCCTGCCGGCTGGACCGTTTCCGGCACCGACGTGACCCGCTTGCTGGTGACCGCCGACTGCTACACCGATAACAACTTCGGGAAGGTGACCACCCTGGCCCATGGGCAGCAGGCTTACTATCTGCGCATGGGATGGAGCACCGGCAACACCACCTTGCAGCAAACCCTGAAGGCGGTGCCCAAAGGAAAGTATAAACTAACGGCAAGTGTGAGAACGGCCTATGCCAACTCTGCGGCCTCGTCGTTCAACATCTTTGCCGGAACACAAGCCACCACGGTGCCTTTCTCACAAGGCAGTACGGGCTATTTCACCACGGCCGCCTGGAACACGGTTGAAGTGAGCTTCGAGCTCGCTGCCAGTGGCGATGTGAATGTGGGATTCAGCGTAGACTGGCTCTCGGGAGGTTCGTGCGTGATGTTCGATAACGTGCAGCTCGTGAAGATGCCCGACGACTATGTGGAACCCGGAGAACCCACCGAGCAAGACGTGGAAAGTCCTACAGAAGGAACCATCGACAGTGGATTTGTGGGCGAAGAAACCATGAAGGCCGACCTGCTGCAGATGCTGGCCAACTTTGCCTCCTACCTGAAGAACGACTTCCAGCTCTGCGCCGCTCCCAACAGCGTGGGCGAAGACTGCGGCTGCTTCAAAGGCGAGAACACCATGGGCAACAACGAACAGGGCGTGCGGCCCAATGCCGACCTCTCGATGATTTGTGCCTTCTTGGTGAAATATGCACAGGGAAAAGTGACACTGCCCGAAGGAGTAACCTGGAACGACCTGGAAACCATGGCCATGAAGTCGCTCGTGTTTGCCTATAGCACCCACAAGGCCAACAAACTGAAGGTGTGCGCAGGCAACAACTACTGGGGCTCTACTTCCACTTCCGACCATGTATGGGAAAGCTCGCTCTGGGCCATGTCGGTAGCCTATTCGGCCTTCTTCCAGTGGGACAAACTCACGGATGCACAGAAACAATACATCGAGAAACTGCTCAAGGCCGAGTGTAACTACGAACTCGGCAGAACCATTCCCACAGGATATGCCGGCGACACCAAGGCCGAAGAAAACGGATGGGAGGCCGACGTGCTCGCCGTAACGCTCGCACTGTTCCCCAACGATAACCTCGCCCCCTACTGGTTCAACCGCCTCAGGGAGTTTGCCATCAACAGCTATTCACACAAAAGCGATGCACAGAACCAAACGGTCATAGACCCCGACTACGACCAGAAAACCATTGCACAGCTCTATAAAGGGCAGAACCTCTACGACGACTACACCCTGCAAAACCACAACTACTTCCACACATCTTACCAGAATGTGGTGATGCAGGAACTCGGCGAGGCCGCGCTTGCACTGAAACTCTTCCAGACTTCGCTCTACGGAGAAGAGAAATGGAAAACCAATGCACTGATGCACCATAACAAAGAGGTGCAAACAGAGGTGCTCAACTGGCTGGCACTGGCCGACGGCGAACTGGCCATGCCCAACGGCAACGACTGGAGCCTGTTTCTCTACGACCAGATAACGTCGTACTCGACCAATGCCTGC
>CACXFT010000076.1 GCA_902767045.1 uncultured Prevotellaceae bacterium | reverse complement strand
TGTGCACTTGTTAGAGACCACAGTCCGGGGGTACTCGCTACGCTCGCACCCCCGGTTACTGAAAGTGGACGCTTTCAGCGTCCGTCATTTAATGGTTTTTAACTTTAAAACCATCAAATTTTAACACGAAAACTTGCCACACTCAATTTTTATATTTAACTTTGCGCATAACAATAATAACTAAAAACATATTGTTATGACAAACACAACTGAAACTGTGAATATCTGTGGCTTGAAACGCGAAGATTTTCAGGCCAATGTGAACGGCAAGCAGACCGACCTCTACATCCTTAAAAACAACCAGGGCAACGAAGTGGCCATCACCAACTACGGTGGAGCCATCGTGGCCATTATGGTGCCCGACCGCAACGGCAAACATGCCAACGTTATTCAGGGGCACGATAACATTCAGGATGTTATCAACAGTCCGGAACCCTATCTCTCCACCCTCATCGGACGATACGGAAACCGCATCTGCCGGGGCAAGTTCCAGCTGAACGGCAAGCAATACGAACTGGCTATCAACAACGGGCCTAACGCACTGCACGGAGGAAAGAAAGGATGGAACGCCAAGGTGTGGGAAGCACTGCAAATGAACGACCACTCGGTGGTGCTCAAATATGTAAGTCCGTATGGCGAAGAGGGTTACACCGGAGAAGTTAGAGTAACGGTTGTGTACACCTTCACCGACGAAAACGAACTGGTGATTGAATACATGGCCACCACCAACAAGAAAACCATCCTCAACCTCACCAGTCACGGATTCTTCTCGCTGCAAGGCATTGCCAACCCCACACCCGACATTCTGAACCAGGTGTGCGAAATCAATGCCGACTACTACCTGCCCATCGACGAAACAAGCATCCCCACAGGCGAAATTCGCTTTGTGGAAGGCACACCCTTCGACTTCCGCACACCCAAGGCCGTGGGCAAAGACATCGACCACCCCACCGACGAGCAAATCAAGAACGGGGCCGGCTACGACCACTGCTATGTGCTGAACAAGAAAGAAGAGGGCGAGCTGAGCTTTGCCGCTCGCATTGTGGAACCCACAAGCGGACGCACCATGGAGGTGTACACCACCGAACCCGGCGTGCAGCTCTATACCGACAACTGGGCCGACGGCTATGCCGGACAGCACGGAGCCACCTTCCCACGCCGCTCGGGCATCTGCTTCGAATGCCAGCACTTCCCCGATTCGCCCAACCACCCCTACTTCCCCTCAGTGGTGCTGCGCCCGGGAGAAGAATACAAACAGAAAACCATCTATAAGTTCGGGGTGGAAAAATAACACAAACCTGCCTTATATATATTAATAAGGAGTAATCATTCAACCGAAAACAACAAATTACTAACATTTTAAAACATAAAAAGATTATGGACATTGAATTCGTAAGAAGCCGCTTCATCAAGCACTTCGATGGCAAAACCGGTAACATCTATGCATCTCCAGGTCGCATCAACCTCATTGGCGAACACACCGACTATAACGGTGGTTTCGTGTTCCCCGGAGCAGTAGACAAAGGCATCATGGCCGAAATGAGACCCAACGGAACGGAAAGCACCATTCGCGCTTACTCAATCAACCTGAAAGACCGTGTAGACTTCGACTTCCACGACGGACAGGGACCACGCGCAAGCTGGGCTCGCTACATCTATGGCATTGCACTGGAAATGGAGAAGTTGGGCGTTCCCGTAAAAGGATTCAATATTGCCTTCGCAGGTGATGTACCCCTGGGTGCCGGCATGTCGTCGAGCGCTGCCATGGAAAGCTGCTTCGCATGCGGACTGAACGACCTCTTTGGCGACAACAAAGTCTCGAAGTGGGATATGGTGCTCGCCGGACAGGCTACCGAGCATAACTACTGCGGAGTGAACTGCGGTATCATGGACCAGTTTGCAAGCGTGTTCGGACAGGCCGGCAAGCTGATGCGACTCGACTGCCGCAGCCGCGAGTTTGAATACTTCCCCTTCGAGCCCAAAGGCTACAAGCTGGTGCTGCTCAACTCGTGCGTGAAACACGAACTCGCTGGTTCGCCCTATAACGACCGCCGCAACAGCTGCGAAAACGTGGTGAAGCACATCGCTGCCAAGCACCCGGAAGGAACCTTTGAAACACTGCGCGACTGCACATGGGAACAGCTCGAAGAGGTGCGTGCCGAGGTGGGCGAAGAAGACTACAAGCGTGCTCACTTCGTGCTGGGCGAGAAAGACCGCGTGCTGGCTGTTTGCGATGCCCTGGTGGCTGGCGACTACGAAACCGTAGGAAAGAAGATGTATGAAACACACGAGGGTCTCTCCAAGGAGTATGAAGTTTCCTGCGAGGAGCTCGACTACCTCAACGACATCGCCAAGGAGTGCGGCGTTACCGGTAGCCGTATCATGGGCGGCGGATTCGGCGGATGCACCATCAACCTGGTGAAAGACGAACTCTACGACAGCTTCATTGCCACAGCCAAAGAAAAATATGCTGCCAAATATGGCAAAGAACCCAAGGTGTATGACGTAATCATCAGCGATGGCTCGCGCAAAATTTGCTAACACTTAACAAAACATTATTTTATTATGAGTCAGCAAAATAAACAATGGGCTGCCATCATTGTAATGATTGCCCTGTTCGCAATGATTGCCTTTGTGACCAACCTGTGTTCACCCATGGGCGTTATTGTGAAGAACCAGTTCGGCACCACCAACTTCATGGCCATGATTGGCAACTACGGCAACTTCATGGCCTACCTGGTGATGGGATTCCCCGCCGGTATGTGCATTCAGAAGTATGGCTATAAGAAAACAGCCCTCATTGGCCTGTTGGTGGGCATCGTGGGCATTCTGGTGCAGTGGCTCTCGGGCTGGGGCGGCATGGCCGTCTACCTGGTGGGAGCACTCATCTCGGGCTGCTGCATGTGCATCCTGAACACCGTGGTGAACCCCATGCTCAACCTGCTGGGTGGCGGCGGCAACAAGGGCAACCAGCTCATTCAAACGGGAGGCGTGTTCAACTCGTCGGCTGCCGTGGCTGTTTACATCATCATGGGAGCACTCATCGGCGATGCTGCCAAAGCTAAAATCGCTGATGCCACACCCGCACTGATGATTGCACTGGCCATCTTCGTGATTGCATTCATTGTGATTTTCTTCACCAAGATTGAAGAACCCGTGCAGGCCAAGAAAGAAACCGCTAAACAGAAAGACGCACACTCGGCTTTCTCGTTCCGCCACTTCAACCTGGGCATCCTGGCCATCGGACTCTATGGCGGCGTGGAAATGGGTATTCCCGGCTTCATCCTCCAATACCTCACCGCTGCGCCCGATGCAGCCACACCGGGCTTAGCCATGGACGCCGGCTATGCCGGAACACTGGGCTCCATCTACTTCCTGCTCATGCTCGTGGGACGTTTCATCGGTGCCAGCGTGGGAGCAAAGGTGAGCACAAAAGCCATGATGACCTTCGTGGCCGGGCTCGCCATCGTGCTGCTGCTCTTGGGCATCTACCTGCCCACCTCCACAACAGTGAGCGTGCCGGGCATCGACTATGCCTACATGAAAGTGATGTGGGGTGAAGTGCCGGTGGGCATCTTCTGCTTCCTGCTCGTGGGCTTGTGCGCCAGCGTGATGTGGGGCGGCATCTTCAACCTGGCCACAGAGGGACTGGGCAAATACACCGCCATCGCCTCGGGCGCCTTCATGACCATGGTTTGCGGCTTCGCCATCATGGTGGCCGTGCAGGGATGGGTTGCCGACATCACCGGCAGCTATCTCACCAGCTACTGGGTGCCCCTGCTCTGCGCAGCATACATCCTCTACTACGCACTCATCGGCTCGAAGAACGTGAACACCGATATCCCCGTGGATTGATACTGTCAGGTAAACAATTCCACAAGAATAAAGCTCAAGGCTACCCGCCTTGGGCTTTTTCTTTTACCTTCATACCACCCATTTTATAATTATTAACAGTTGAAAACGTAAAAAAGAACAAGAAAGTGAATGTGCTTAGAATAAAAAGTTGTAATTTTACACCAAATTTCAATACTAACTACAAAAAACAATTATGATGAACATCAAGAACCTACTCTGTGGGGCGGGGATGGCTGCATTCCTGCTCTCTTCGTGTGCCGGCGGCAACGAAACGCAACTCACCGTTTCGGGGCTCAACCCAGCTGCCTTCGACACCACCATCAACCAGAAACCAGTGAAACTCTACACACTGAAAAACGCCAACGGCATGGAAGTGTGCATCACCAACTATGGCGGACGAGTGGTTTCGCTCGTGGTGCCCGACAAAAACGGCAAACCAACCGACGTGGTGCTCGGTTTCGACAACATTCGCCAGTATGCCGACACGCTGAACTCACCCACCGACTACGGTTCGAGCGTTGGCCGATATGCCAACCGCATCAAAAACGCGAAGTTCACACTCAACGGACAGGAATATCAGCTGAAAGCCAACGACAACGGAAACTGCCTGCACGGCGGAGGCACCACCGGATGGATGAACCAGGTGTATGACGCTGAACAGATTGGCGACTCCATTCTGAAGCTCACCATCGTGGCCGAAGACGGTGAAAACGGATTCCCCGGAACCGTTACTGCCATCACCACCTACACCGTTACTGCCAACAACACACTCGACATCACCTGGGAGGCTACCACCGACAAGGAAACCATCATCAACCAAACCAACCACAACTACTACAACCTGAGCGGCGACTTCACACAGCCCGGCTACGACCAGGTGCTCTATGTGAATGCCGATAACTTCACACCCTCCGACAAGCTCTACATTCCCACAGGCGAGGTGAAACCCGTGGAAGGAACCCCCATGGACTTCCGCACTCCGCACGCCATCGGCGACAGCATCAAGTCGCAGTTCGACCAAATTCAGAATGCAGGCGGCTACGACCACAACTGGTGCCTGAACACCTATAAAGACGGCAAGGGCGACGACACACAGGTGTGCGCAAGCCTCTATAGCCCCAAGAGCGGCATCTTTATGGAAATGTTTACCAACGAACCTGGTGTGCAGGTGTACAGCGGCAACTTCCAGGGCGTGGGCAACGAGGTGAACATTCACCACAAAAACAACCTGGTTTACCCGCAGCATGTGAGCGTGTGCCTGGAAAGTCAGAAATATCCCGACAGTCCCAACAAAGCCGACTGGGTGCAGCCCACACTGAAACCCGGCAAGAAATATTACAGCCACGCAGCTTATAAGTTCTCAGTGAAATAATTAATCAATCAAACAATAACCTATTTTATATTAGAAAACAACATTATGAATTGGAGTTCACATGAATTCATTTGGCTCGACTGGGCGGTGCTCGCCGTTGGCCTGTGCGGTGTGGTGGCTGCCGTGTGGTATGCCATCTGGAAAGACAAGAAATCGCAGCAAGGAGAAGACTCGTCGGCTTACCTCTTCGGTAAGGGCGAACCCTGGTATGTAATTGGTATGGCCATCTTTGCAGCCAACATCGGTAGCGAACACCTGGTGGGACTGGCCGGAACAGGTGCCAAGAGCGGCGTGGGCATGGCTCACTGGGAAATGCAGGGATGGATGATTCTCATCCTGGGTTGGCTGTTTGTGCCCTTCTATCAGCTGATGATCAACAAAATGGGCAAAATCATCACCATGCCCGACTTCCTGAAATTCCGCTACACCAAGCGCACCGGCTATTGGCTCTCGGTGATCACACTCGTGGCATACATCCTCACCAAGGTGAGCGTGACTGCACTCACCGGCGGTATCTTCTTTAAATACCTGTGGGGCCTGAACTTCTGGTATGGTGCCATCGGCCTGATTCTCATCACTGCCGTGTTCACCGTGTTCGGTGGCATGAAGGGTGTGATGACGCTCTCCACCATACAAACACCTATTCTTATTATCGGTTCGTTCCTGGTGCTCTTCCTCGGTCTTGCCGCCCTGGGTGGCGGTAGCATCGCCGAAGGCTGGACCAGCATGATGGACTATTGCGGAAAGCTGAACAACGGCTACGGAACCACACACATGTTCCACTGGGAAGAGGGCGACTCCATGTATCAGGAATATCCCGGATTCGTGGTGTTCATTGGTGCCTCTATCATCGGTTTCTGGTATTGGTGCACCGACCAGCACATCGTTCAGCGTGTGCTCGGACAGGTTCCCGGCGAAGACAATGCCGAAGTGATTAAGCGCGCACGCCGCGGTACCATTGCCGCCGGTTTCTTCAAGGTGCTGCCTTGCTTTATGTTCCTCATTCCCGGTATGATTGCCGCCGCTCTGGCACAGAAAGGTGCCTTCGTGATGGAAGAAACCGATGCTGCCTTCGCCATCATGGTGCAGCAGGTGCTGCCCGCCGGCATCAAGGGCATTGTAACCATCGGCTTCATCTGCGCACTGGTGGCATCGCTTGCAGCATTCTTCAACAGCTGCGCAACACTCTTCACCGAAGACTTCTACAAACCGCTGAAGAAAGGCATGAGCGAAGCTCACTATGTGTTCGTGGGTCGTGTGGCCACCGTGGTGGTGGTGATTCTCGGCTTTGCCTGGCTGCCCATCATGATGGGTATGGACACCCTCTACAACTACCTGCAGGGCATTCAGTCGCTGCTGGCACCGGCCATGGTGGTGGTGTTTGCATGCGGCATCCTGAGCAAAAAAGTTACACCCAAGGCAGGTGAATACACCATGATTGTGGGATTCCTCATTGGCATGGTGCGCCTGGTTACCAACGTGTTCACCGACACCGGCCGCGCAACCATGGACGGCGCACTGTGGAATGCCACCACATGGTTCTGGCAAACAAACTGGCTCGTGTTCGAGTGCTGGCTGCTGGTGTTCCTGCTCGTGTTCATCTATGCAGTTTCAATGGTTACACCCGCACCCAGCAAGGCACAGATCGATGCCATCACCTTCACCAGCGACTTCAAGAAGTCGATTAAAGAAAGCTGGGGCGTGTTCGACGTTGTGGGCACACTCGTGGTGATTGGCCTCTGCGCTTGCTTCTACTGGTATTTCTGGTAATTCCCGCAGCAACAGAAGAAACACAGAATGACCTATTACAGCGAGCATTCTAAAGTCTGGGTTTCAGTAGACTGCATTGTGTTCGGATTTGAAGACGGCAAGCTGAAACTGCTCATAGGCAAACGCCAAATGGACCCCGGCCGCGGAGAGTGGTCGCTCTACGGAGGCTTTGTGGGGGCAGAAGAGAGTTTGGAGGACGCGGCCAACCGCGTCCTCTACAACCTCACCGGACTGAAGAAAATATACATGAAGCAGGTGGGAGCCTTCGGAGCCATTGACCGAGACCCGGGCGAACGAGTCATCACGGTGGCCTATTGCGCACTCATCAACGTGAAAGACTACGACGACAACCTTCGTGAGAAATACGGACTGCAATGGGTGGCACCCGACAAGCTGCCCCCACTCTATTCCGACCACTCCACGATGGTGAGGAAAGCCATCACACTGCTGCGCAAACGAATCAGCACAGAACCGCTCAGCTTCAACCTGCTGCCGCCGCTCTTCACACTCACACAACTGCAAAAAGTGTATGAAGCCATCTTGGGTGAAGAAATAGACAAACGCAACTTCAGAAAGCGCATCAAAGCCATCGACTTTATCGAGAAAACAGAACTCATCGATAAAACAACCTCTAAACGGGGGGCCGCACTGTATCGTTTCAACAAGAAACTCTACGACGACGACCCCACATTCAAACTATAAACGCAACAACTTGATTTTAATACCTTTAAACGTATGTTAGAAGAACTGAAACAGAAAGTTTTCAAGGCCAACCTCGACCTGGTGAAGCAAGGACTCGTTATCTTCACATGGGGAAACGTGTCGGGTATAGACAGGGAGAAAGGCCTTGTGGTGATTAAACCTTCGGGCGTGAGCTACGACAACATGAAAGCCGAAGACATGGTGGTGGTTGACCTGGAAACAGGAAAAGTGGTGGAGGGAGAACTCAACCCCTCGAGCGACACACCCACACACCTTGTTCTATATAAGGCCTTCCCCAACATTCAGGGCGTGGTGCACACTCACAGCACCTATGCCACTGCATTCGCACAGGCCGGGCGCGATATTCCTAACATTGGAACCACGCATGCCGACTATTTCTACAAAGACATCCCCTGCACACGCGACATGACCAAGGAAGAGGTTGAAGGACAATATGAACTGGAAACCGGCAACGTGATTGTTGACGAGATTCTGAACATTCGCAAAATAAACCCCGACCACACACCCGCCGTGCTGGTGAAAAACCACGGACCTTTCTCGTGGGGAACCTCGCCCGACAATGCCGTGTATAACGCCAAGGTGATGGAGCAGTGCGCAAAAATGGCCTTCGTCTCGTTTGCCGTGAACCCCAACACCACCATGAACCCGCTGCTGGTTGAAAAACACTACAACCGCAAACACGGACCCAACGCCTACTACGGGCAGAAGAAAAAGTGAGCAGTAAACCCATCCTGTAAATAATAGGAAAGCTCACCGCAAAAAAGAATTTATATCATCTTAAAATCAAATTAATAACCTAAGACCCATTGCCCCTGAAACGGTCTTTCCCACACAAAACAAAAGGGAATAAGAGAGGGGTGCTTAAAACTATGTTTGAAAATTTAGAACTTTGGTGGGTAACTGGCGCACAGTTACTCTATGGTGGCGATGCAGTAATCGCCGTTGACGCTCACAGCAAAGAAATGGTGGCCGGACTCAACGACAGCGGCATCATCCCCATCAAGGTGGTTTACAAAGGAACTGCCAACAGCTCGAAAGAGGTGGAAGCCGTGATGAAGGCTGCCAATAACGACGAGAAGTGCGTGGGCATTATTACATGGATGCACACCTTCTCGCCTGCCAAAATGTGGATCAAAGGCTTGCAGGCACTGCAGAAGCCGCTGCTCCACTTCCACACACAATACAATGCCGAAATTCCCTGGGAAACCATGGACATGGACTTCATGAACCTGAACCAGAGTGCACACGGCGACATCGAGTTCGGACACATCTGCACCCGCATGCGTGTGCCCCGCAAGGTGGTGTGCGGATACTGGAAAGACGAAACCGCACAGAAGCAGATTGCCGTGTGGGCTCGCGTGGCCGCCGGTGTGGCCGATGCCAAAAACGTGCGCTGCCTGATGTTCGGTATGAACATGAACAACGTGGCCGTTACCGATGGCGACCGTGTGGAGTTTGAACAGCGCCTGGGCTACCATGTAGACTACTACCCCGTGAGCTCGCTGATGGAATACTTCAAGAAAGTGACCGACGAAGAGGCCAACGCCCTGGTGGAAGAATACAAGAAACAATACACCATTAAGATTGACGAGAGCGGAGAAGAGGTTTACTGGCAGAAGGTGTTCAACGCTGCCAAGGCCGAAATTGCACTGCGCCGCGTGCTGAAAGACGAAGGTGCAACTGCTTTCACCACCAACTTCGACGACCTGGGCGATGCCGACATCGACGACCCCAACTTCGTGGGCTTCGACCAGATTCCCGGTCTGGCTTCGCAGCGCCTGATGGCAGAAGGTATCGGCTTCGGTGCCGAGGGCGACTGGAAAACCGCTTGTCTGTATCGCTCGCTGTGGGTAATCCAGCAGGGCATGCCCACCGGATGCTCGTTCCTGGAAGACTACACCCTGAACTTCGCCGGCGACCGCTCAAGCTGTCTGCAGAGCCACATGCTGGAGGTTTGCCCGCTCATCGCTGTTGACAAACCCACCCTAGAGGTGCACTTCCTGGGCATTGGCATTCGCAAACAGCAAACAGCTCGCCTGGTGTTCACTTCGAAAGTTGGACGCGGCATCAAGGCTACCATCGTGGACCTTGGCAACCGATTCCGCCTGATTTCACAAGAGGTGGAGTGCATAGAACCCAAACCCATGCCCAACCTGCCCGTGGCAAGCGCTCTGTGGGTGCCACAGCCCACATTCGAGATTGGTGCCGGCGCATGGATTCTGGCCGGTGGCACACACCACAGCGCATTCTCATACGACATCACAGAGGAGTATTGGGAAGACTTTGCCGAAATGACCGGCATTGAATATGTGCGCATCAACAAAGAAACCACCATTGCCAACTTCAAGCAGGAACTGCGCAACAGCGAAATCTACTACATGTTGAATAAAGCGCTGAAGTAAATGAGTATGACAGCTAAACAAACCATTGAATCGGGTAAAGCCATCCTCGGCATAGAGTTTGGCTCTACCCGCATCAAGGCTGTTCTCATAGACCAGGAGAACAAGCCCATAGCTCAGGGAGCCCACGAATGGGAAAACCAGCTCGTTGACGGACTTTGGACCTACTCGACAGAGGCCATCTGGTATGGACTGCAAGACTGCTATGCCGAACTGCGCAAAGACGTGCTCAAACAATACGACTGCGAAATTGAAACACTCGCTGCCATCGGTTTCTCGGCCATGATGCACGGCTATATGGCATTCAACAAAAACCAGCAGATTCTGGTGCCCTTCCGCACCTGGAGAAACACCAACACCGGGAAAGCAGCTGCCGAACTCTCGGAACTCTTCAACTATAACATTCCACTGCGCTGGAGCATCAGCCACCTCTATCAGTGCATACTCGACAACGAAGAGCATGTGAAAGACATCAAATACCTGACCACACTGGCAGGATATGTGCACTGGCAGGTTACCGGACAGTTTGTGCTGGGCGTGGGCGATGCCTCGGGCATGATTCCCGTAGACCCCAAAACCAAAACCTACGATGCCACCATGGTGGAGAAGTTCGACAAGCTCATCAGCATGCGCCAATATCCCTGGAAGCTGGAAGACATTCTGCCACGCTCGCTGAACGCAGGCGAAAATGCCGGATTCCTCACTCCCGAGGGTGCCTACAAGCTCGACGTTTCGGGACACCTGAAAGCCGGAGTGCCCGTGTGCCCGCCGGAAGGCGATGCCGGAACAGGAATGGTGGCCACCAATGCCGTGAAGCAACGCACAGGTAACGTGTCGGCCGGAACATCGTCGTTCTCGATGATCGTGCTCGAGAAAGAACTCTCGAAACCCTACGAGATGATTGACATGGTGACCACTCCCGACGCTTCGCTCGTGGCCATGGTGCACTGCAACAACTGCACCAGCGACATCAATGCCTGGGTGGGACTGTTCAAGGAATACCAGCAACTGCTCGGAGTGCCCGTAGACATGAACGAACTTTATGGCAAACTCTTTAACAAGGCACTGGAAGGCGATGCCGACTGCGGCGGACTGATGGCTTACAACTATGTGAGCGGCGAACCCGTGACCGGACTTGCCGAAGGGCGACCCCTGTTTGTGCGCTCGGCCAACGACAAGTTTAACCTGGCCAACTTCATGCGCGCACACCTCTATGGAGCCATTGGCGTGCTCAAACTGGGCAACGACATCCTGCTCAAAGAAGAGAACGTGAAGGTTGACCGCATCACCGGTCATGGCGGCTACTTCAAAACCAAGGGCGTGGGTCAGCGCATGCTCGCTGCAGCACTCAACTCGCCCATCTCGGTGATGGAAACAGCCGGCGAAGGCGGCGCTTGGGGCATAGCACTGCTCGCCTCGTATCTGGTGAACAACACTGAGAAACGCTCACTTGCCGACTATCTCGAAGAGGTGGTGTTCGCCGGAAACACTGGCACAGAAATCGCTCCCACACCGGAAGACGTGGCAGGATTCAACGCCTACATCGAGAACTACCGTCGCGGACTGGCCATTGAACAGGCTGCCGTAGACAACAAAAAGTAAAGCGCAAACGTTTATCTGTTAGCGCAAACCCACATCCCCATCTTTCACGCAACGGCAACAGACAAGAAAATGCCGGCTCAGCGAGAAAAGATGGGGATGTTTTTTATTGAATAACAGGAACATTTGGAGAAATGAAATATTATTTGTACTTTTGCAATCGTAAATAAAGAAGAAAACTCAAAAACTACCAGAGAAGGGAATAACTGATTATGCCTGAAATATCCATACGCGGACTTGAAATGCCCGAATCGCCCATCAGAAAGCTGGCACCACTGGCCGCCGCTGCCAAAAAGAACGGCATCAAAGTGTATCACCTGAACATTGGACAGCCTGACCTGCCCACACCGCAGGTGGGACTCGATGCGCTGAAAAACATAGACCGCACCGTGCTTGAATATTCGCCCAGTCAAGGATATCTGAGCTACCGTGAAAAACTTGTTGGCTATTACAACAAGTTCAACATCAACGTGAACGCCAACGACATCATCATCACTTCCGGAGGTAGCGAAGCCGTGCTCTTCGCCTTCATGAGCTGCCTGAACCCCGGTGACGAAATCATTGTGCCGGAACCGGCATACGCCAACTACATGGCTTTCGCTATATCGGCCGGCGCAAAAATCAGAACCATCGCCACCACCATCGACGAGGGATTCTCGCTGCCAAAGGTGGAAAAGTTTGAAGAACTCATCAACGAGCGCACACGCGCCATCATGATCTGCAACCCCAACAACCCAACAGGCTATCTATATACACGCCGTGAAATGAACCAGATTCGCGACCTGGTGAAAAAATACGACCTCTATCTCTTCTCCGACGAGGTGTACCGCGAATACATCTACACCGGCTCGCCCTACATCTCGGCCTGCCACCTGGAAGGAATTGAACAAAACGTGATTCTCATCGACTCTGTTTCGAAACGCTACAGCGAATGCGGAATACGCATTGGAGCCCTCATCACCAAAAACGAGGCGGTGAAGGCCGCCGTGATGAAATTCTGTCAGGCACGACTCTCCCCTCCCCTCATCGGACAGATTGTGGCCGAGGCATCGCTCGATGCACCCGAAGAATACTACCGCGATGTGTACGACGAGTATGTGGAAAGGCGCAAATGCCTTATCGACGGGCTCAACCGCATACCCGGCGTTTACTCGCCCATTCCCATGGGAGCCTTCTATACCGTGGCCAAGCTGCCCGTAGACTCGGCCGAGGAATTCTGCCGCTGGTGCCTGGAAGACTTCAACTACGAGGGAGAAACCGTGATGATGGCTCCCGCTGCCGGATTCTATACCACACCCGGAGCGGGAATAGACCAGGTGCGCATCGCATACGTGCTCAAGAAAGAAGATCTGGAACGGGCACTCATCGTGTTGAGAAAAGCATTGGAAGTGTACCCCGGAAGAAAACTGTAGAGAATGAACCTCGAACTCTTTCTTGCACGAAAAATATACGCTGAAGGAGGCGACCGCCGGCGCGTGTCGCAACCTGCCATTCAGATAGCAACAGCCGGTGTTGCCATCGGACTGGCTGTGATGATTGTGTCGGTGAGCGTGATTCTTGGATTCAAACATACCATACGCGACAAGGTGGTGGGATTTGGCAGCCATATTCAGGTGGCAAACTTCCTGACGCTGCAAACCAGCGAACAGCACCCCATTGCCATCAACGATTCCATGAAAAACGCCATCTTGGGCATTGAAGGCGTAGCCCATGCCGAACGGTTCGTGTTGAAACAAGGAATCTTGAAAACCGACAACGACTTTCTGGGCATCGTGTTCAAAGGCATCGCCGAAGAATACGACACCACCTTCCTGCATAAGCACATGGTGGAAGGAAGCATTCCACAGTTCTCGGCAGTGAAAAGCAGTAACAACATATTGATTTCAAACACCATAGCCAAACAGCTACTGCTCAAGACCGGCGACAAGATATTCGCCTATTTCATTGACCAAGGCGGAGTGAGAGCACGGCGCTTTACCATTGCCGGCATCTATGAAACTAATCTGGCACAATACGACCGCTCGCTCTGTCTGACCGACCTTTACACGGCACGCAAACTGAACGGATGGGAACCCGACCAAGTGAGCGGGGCGGAAGTTCTGGTGAAAGACTTTGAACAACTCGACCAGGTGGCAGCAAGGTTTGTGGAAACCGTGAACCGCAAGCAAGACCGAAATGGCGAAACCTTTTCGTCGCGCACCATACGCGAACTGAACCCGCAAATTTTTTCGTGGCTCAACCTGCTCGACCTGAACGTTTGGATTATACTGGCACTGATGACTGCCGTGGCAGGCGTGACCATGATTAGCGGACTGCTCATCATCATTCTGGAACGAACTCAGATGATTGGCATTCTTAAAGCGCTGGGAGCCAGAAACCAATCCATCAGGCGAACTTTCCTGTGGTTTGCCGTGTTCATCATCGGGCGTGGACTGCTCATCGGAAACATCATTGGCATTGGGCTGGTGATTCTGCAAGACCAGCTGGGCTTGGTGAAACTCAATCCCACCACCTATTATGTGAGCACCGTTCCTGCCGAACTCAACCTGCCCATTGTGTTGGCACTGAACCTGGCAACACTGCTCATCAGCGTGTTCATGCTCATCGCTCCAAGCTATCTTGTGGCACATATTCACCCCGCCAAGTCCATGAGATATGAGTAAAAAGCAAAAAAATCAGGCTAACAAGTAAAATACTGCACAAAACATTTGCAAATGAGCAAATAAGATATTACCTTTGCACATCGAAAAGAAAATTGTGCAATGGAACCAAATCAACAGTTAAACCCAAATCAAAACATACCAAGTTTTAACAACCTTATAGAACAGAGCATCGTGAAGAATTGGCACCTCGATGCACTCACTGACTATAAGGGCGCAACTTTGCAATACCACGATGTGGCACGCAAAATAGAAAAACTACACATCTTATTTGAAAACAGCGGCGTGGTGAAAGGCGATAAAATCGCACTCTGCGGGCGCAACAGCTCACACTGGGCAGTGGCTTTTCTGGCCACGCTCACCTATGGAGCCATTGCCGTGCCCATATTGCATGAGTTCACTGCCGACCAGATACACAACATTGTGAACCACTCCGATGCCAAGCTGCTGTTTGTAGGCGACGTGGTGGCAACCATCATCGATGCTACCAAAATGCCGGCGCTCGAAGGCATCATCAACATACCCGACTATTCGCTCATGGTGAGCCGAACTGACAAGCTCACCTACGCCCGCGAACACCTGAACGAAATGTTCGGAAAAAAGTTCCCGAAGTATTTCCGCCAAGAGCATGTACATTATTATATTGAACAGTCGCCCGACGAACTGGCACTTATCAACTACACAAGCGGAACAACGGGCTTTTCGAAAGGAGTGATGATTCCGTATCGCGCTCTATGGAGCAATGCCGATTTTGCCTTGTCGGTGATAGGTCACAAAATAAAAGCCGGCGACAACGTTATCAGCATTCTACCCATGGCCCACATGTATGGTATGGCTTTTGAATTTTTATTCGAATTCCTTTCGGGATGCCACATCTTCTTCCTCACCCGCATACCAAGTCCGGCCATCATCGCACAAGCCTTTGCCGATGTGAAACCAGTTATCATCATTGCCGTTCCACTCGTGATTGAGAAAATCATCAAGAAAAAAGTGCTTCCCAAGCTGGAGAACAACATGATGAAGATATTGCTCAACATGCCGGTTATCAACCGTCGTCTCAACGAGAAAATATGCGAGCAAGTGGTGAATGCATTCGGCGGCAAGTTCTATGAGATTATTGTTGGGGGCGCAGCGTTCAACCAAGAGGTGGAAGCTTTCTTGAAACGAATCAACTTCCCCTACACCGTTGGGTATGGAGCAACCGAATGTGCACCCATCATCACATACGCCGATTATAAAACCTTTGCACCGGGCAGCTGCGGAAGAGAAGTAGTGCACATGAAAGTGCGCATAGACAGTCCGGACCCGGCAAACATTCCCGGAGAAATTCTTGTCAAGGGCATGAACGTGATGCTCGGCTATTACAAAAACGAAGAGGCTACCCGCCAGACCATCGACAGAGACGGATGGTATCACACCGGCGACTTGGGACTGATGGACGAAGACGGCAATGTATTCATCAAAGGTCGTTCAAAGAACATGCTGTTAGGTTCGAACGGGCAAAACATCTACCCCGAAGAAATAGAAGACAAGCTGAACTCGATGCCATACGTGGTGGAGAGTGTGGTGGTGCAACGCGAAGAGAAACTGGTTGGACTGGTGCACCCCGACTATGATGAAGCCAAGAATCAAGGTATTTCCAAAACAGAGCTGACCAACATCATGGAACAAAACCGCCAGCAGCTGAATACCATTATTCCTTCCTACAGCAAACTTGTTTCTATAGAAATTCACGAGGAAGAGTTTGCCAAAACACCGAAGAAGAGCATCAAGAGGTATCTGTATCAGTAAAGAACAGAAGGCTTGAGCATAGAGAAAAAACACGGAGGAGTGAAACAATCATGATATGAATGATTTTCACTCCTCCGTTTTTTTTGCTTGAACTTATGTTTTATTTCTCCATCAATGTAGCCGAACGCACTCTGCTCAGCGTTTCGGGAGTCATTTGCAAATAGTTGGCAATATAAACAAGGGGTGCACGCAAAACAACCTGTGGGTTGAGTTTGCACATGCGTTTATAGCGACTCTGGGCAGATTCGAAGCGCACGAGGTCGGCATGAACTTGAGAAATAATCAAGCTCTCTTCAAGTATCTTTCTATACATCATCTGAATGTTCACATTGTGAAGGGCAACCAGTTCAAGGTCGCGCTTTGGCATGGCATATATCACAGTAGGTTCGAGAGCCTCCACCTGCAGCCGGGTGGGTTCTTCCTTGAACAAGCTCTCGATGCACATAAAGATGGTGCCGTCTTCGCCCAGATGCTCTGTAACCTCTTTCCCGTTCTTGAAATAGAATTGGCGTATCAATCCGTGATCGATATAGTAGATATTCTCACACACATCTCCCTCATTTAAAATTTTCTGGCCCTTGGCAAACTTCATAGGCACCAGAATGCTTTCCAGTTCATCGAGTTCATCGTGAGTCATGGTACTGTATTTGCGTGCCAGCTCACGTGCGATGTCGCGGGTTGTGTTAACTAATTCTTTCATTGTAGCTACTTATAGGTTGTTAGGTTTGTTAAATCTAGGACTTGTTTGGGATACGTCAGTCGAGTTTTAAAACTGCAAGGAATGCCTTTTGCGGTACTTCCACATTACCGATTTGCTTCATACGTTTTTTGCCACGCTTCTGTTTTTCAAGCAATTTGCGCTTTCGGCTCACATCACCTCCGTAGCACTTGGCGGTTACATCCTTGCGCACACACTTGATGGTTTCGCGAGCCACAATCTTGGCACCGATGGCAGCCTGAATGGCTATGTCGAACTGTTGGCGTGGAATGAGTTCTTTAAGCTTCTCACACATGCGCCGCCCCAAGGTTACTGCGTTATCCTGGTGGGTAAGCGTGGAAAGAGCATCCACGGGTTCGCCATTGAGCAGAATGTCTAACTTGGCAAGCTTCGAAGGGCGGAACGAGTCGATGTGATAGTCGAACGAAGCATATCCCTTTGAAATGCTCTTCAGCTTATCGTAGAAGTCTATCACAATCTCGCCAAGCGGAATATAGAAATGCAGCTCTACACGGTTGCCGCTCACGAACTCTTGTTTGATGAGTTCACCCCGTTTATCGAGGCAGAGTGTCATGATAGGACCGATGAAATTGGTGGTGGTGATGATGGAAGCCTTGATATAAGGTTCTTCTATGTGGTCGATGGCAGTAACCTCAGGTAATCCGGATGGATTGTGCACCTCTTTAGAGTTGCCGTGCTTATCATAAACCATATAAGAAACGTTAGGCACGGTGGTGATGACATCCATATTGAACTCACGGTCGAGACGCTCTTGCACAATCTCCATGTGCAACAGGCCGAGAAAGCCACAGCGGAAACCGAATCCCAACGCAACCGACGATTCCGGCTGGAAGGTGAGCGAAGCATCGTTGAGTTGCAACTTCTCGAGCGAAGCCCGCAGGTTTTCATACTCTGTGGGGTCTATAGGATAGACACCGGCAAAAACCATGGGTTTCACCTCTTGAAAGCCCTCAATGGCTTTTGAGCAGGGATTGGCAATGTGAGTGATGGTGTCGCCCACCTTCACCTCTTTGGCATCCTTGATGCCGCTGATGATGTATCCCACCTCGCCGGTATGGAGCACCTGTTTGGGTATCATATCCATTTTCAGAACCCCCACTTCGTCGGCCACATACTCCATGCCCGTGTTGAAGAACTTCACCTTGTCGCCTTTGCGAATGCTGCCGTTCTCGATTTTAAAATAAGCAATGATGCCACGGAAGGAATTGAACACGGAGTCGAAGATGAGCGCCTGCAGCGGTGCCTGCTCGTTGCCCACAGGATGCGGAACGCGCTCCACCACGGCATTGAGAATTTCTTCAACACCCTCACCGGTCTTTCCCGATGCACGGATAATTTCTTCGCGCTTGCAGCCCAGCAGTTCCACAATTTCGTCTTCTACCTCATCGGGCATGGCACTGGGCATGTCGATTTTGTTGATGACGGGAATGATTTCCAGGTCGTGCTCAATGGCCATATAAAGGTTCGAAATGGTTTGCGCCTGAACGCCCTGCGTGGCATCTACAACCAGAATGGCCCCTTCGCAGGCAGCAATGCTACGCGACACCTCATACGAAAAGTCTACATGCCCCGGCGTGTCAATCAGGTTGAGCGTATAATCTTCACCCTCATAGGAATAGTTCATCTGTATGGCATGACTCTTAATGGTGATGCCTCGCTCTTTTTCAAGATCCATGTCGTCGAGCATCTGCCCCTCCGTAATTTGAATGGTGTTGGTATATTCGAGCAGACGGTCGGCAATGGTCGACTTGCCATGGTCTATGTGAGCAATGATACAGAAGTTCCTGATATGGTTCATGAGTCGTGATTTTTCTTTTAAAGTTGCAAAGATACGATATTTTTTTGAAAAAAAGTATTAACTTTGCACAAATTTCAAATAAACGATGAGAAAGTTGATTGTATTTGCTCTTGCTTTGGTTTGTTTTAGTGCATGCCAAAAGAGTATTGAAGACCGCGCCGAGCAAGAAGCGCGAGAGTATACCGAGAAATTGTGCCCCACTCCTGTGCAGAATTTCACGCGCACAGACAGCTTGACGTTTGCCCGTTCCACGCGCACGTTCAGTTATTATTCAACGGTTGTGGGAGCGGCTGATTCACCCGAGATGATTCGCAATGTTTCGGGGCAGCTGCACAGTGAGCTGCTGAAGTCAATTCAGCAGTCAACGCAACTAAAGACTTACAAAGAAGAAGGATTCTCGTTCAGGTATATTATTCGCTCAGAGAAGAATCCCACCCAAGTTCTTGATGAAGTGACATTCACTCCAAAAGACTATCAATAAAAGAAAATCCTCACCGTCTTTCGATGGTGAGGATTTTTTTGTTCGAGCCTTAGTAGCCCATGCTTGCCAGTGCTTGAGCAAACTGGTCGGGACAGCTGGTAGGTTTGTTTCCGCAAGTGATGCCCTTGAGCCGAGCCTTCACCTCGTTAGCCTTTTGTCCGTTAACAAGCGCACAGATACCTTTCAGGTTTCCGTTGCAACCACCCAGGAAGCTCACATCCTGAATGGTGCCATCGTCGCCGACTGTGATATCAATCTGCTTGCTGCAAGTGCCCTGTGTTTGATAAGAATAGTGTTTCATTGCTAACAAACAATAGGTTTACTCTTCAGCAGGTTTCATGTTGGTATAGACCGTTTGCACATCGTCGAAGTCTTCCAACTTTTCAATCATCTTGTCGATGGTGGCACGCTCTTCGTCTGTCACCTCTTTCAGGTCGTTCGGAATGCGGGTGAATTCGGCACCCGTTACCTCAAAGCCGTCGCTTTCCAAGTGTTTCTGAATTTCGCTGAAGCTGGTGGGTGCTCCATAGATGGTCACCTCGCCGGTTTCCTCGTCTTCGTCGTATTCATCCTCCACACCATAGTCAATCAGGTCGAGAATGAGTTCATCCATGTCGAGCCCGTCTTTTTTCTTGAATGTGAAAACAGCTTTATGGTCAAAGAGGAACGAGAGTGACCCCTGTGTGCCAAGGTTGCCGTTGAATTTATTAAATACAGAACGCACGTCACCCACCGTGCGGGTGGTGTTGTCGGTAAGTGTTTCCACAAACACGGCAATTCCGTGGGGGCCATATCCCTCATAGGTTACTTCTTTATAGTCGCTCTGGTCTTTACCCATAGCGTTTTTGATGGCACGCTCGATGTTATCCTTTGGCATGTTTTCGCGCTTTGCATTGGCAATGATGGCACGCAATGCGGGGTTCATGTCGGGTTCGGGTCCACCTGCTTTCACTGCAATGGCAATCTGCTTGCCAATTTTGGTGAAAGTTTTAGCCATGTGGCCCCATCTCTTCAGCTTAGCTGCTTTACGATATTCAAATGCTCTTCCCATTTTGTTTAGTATTTTTTTCTATTGATAATATTCTGTGATTAAAACTTTCATTTAGCGCAACTCGGCATGGAGCTGTTTGGTGAGGTTTGCTATGAGTTTTTGCATAATGGCCTCAATCTGCTTGTCGTTGAGTGTTTTCTGCTCATCCTGCAGAATAAAGTTCACGGCATAGCTCTTTTTACCAGCAGGCAGGTTCTTACCTTCGTAGACATCGAACAGTTCAACACGCTTGAGAAGTTTCTTTTCAGTTTGACGTGCAATCTGTTCTATTTGGGCAAACTCAACACTCTTGTCGATGAGAAGTGCCAGGTCGCGGCTTACAGCCGGATACTTCGAAATTTCGTAGTATTCAACTTTATTCTTGCGTGTAAGCTTCATCAGGGCTGTCCAATTGATGTCGGCAAAGTATACCTCGTTTTCAATTTGAGCCATCTTTTGAAGCTTGCGACTCAAGATGCCCATCTCTGCTATCACTTTTCCTCCACGGTTCATCAACTGCAAGCCATGCGAGAAGATGTTGTTTTGGCTTTTCTCTGTTACCAACATGCCCGACTGCACGCCAAGGCGTGCCAGCACGTTCATCACATAAGCCCGCAGTTCGTAGAAGCTGCTTGGTTCGTTGGCATGAATCCAGCTGCCTTCTACACGTTTGCCCGTGAGCCAAAGTGCAAGGTGCATCTCTTCTGAATAAGCCTTGATGGGGTCGCTGGTTTCATCGGCACGCGACTTGAAGTGGTAGCAGTTGCCAAACTCAAAGAAGCGCAGGTTGGCATTTTTGCGGTTGGCATTGCGGTTGATGCTTTCCAACCCACCGAAGAGCAATGTTTGGCGCATAACTCCCAAATCGGTTGAAAGAGGGTTCATCACCTTCACAGTGCTTTCAATAGGATAAGCATTGAGTTCGGTGTTTTCATAATACGACAGCTTGCTGAGCGAGTTGTTGAGAATTTCGTTGAAGCCATTACCCACTAACTGCTCGCTCACAATGTTTTGCAATCGCTGCTGGCGGTCTTCCTCTCCCTGCACGGTGAGTGAATTTTTCAGTTGGGTTGGAATTTCCACATTATTATATCCATAGATGCGCAGAATATCCTCCACCACATCGCACGGGCGCTGCACATCCACGCGATAGGCAGGAACCAGCAGGTTGAGTCCGCGTTCATCTTCGGCAGTGATTTTCATCTCTAAGCTAGTAGCAATGCTCTTGATGGTTTCCACACCAATCTCTTTGCCGATGAGCCGGTGTGCATAATCGTAGTCGAGACGCACACTGAAGTCGTTCATTTTTTCGGGATACACATCTTTTATCTGCATCGACACCTTACCGCCTGCCAACTGTTTGCAGAGGATGGCAGCCTGTTTCATGGCATACACTGCCATGTTGGGGTCTATGCCACGTTCAAACCGATAGCTGGCATCGGTGCTCAAACCATGTCGGCGTGCACTTTTGCGAATCCATGTAGGATGGAAATAGGCAGCTTCAAGCACCACGTTGCGTGTGGTTTCGTAGGTGCCACTACCCTTGCCGCCAAAGATGCCGGCAATGCACATGGGTTCTTCAGCATTGCAGATGCTCAAATCGTGTTCGCCAAGGGTGTGTTCCACTCCATCGAGTGTAACAAACCGGGTTCCTTCGGGCTGGGTGCGCACCACAATCTTGTGTCCCTTCACCATGTCGGCATCGAAGCAGTGCATAGGCTGCCCATAGGCCATCATGATGTAGTTGGTGATGTCGACAATGTTGTTGATGGGTCGCAGGCCAATTGTATTGAGTTTTGTTTTCAACCACTCAGGACTTTCTTTCACATCGCAATCGGTGATGCTCAAACACACATAGCGCTTGCAGGCTTGTGTGTTTTCAATCTCCACGTCGATGGGCAAGTCTTCGTTGTCGACCTTGAATTCTTCGTCGCTTGGCCGATGCAAGCTTGTTTGATATCCGTTTTGCACCAGCCATGCGTAAAGGTCGCGAGCCACGCCCCAGTGCGAAAGGGCATCGGCACGGTTGGCGGTGATATCAATTTCAATCACCCAGTCGCTTTCCAGGTGGTAGAATTCGGCCGCTGGCATGCCAATTTGAGCATCTTCCGGCAGAACGATGATACCATCATGACTATTGCCTATGCCTATTTCATCTTCTGCACAAATCATGCCGTTGGATTCTATACCGCGTAGCTTTGCTTTCTTAATAACAAATTCCTTGTCGCCATCGTAGAGCACGCACCCCAGGTCGGCAACAATCACCTTCTGACCGGCTGCCACATTGGGAGCGCCGCACACAATCTGCTGCGGTTCTTCTTTTCCAAGATCTACTGTGGTAAGATGCAAGTGAGTGCCGGGCACATCTTCGCAGGTGAGCACTTTTCCAACGAAAAGACCTTTCAGTCCGCCACGAATGCTTTGAACTTCCTGCACCGAATCTACTTCAAGGCCGCATGAAGTAAGCGCATCGGCTGTTTGCTGCGGGGTTAAGTCGAAATCGACATACTCCCTAAGCCATTTGAACGAAATATTCATTTCTGTATCTTAAATAAAAATATAGTTAATTTCAAAATTTCGTGCAAAATTACTAATTTTTAGTCATTCAACAAAAACAATTAGAATAAAATTACTACTTTTGCACTACTATTGGAAATTCATCAACTCTATTAACGAATTATTATGAGACTACAGGGAAGAAGAGAAAGCAGCAATGTTGAAGACCGCCGCCGCATGTCAGCTGGCACCAAGGCTGGTGTTGGTGGTATTGGAGGCATTATACTCATTGTCATATTCACGCTGCTGGGTGGCGGCAATTTGGGCGACGCACTTAACAACGTGGTGCAGAGTGGTGCCATGGACACGGTGCAGGAAGAGACTGTTCAGGGGCAGCAGGCTTTCACTGAAGAAGAGGAAGAGCTGGCACGCTTCTCCCGGCAAATTCTGGCCGGCACGGAAGATGTGTGGAGCAAGGTGTTCCAGCAAATGGGTCGCCGCTACGAGCCCCCTACCCTTGTGCTTTTCACCAACCGCGTGAACAGTGCCTGCGGTTCGGCATCAGCCGCAGTGGGTCCGTTTTACTGTTCGGCCGACCAGCGGCTCTACATCGACCTCTCGTTCTTTTCGCAAATGAAACAACAGTTGGGGGCCGACGGCGATTTTGCCTACGCATACGTTATTGCGCACGAGGTGGGGCATCATGTGGAATATCTGCTTGGCTCCTTGGGGCAGGCACACCAGCAAATGAGCCAAACAGATAAGGTAACGGCCAACCGAATAAGTGTTAGACTTGAATTGCTTGCCGACTATTATGCCGGTGTTTGGGCACACTACGACAACGAAGCATACAAATCGCTCGAACCGGGCGACATAGATGAGGCGCTCGACTGTGCCGAAAAGATTGGCGACAACTATCTGCAACAGAAAGCTCAAGGTTATGTTCAGCCCGAATCGTTCACCCACGGAACGAGTGCCCAACGGAAACGTTGGCTGAACCGTGGACTGCAAACCGGCGACATGAGCATCACCACCTTCGACAAAAGCGACAGCGAATTGTAAGCTCGAATGGCACACATCACTGATGTGGTCAACAATATTCTGTATGGTCTTCAATGCCAGCTTCGGCCAATGCCTCCCGCCGTTCTACGCAAGTGCCACATTTTCCGCAATGCTTCTCCCCTCCTTTGTAGCACGACCATGTTTCGGAATAGTCTATACCCATGTTCTTTCCCCTGAGGGCAATCTCGCCCTTGGTGATATTGGTGTAGGGAGTGAGCAGTTGCACACCTACAAAGGTTCCTGCCACGGCAGCCTGGTTAAAAGCATCCACAAACTGGGGGGTGCAATCGGGATAGATGGTGTGGTCGCCGCCGTGGTTGGCCATCATCACATATTTCAGTTGGTTGCTCTCGGCAATTCCCACAGCAATGGAGAGCATAATGCCGTTGCGGAAGGGAACAACGGTTGAACGCATGTTCTCGTCTTCATAATGACCTTCCGGTATTGCATCAGCACCTTCAAGCAAGGAACTCTTGAAATAGGTTCCCATAAATTCTAAAGGAATAACAATGTGGCGAATGCCCAGCCGTTCGCAATGCAAGCGGGCAAAGGGAATTTCGCGGGCATTGTGATTGCTGCCATAATCGAACGATATGGCCAGTGCTATGCGGTTTTGATATTCATAAAGAAGTGTGGTGCTGTCCATGCCGCCACTTAAAATAATAACGCTGTCTTTCATTTTTTTAAAAGTATATACATTTATTGATGCTACAAGATGCTGTATGTACACAACCACATCGAAGACATAATTTTGATTGACGTACAACCAAGCCGTGATTACCGGATGACCAGGCCGTGGTCAGCAGATGACCAAGCAGTGGTCACCAGATGACCAAGCAGTGGTCACCAGATGACCAGGCAGTGGTCACCGGCTGACCAGGCAGTGGTCATTACTATGGTCTTATCCACACAAAATCTCGCAAAATCCATTTATTTAATAAGTATTTGTCTGGCTTTAGCCAGTTGCTCTTGCGTGGGGGTGGGAATATTCTCGAGTTGATAAGGAATGCCGAGCTGTTTCCATTTAAACACTCCAAGAGTATGATAAGGCAAAACCTCAACTCGCTCCACATTTTCAAGAGAGTCTATGAATTGACGCAAACGAACCAGGTCTGCCTCTTGATCTGTAACGCCAGGAACCAACACATGTCGAATCCACACAGGTTTGGCAATGCTGCTCAGGTAGCGGGCGCAATCGAGAATATTCTCGTTGGTGTGGTGAGTGAGCAACCGGTGTTTCTCGTCGTTGATGTGTTTAATGTCGAGCAGCACAAGATCGGTCACCGACATGAGCTTTTCAAACTTAGTGAAAAAAGGCTCTTGGCGTGTGAATGGCTGTGCCGACGTGTCAAGACAGGTGTTGATTCCACGTTCATGAGCCATAGCAAACAACTCGAGCAAGAAATCGATTTGAAGCAGTGCCTCTCCCCCACTGACAGTAATTCCCCCTTTTGTTCCCCAATAGCTGCGGTAGCGTTCTGCCCGTTCGAGCACTTCAGCGGCAGTCATCACCGAAACTTCATTGACCATCGATGTGGTTCCTTGTGTTAATGCCATGCGCCATGTGTCGGGGTTGTGGCAATATTGGCAGCGCATGGCACAGCCCTGCATGAAAACAAGGAACCGAATCCCCGGGCCATCTACTGACCCGAAGGATTCGGTTGAATGGATATAGCCTTTCGTCATATTACATTTTTAAATGAGACTGGCGGGCAATCACGTCGAGCTGCTGTTCGCGAGTGAGGTCGATGAACTTCACAGCGTAGCCGGAAACACGGATGGTGAAGTTAGCATACTCCTCCTTTTCAGGATGCTCCATGGCATCAAGCAACTTGTCAACACCAAACACGTTCACATTCAAGTGGTGAGCACCCTTCGAGAAGTAGCCGTCCATCACACCCACCAGGGTGTTGGCACGCTCTTCGTCGTCGAGGCCTAACGTATCAGGACTGATGGTTTGGGTGTTTGAAATTCCATCAAGGGCATATTCGTATGGCAACTTGGCAACCGAATTGAGTGATGCCAGCAAGCCGTTCTTTTCTGCTCCATAAGAAGGATTGGCACCGGGTGAGAGTGGTGTTCCTGCCCTGCGACCGTCAGGCAGGTTGCCGGTATACTTACCGTAAACCACATTCGACGTGATGGTGAGAATAGATGTGGTGGGTTCTGAATTGCGGTATGTGCGGTGCCGTTTGATTTTGGCAAGGAATGTCTTCAACACCCACACTGCCACCTCGTCGGCACGGTCGTCGTCGTTACCATATCGGGGGAAATCGCCCTCGGTAACATAGTCTACGTTGAAACCCGTTTCGTCGCGAATAATCTTCACTTTGGCATACTTCACGGCGCAGATGCTGTCAACCACATGCGAGAAGCCGGCAATGCCCGTTGCAAAAGTGCGGCGCACATCAGTATCTATGAGTGCCATCTCGGCTGCTTCATAGAAATATTTGTCGTGCATGTAGTGAATCAAGTTGAGCGTGTTCACATAAATATCGGCAAGCCAGTCGAGCATGTCGCGGAAGCGAGGCTCCAGTTCCTCCCATGTGAGGTATTCGCTTGTGATCGGGCGGAACTTGGGTCCACACTGTTCACGTGTTTTGGCATCCACACCGCCATTGATGGCATAGAGCAATGTTTTCGCCATGTTGGCACGGGCTCCGAAGAATTGCATCTCTTTACCGGTCTGTGTTGCAGAAACACAACAGCAGATGGAGTAGTCGTCACCCCAGATGGGACGCATCACGTCGTCGTTCTCATATTGTATGGAACTGGTTTTCACCGAAATCATGGCAGCATAGTGCTTGAAGTTTTCGGGCAAGCGGGGCGAATAGAGCACCGTGAGGTTGGGTTCGGGCGACGGGCCCATGTTTTCCAGCGTGTGCAGGAAACGGAAACAGTTTTTGGTTACCATGTGGCGGCCGTCTTGTCCAATTCCTGCCACTTCGAGCGTTGCCCACACGGGGTCGCCGCTGAAAATTTCGTTATAAGAAGGAATGCGGGCAAACTTCACCATGCGGAACTTCATCACCAGGTGGTCGATGAGTTCCTGAGCTTCGCTTTCGGTAAGCGTTCCCTCGTCGAGGTCGCGCTGGATGTAAATATCCAGGAATGTGGAAACGCGACCCACCGACATGGCGGCACCGTTCTGCGTTTTGATAGCAGCCAGATAGCCAAAGTAGAGCCATTGCACTGCTTCGCGGGCATTGTTGGCCGGGCGGGAGATGTCGTAACCATAAATCTTGGCCATCTCCTTCATCTCTTTAAGAGCCTTGATCTGCATTGAGATTTCTTCACGCAAGCGAATAATCTCTTCGCTCATCGAACGCTTACCGCAGTTATACTTGTCATTCTCTTTCTGTTCAATCAGATAGTCGATACCGTAGAGAGCTACACGGCGATAGTCACCCACTATACGTCCGCGCCCGTAGGTGTCGGGCAGACCCGTGAGTATATGGTTGTGGCGCACTCTCTTCATCTCATCTGTATAGGCATCAAAAACTCCGTCGTTGTGTGTTTTGCAATATTTGGTGAATATCTCATGCAATTTTTCAGAAGGAGTATAGCCATAAGTGGTGCAGGCCTGTTCTGCCATTTTAATTCCGCCATAAGGCATAAAAGCCCGTTTCAGCGGCTTGTCGGTTTGCAAGCCAACCACTTTTTCCAAATCTTTAGTTCCTTCACCGATATAACCGGGGCCATAGGCAGTCATACTCGACACCACCTCGGTTTCCATGTCGAGCACACCTCCCTTGGCACGTTCTTGTTTTTGAAGTTCCTTGAGCATACCCCAAAGCTTGTTTGTTGCCTCTGTGGGGCCGGCAAGGAAATCTTCGTTTCCGTCGTAAGGTGTGTAGTTGTGTTGAATAAAATCACGCAAATTCACTTCTTCGGTCCATTTAACACCGGTGAAGCCTCTCCATTCTTGTCTCATTATTCGATTATAAATTTAATGTAAAAATATTATTTCGGGCGCAAAGGTAGATAAAAAAAATGAAACAGCCATAGAAATGGCTATTTCTTTTTAAACTTCCGGTAGAGCTTCCAACCGAGAATGGCTCCATCAATGATACCTGCACTGGTGCTAACGAAGCTTGATAGTCGCTTAGAAGGTGAACTACTCGTGAGCATGTCCGGTCGGTGAAACAGATTGTTCCACATAGTCCTTATCTTGGTTTCATCTTTCACAATCTCTTGTTGCAATGCATCTTTGCGAAGTTGCAGTTCTTCAAGAGTTGTAATAGGCGGGCGTGTGGGGGCTTCAATATTCATAGTTTGATTCATAGTTTGTTTTCCTTTGATCATGCACTTTCATCATTCAAACAACAAGCTGGCCAGAAATTTCACTACTGGCCGTTCTATCCATTGCTTGCGAAACAAAATCATGAGCAAGAAAATGAACAAATAAAATCCCGCAACCATTGCGAAAGCCCCAACCATTCCAAAACTGTCGCCAAGCGCATAGGCTGCTGCAAAAGAAACATAAATCAGGGCAAGCAAAAGCAATAGTGAGAGCACAAACGTGAGGGTCAGCACCGTGATGAGCCTGACAACCTTTTCCACCACGTCGAGCTCCAGTTTTTCTTTCTGGAGCCCCACGTAGTGTTTAAGCACTTCAACAAGCTGCCCTATCGTTTCAACGTTTTGGTCTGTTGAAAACATCATCGACACTCAATTTTGTTTGGTTGAGCTATTCTGCCACATCGGCAGCTTCCTTGATATCGTCAACAAAGTCTTCAACTTCCTTGCGATTGAGCTTGATGTTGTGCTTCTGGCAGAAGTCATTCACTGCGTCGGCAATGCGAGTGCGTGTTTCGGTTCCTTTCTCGGGTGCTACAAGCACACCAAGCGCTGCACCAGCGATAGCACCGCCAATGAATGCGCCAATATAACCTAATGCTTTCATAATGTTGATGGTTTTAGTTGATATAAATTAAAGAAGTTGTTTTCGCATCAAATGCTCTTCGGCATACAAAAGTAAACATTCTTGGTGAAACTACAATAAAAAAAGCTGTCATTTTTTGTTAAAACTGAAAGATTTCACTCTTTTAACAAACTTTATGCGCTATTTTCTTCGGTAATTGACAGATAATTCGTAATTTCGCCGCAAAATATACAAAGTTGTCAAGAAGTTTAACTTTTAAACATATTAATTAAGGTATGAAGAAATCAATGGTAGTTTGTGCTGGCTTGTGCGTGGCATTAGCTTTTGCAAGCTGTGGAAAATCGAGTGAAAGTGCTTATAAGAAAGCTTACGAGAAAGCTAAGGCTCAGGAAGCTGCCCAGATGACGGAAGATAATCTGGAAGAGACTCCCGTTGTCACTCCCATCGTGCAACAGCCTGTGGCACAAACTCAGGTAGTAGACAATTACGACAATGTTCCCGTGCGCCAGGAAAGTGTAACGCTTGTTAATGGTGCTGGTTTGAAAGCTTACAGCGTAGTGGTAGGTGCTTTCTCGGTGCTTCCCAATGCCGAGGCATTGCAGGCACAGCTGAAAGCTGCCGGCTACAACGCTCAACTGGTGAAAAATACCGAACGCAATATGTATCGCGTTGTTGCTGCAACCTTCGACACCAAAGGTGAAGCCGTGCAGTCACGCGACCAGTTCCGCTCCAAATATCCCGATGCCTGGTTGCTCTATAACAAATAAGCAGGAGTGAGAATTCTTTCAATAGATTACGGGAAGAAAAGAACAGGATTGGCAGTCACCGATCCGCTGCAGATTATTGCTGGCGGATTGGCGACTGTTTCTACATGTGAACTTTTCGAATTTCTTCTGTCGTACGTTAAACGAGAGCAGGTAGAACGCATTGTCATAGGTGAACCACGGCAACCTAACGGCATGCCAAGTGAAAATTTGGCAAGAGTAGAACAGTTCGCAAATAGATGGCGAAAAGCTATGCCAAACATTCCCATTGAATTCTATGATGAGCGTTTCACTTCGGTATTGGCGCACAGAACCATGCTTGATGCCGGCCTTAAGAAAAAAGCCAGGCAAAACAAAGCATTGGTTGATGAAATCAGCGCCACTATCATTCTGCAAGATTATATGAATTCAAAAAGAAAATAGAAAAACATCAAACATATATGCTATTACCTATTTATATATATGGGCAACCTGTTTTGCGCAAAGAATCAGTTGATATAACCCCCGACTACCCCGAGCTGGAAACACTCATAGCCAACATGTGGGAAACTTTGGCCGATTCAGAAGGAATAGGGCTGGCAGCTCCGCAAATCGGTCTCAACATTCGATTGGTAGTCATCGACCTCGACCCGTTAAGTGAAGATTTGCCTGAATACAAAAACTTTCGGCATGTCTACATCAATGCGCATATCGTGGAATATGATGAAAATTCAAAAACTGAAACATCAGAAGAAGGTTGCTTGTCGCTACCTGGCATTCACGAAAAAGTTTCAAGACCTTCACGCATTCATGTAAGATACATGGACGAGAACTTTCAGCAGCACGACGAATGGATTGAAGGATACCTGGCACGCGTTATGCAACACGAGTTCGACCACCTCGATGCCAAGATGTTTATTGATCGCATCTCGCCATTGCGCAAACAGCTTATCAAAGGAAAGCTGAAAGCCATCCTGCAAGGAAGATTCCGCTGCAACTACCGCACTAAAATTGCACGCCGATAAAAAAACACCTTCACCTTCATGTTGTTTGGTGAGTGAACTGGCGTAAACAGGAAAATAATTTATTCAGGAGCAAATGGTAAGAAAGATTGTCTTTGTCCTCGCCTTGCTGTGTTCGGTTTGTGTGAGAGCACAATATAATGCAGACCGTCAGTTACTGAGCGGACAGGTGGCTCTGCACTATGAAGACTACGTCTTATCCATACAATATTTCAACAGAGTTATTTCAGCCAAGCCCTATCTCTATCAACCATGGCAGTATAGGGCTGTGGCCAAATTCTATCTCGACGACTTCGTTGGTGCTGAGAATGATGTCAATGAAGCTATCAGGCTGAACCCCTACATCGATGCCTTGTTCGACTTGCGAGCCATTGCCCGCATCCGACAAGAAAAATACGAAGATGCCATACAAGATTATACGCATGCCATTTCACTGAATCCGCAGGAACGTAATTTCTGGTTCAACCGTGCCATCTGCAGACTCAACGCAAAACAATTCGATCAAGCCCAACTTGAAACCGACACCATCATTCAACGATGGGCTAATTTCGCAAATGCCTATTCACTAAAGGCAGAGCTGTTCTTACAGCAAAAAGACACTGCAGAGGCTGCCAAGTGGCTCGACAAAAGTCTGGAAATTGATCCTTATGAAGGTTCTACATGGACAACCAGAGCATACATCAGCCTATCTCGAAGGGAATGGCGACAGGCCGACAGTCTTCTCTCCAAGGCCATACACCTGAAACCTACACACACGGCCAACTATATCAATCGGGCTCTCGCACGCTTCAACTACAACAACTTACGTGGAGCCATGGCCGACTATGACACAGCGCTCGACCTCGACCCCAACAATTTTATCGCACACTATAACCGGGGACTTTTGCGCATGCAACTTGGCGACGACAACCGGGCTATTCTCGATTTCGACTATGTGATTAAAATGGAACCACAAAACGTTCTCGCTATCTTCAACCGCGGAATCCTTCACGAAAAAACCGGCAATCCGAAAGCTGCTATTGCCGACTTCACAACCGTCATTGACCAGTTTCCTAACTTCTGGACCGGTCTTGCTTACCGTGCACAATGCTACCGCCACTTGGGGATGAATGCCAAAGCAGAAATGGATGAATTCCGCATTCTTAAAGCACAGCTCAACAAACATCAGGGAACACAACAGCGATGGAGCCAAAGCAAACAGAAAGAAATGCGCAAACGCAGCGAAATCGACCCTGAAAAATACAACCAGATAGTGGTGGAAGACGAACACGAGGTGGAACATGAATACAAAAGCGAGTATCGGGGAAGAATACAAAACAGGCAGGTTGACATGAAGTTCCAACCCATGTTTGAACTTTCCTATCTTCAACAAACCGATGGGGTGAAAGACTTTAAGCCCTTCGATAAGGAAGTGGAACAGTTCAATGTTCATGCCAAGACTCAAGAACCTTTGCTCATTGCCTGCCATGTGCCACAACTTAACGAAGCGCAGTCGCAGCATTTTTTCTCACTCATCGAACACCTCTCCAACCGCATCGCTGCTTTGCCAGGTAAAAGAGAATTAACTCGTTTGCTGCTGCAGCGAAGCGTAGCATACGCTGCCACCCAGAACTTTGATGATGCCATTAACGACTTAAACACCTGCCTGAGCATCGATAGCACCTCCAGTATGGCTTATTGGCAACGAGCAGTCTGTCAAGCGCGGCTCAACGACTTTCAGCTATCAAACGGCATAGAAGTTCAACTGAAAAGCGCCGGAGCCCTTCACGATATTTCAAAGGCCATCAGCCTTTCACCACAAAATGCATTCCTATACTATAACCGTGCCAACATGCGAGCCGCGCGCAAACAGTATGCCGAAGCTATCGACGATTATACCGAAGCCATCCGCTTAGAGCCCAGTCTTGCCGAAGCCTACTACAATCGCGCACTCACCTACATCATTGCCAACAAAAAGAATGAAGGCATCGCCGACATGAGCAAGGCAGGGGAACTGGGACTCTACGATGCCTACAGCGTTATCAAAAAAATAAGGAAAGAAGAACAACAAACAAAAAAGGCACAATAAACAAGCTGATATAAGATTTTTTGTGTAACTTTGCAAATTGAAACAAATATAAAACAACATATATTTATGCTTTTAGAGAAAATTGAAGCAATGCTGAAAGAAGTCAGCACCATCACAGCAAGTAACGCCGAAGAAATAGAACAACTTCGACTGAAATACCTAAGCAAGAAGGGAGAAATAAACGCTCTGATGCAAGATTTCCGTAATGTAGCCGCTGACGAGAAGAAAACAGTGGGCATGAAGATTAACGAGCTGAAGCAGTTAGCTACAACTCGCATCAACGAGCTGAAAGAACAATGCGAAATGAAAGAGGAAGAAGCTGATGCGCCAGACCTCACCCGCACTCCCTACCCCATCACACTGGGCACACGCCATCCCCTCACCATTGTCAAGAATGAAATCATCGACATCTTTCAGCGCATGGGATTCACTCTTGCCGAAGGACCTGAAATTGACGACGACCTGCATGTGTTCACCAAATTGAACTTTGCTGCCGACCATCCGGCACGCGATATGCAAGACACCTTCTTTGTTGAAACAAATCCCAATGATGTGGCAAAGAATGTTATCCTGCGTTCCCACACCAGCAACGACCAGGCACACTACATGGAAACCCACCAGCCACCCATTCGTGTGATATGCCCCGGGCGCGTTTATCGAAACGAAGCCATCTCGGCACGTGCCCATTGCTTCTTTCATCAGGTAGAAGGTCTCTACGTCGATAAGAATGTGTCGTTCACCGACCTCAAGCAAGTGCTCTTAAGCTTTGCACGCGAAATGTTTGGCCCCGATACCAAGATTCGTCTGCGCCCAAGCTATTTCCCCTTCACCGAACCAAGTGCCGAAATGGATATATCGTGCCATATTTGCGGTGGCAAGGGATGCGGATTCTGCAAACACACAGGTTGGGTTGAAATTCTGGGATGTGGAATGGTAGACCCCAACGTGCTTGAAGCCTGCGGCATAGACAGCACCATCTACACAGGCTATGCCTTTGGCATGGGCGTGGAGCGTATCACCAATTTAAAATACCGCGTGGCCGACCTGCGCATGTTCTCGGAAAACGATGTCCGGTTCCTGCGCGAGTTTGAAGCTGCATACTAAAAAATGACTGATACCAACATCGCTTTGCACCGAACCAACAAAGTGCTGCTTGTTTACACAGGCGGCACTATCGGTATGGGTAAAAACCAAACTACACATGCATTAGAACCCCTCGACCTGCATCACCTGGTAGCCAACCTGCCTGAACTGAAACAGGTGGAAACAAGCATTGAAGTCTGCCAGTTTCACACACCTATAGATTCCAGCAATATGAATCCTGATGTTTGGGCTGGTCTGTGCCGAATCATCGTAGAAAACTTTGAACGATACGACGGGTTCGTTATCTTGCACGGAACAGACACGATGGCCTACACCGCATCGGCCCTGTCTTTCATGCTGGAGAATCTCACCAAACCTGTCATCCTAACCGGAAGTCAGCTGCCTATCGGACAACTGCGAACAGATGGAAAGGAAAACCTGGTAACGAGCATCGAACTGGCTTCGCTATGCAACAGCGAAGGATTCCCTATGGTGCCAGAGGTTTGTATCTACTTCAACGGCAAGCTGTTGCGCGGTAACCGTTCAACCAAGCAAAATGCCGATGGCTTTGCTGCCTTCGACTCTTTCAACTACCCACACCTGTGCGATGCCGGAGTAAACTTCAACTTCCATCACCACCATATCCTGAAACCCAACTACAGCAAACCGCTCGTTGCCCATTACGCCTTCGACTCTAACATCGTGGTGTTTTCACTCTTCCCCGGCATACAGGAGCACATCGTTCGTCATGTGCTTGCTGCACCCGAACTGAAGAGCATTGTGATGCGCAGTTTCGGCAGCGGAAATGCTCCACAGCAACCATGGCTGCTGCAACTGCTCAGCGAAGCCGGCAAACGTGGAGTGGTGGTGGTGAACATCAGCCAGTGTGTATCGGGAAGCGTAGAGATGTCGCTTTATGGCACGGGAGTTCAACTGTTTGAAGCCGGTGTCATCAGTGGATACGACAGTACAGTAGAAGCAGCAACAACAAAACTGATGCACCTGCAAGGCGTATATAAAGATGCTGAAAAAGTAAGGCAAATGATGAATCAGTCACTGTGTGGAGAAATTACCATCAATCATTAACAATAACAGAACAACAAAACTATGAAAGAACTTAAAGGAACCAAAACCGAGAAAAACCTCCAGGAGGCTTTTGCCGGAGAAAGTCAGGCACGCAACAAGTATAGCTACTGGGCTTCAAAAGCAAAGAAAGATGGCTATCAGCAAATTGCCGCCATCTTCGAAGAAACAGCTGCCAACGAAAAAGAACATGCCAAAATGTGGTTTAAACTGCTCGAAGGCGGAAGCATCAAAAGCACCGTAGAAAACCTGAAAGCAGCCGCGGAAGGAGAAAATTTCGAATGGACCGATATGTATGAGCGCATGGCTCGTGAAGCTGAAGAAGAAGGATTCAGCGAGATTGCAGAACAGTTCCGTGGTGTTGCAGCCATAGAAAAAGCTCACGAAGAACGCTATCGCAAACTGCTTGCCAACATAGAAGAGAAAATAGTGTTCTCGCGTGAGGGCGATGCCATCTGGCAGTGCCGCAACTGCGGGCACATCGTGGTAGGAAAACAGGCACCCGAAGTTTGCCCCGTATGCGCTCATCCACAAGCCTATTTCGAGCTGAAGGCTGAAAACTATTAATATGTCTCTCCCCCTGAGTCCACTTAACACAAGTGGACTCAATTAATCTCTTTCTAACCCTTTCACAGTGAAGCAACATCTCATCCTTTCACTTTTAGTGGCTGCCGGATTGTTTCTGCCGGCAAACTTCCTGCAAGCACAATCCTTGCGCAACTTCTGGACTACTGCCCCTGACAGCCTCTTCCCACACCTCAATGCCGGCAAACGAACAGAACTGCTCGACTATGTCAGCATGGGCGTAAAGGCCGAAACGAAAAACTCGTTCAACGAGATGGTAACCATCAACACCCTCACATCCAATTTCATGGAAGTCGCCATTTGCGACAATCTGCTCATCCAAATCAAACAGTTGCCTTCAACCGGAAGCGACTCCCTGTTCTGTGTCGTCAAAACCTTCGGCAATCAAGAAAAAGAAAGCACCATCACACTCTATGATGCAAACTGGCAAACAAAACAACAACTCCGTTTCTCACCGCTCCAAAATATCGGAGAGCTCGGCAACATGTCAACCGAACAATATAACCAGCTGAAACAACTCACCAGCTTTTATATGCTCAAAGCAACACTCACCCCCATAGCCACAGATTTGATACTCACCTATGAAGCACCAATGCTCTCCACCGACGAAAAGAAGAAACTAAATAGCCTTCAAAAGCAAACAATTCTTAAATGGAATGGTGAAACATTTAAATAATGTTATATAATTGATAAAAATCATCCCACATTTGCTAATAATCAAAAAACATTTCCTATCTTTGCAATGTGTTTTTCATGGTATTAGATTATTAAGGTTAATTGAAAAATTGGTTGTCGTGAGACAGTCAATTTTTTTTGTGCAAAAAAAAATTAATCTATTTTGCCATGTGCCTGATATTTTCTACCTTTGTGCGATTATTGACATTTTAAAAGAAACTATTGTGAAAAAAAACATTATCATATTACTCATTTCAACACTTCCTTTGGCAAACTTCGCCCAAAAAATTTCATTGGGTTCATGCATCACCTACGACAAGGGACAGTATAAAGGAGAAATGGTGGGTGGAAAACCACACGGAAAAGGAAACACCATCTTCGACAACGGAAACACCTATGAAGGCGAATATGTGAAAGGCCACCGGCAGGGATTCGGAGTATATACCTTCGCCGACGGAGAGAAATATGAAGGCGAATGGATGCAAGACCAGCCACACGGAAGAGGAACATACTATTTTCTGAACAACAACAAGTATGTGGGACTCTGGTTCCGCGAAAAACAGCAGGGGCACGGCATCATGTACTATTACAACGGCGACATCTACGATGGCGAATGGCACCAAGACAAACGGCAGGGAAAAGGAAAATACACCTTTGCCAACGGTGCCTATTACAAAGGGCAATGGGTTGCCAACAAAAAACAAGGAAAAGGATTCTTTGACTGGGGCAACGGAGAAACCTACGATGGCATGTGGGAAAACGATATGCGCTCAGGAAAAGGAATCATACAATATGCCATTGGCGACCAATATTCCGGTGAATGGCTGAACGACAAACAAAACGGAAAAGGAATCTATAAGTTTGCCAACGGCGATGTATACGAAGGCGAATATGTGAACGGTGAACGAACCGGCACAGGCACATTCAAATATGCCAACGGCGACCGTTACTCCGGACATTTTCTCAACGGCGACAAAGACGGAAACGGAACCTTCACTTGGGAAAACGGCGACATCTACGTTGGTGGCTGGAAACAGGATGTCTGGCACGGAAAAGGAAAACTTACTAAAAAAGCAGGCGACGTGGTGGAAGGAATGTTCAAAAACGGTAAAATGGAAGGCGAATTCATCATCCACTATGCCGATGGGAGCAAATACCGGGGTATATATAAAGCCGACAAGCGCAACGGACATGCCATTGAAATGAACACAGAAGGCATCCGCTTCGAAGGAGAATACAAAAACGACCAGCGAGAGGGAAATTTTGTAGAAAAAGACAGAAACGGACAAGTGGTGGCTCGTGGGCACTATGCCAATGGCCGACGCTACGAAGACAAGTAATCACCCGCAAAATTCAAACCAAACAAAAAACATAAGAGCTTATGATTATCGACACTTTAGAAAACTTAGAGAAATACACTTCTCTGAACCCACTCTTCCAGACTGTTGTAGATTTTATCAAATCAACAGACCTGAACGCACTCTCCGACGGGAAACATCAGATTCTGGGCAACAATGTTTTTGTGAACGTTCAAACCCTGAAAGGAAAAAAGAAAGAAGAGGCTCCCATCGAATATCACCGGCAAATGGTTGACATTCAAATTCCGCTCAGCGGAAAAGAAACCTATGGCATCTCACCCCTGGCAGACCTGCCCGAGGCCACTTTCAGTGAAGAAAACGATTGTGCACTCATCCACAACCTGCCCTGCCTTTCCTATGTCACCGCACACCCGGGAATGTTCGTTGTCTTCTTCCCACAAGACGCACATGCACCCGGAATAACCGAAGAACATGAACTGCACAAACTGATCTTCAAAGTGAAGGCATAAGAACAGAAATTTTTAACAGAGCTTTTAACATATCAACTATGAACACAAAAAAGGAAACCACAGTGAAGGCAAGCAACAAGAAAGCTGCCAAGCCCAAACACATCGGACTCGTTAAAAACGACGGCTATCTCGAACCATACGAAGATGCCATCAAAGGCCGGCATGAACATGCTGTGTGGAAAATAAACCAGCTCACCAACAACGGAAAGAAAACACTCACCGACTTTGCCAACGGACACGAATATTTCGGGCTCCACAAAACCGCTCGCGGATGGGTGTTCCGCGAATGGGCACCCAACGCAACGGAAATATACCTGATTGGCGACTTCAACAACTGGAAAGAAACAGACAAATATAAAGCCAAGAGAATTGAAGGAACAGGCAACTGGGAACTGAAACTCTCAGAGAAAGCCATCAAACACGGCGACCTCTACAAAATGAGCGTTCACTGGAATGGCGGACAGGGTGAACGTATTCCTGCCTGGACCCGACGGGTGGTGCAAGACGACAACACCAAAATATTCTCTGCACAGGTCTGGAACCCCTCTGAACCCTATCAGTGGAAAAAGAAAAAATTCAAAGCCGACACCAGCCCGCTCCTCATTTATGAATGTCACATCGGCATGGGGCAGGATGCAGAGAAAGTGGGAACCTATACCGAATTTAAAGAAAACGTGCTGCCGCGGGTTATCAAAGACGGCTATAACTGCATCCAGATTATGGCCATACAAGAACACCCCTACTACGGCAGCTTCGGCTATCATGTGAGCTCTTTCTTTGCAGCATCAAGCCGCTTTGGAACACCAGAAGAACTGAAAGCACTCATCGACACGGCTCATCAAAACGGCATTGCCGTCATCATGGACATCGTTCACTCACATGCCGTGAAAAACGAAGTGGAAGGCTTGGGAAACCTCGCCGGCGACCCCAACCAGTTCTTCTATCCCGGTGAACGCCACGAACATCCGGCATGGGATTCGCTCTGCTTCGACTATGGAAAAGACGAGGTGATACACTTCCTGCTCTCTAACTGCAAATATTGGATGGAAGAGTTCCACTTCGACGGATTCCGCTTCGACGGCGTTACCTCCATGCTCTATTACAGCCACGGACTTGGTGAAGCTTTCTGCAACTATGGCGACTACTTCAACGGACACGAAGACGACAACGCCATCTGCTATCTCACTCTTGCCAACAAGCTCATTCACGAAATCAACCCACAGGCCATCACCATCGCCGAAGAGGTGAGCGGAATGCCTGGCCTCGCTGCCAAATTCGAAGATGGCGGCTATGGCTTCGACTATCGCATGGCCATGAATATTCCAGACTATTGGATTAAAACCATCAAAGAGCTGAAAGACGAGGATTGGAAACCCAGTTCCATCTTCTGGGAGGTGCGCAACCGCCGACCCGACGAGAAAACCATCTCTTACTGCGAAAGCCACGACCAAGCCCTCGTCGGCGACAAAACCATCATCTTCCGCCTTATCGATGCCGATATGTACTGGCATTTCAAGATTGGCGACGAAAACGAAATGGTGCATCGCGGCATTGCCCTTCACAAAATGATTCGACTGGTCACACTGGGTGCCATCAATGGCGGCTATCTCAACTTCATGGGCAACGAATTCGGACATCCTGAATGGATTGACTTCCCACGCGAAGGCAACGGATGGAGCTATAAATATGCGCGCCGCCAGTGGAACCTTGTTGACAACCCGGAACTTTGCTACCACTACCTGGGCGATTTCGACCGTCAAATGCTCCAAGTGGTGAAGAGCCAGAAAAACTTCAACCGCACACCCGTGCAGGAGATATGGCACAACGATGGCGACCAGGTGTTGGCATTCATGCGCGGCGACTTGGTGTTTGTGTTCAACTTCTCGCCCAACCGCTCATTCACCGACTACGGGTTCCTTGTTCCCACCGGTTCCTACGATGTGGTGCTCAACACCGATGCCAAAGAGTTCGGCGGCAACGGTCTGGCCGACGACACTATGACCCATTTCACCAACTACGACCCGCTCTACGTCGACGACCACAAAGAATGGCTGAAACTCTATCTCCCTGCCAGATCAGCCGTGGTTCTGAAGAAGAACTAAGCAAACTGCTCATTACAACATATCACGCCTGTCGGGAACTTTCCCGGCAGGCGCTTTTTTATCCCAAATCAGTCATTTCTATCGACAAATTCGACATTATATCATGTCGGCCATGATTTTTTGATCTACCTCATTAATTTTATTAGCTTTGAAGAGCAGCTGGTCGCGTTGCATTTCTGTTTCGATGCTGGTGTTTTCGAGCGATGTGTATTGTTTGAGCAGCTGAACGGCTTCTTCCACTCTGCCCATAAACCACCGGCAATAGCCGGCGTGGAGCAGGTCGGTATGGTCGGTATGGTCGTCGTGTGCCGGTTCGTTTAAAAGTCGCTGGTAAATTTTGTTGGCCGGTTCGTAACGCCGCGCCATGAGCAAGCCCCATGCCAGGGCCCGCACGATGGCCAAGTTTTCGTGATGCTCATATTCGAGTTGGTAGAGCTCATTTACGCCCTCGTTGGTTTGCATGTTGTAAACCTTGCAGATGGCCAGGTTCAGACGATATGAGAGTTTGTGGGGGGCGAGTTCTACCAGGCGGGCATAGGAGTGTTCGGCCTGCTGATAGTGCTCGCATCGGAAGCAGAGCATGGCATGATAGCGCAACACCCTTTCGTTGTTGTGGTCTGTTTGAAGCACCTGTTCGAACAGGTTGAGAGCCTTGTTTTCCTGTTGTGTTTCCATGGCCGAAACAGCCTGCATCACCAGGTATTCGTTGGTTGTTCCGGGATAGCAGTCAATGACTGGTTGCATGAACGCGAAGAGCCGGTTTTTCAGCAGGAACCGCAGCAAGGGCAGAGCCTGCTGTCGCATCCCAGTGCCGGCAAAGAGGGGGAACACGAAGAAGAAGTTGAAGTTAGGCGTTGAGCTGTTGTAGCTGAAAGGCGTTGGGAACTCGCTCTTCTGTGTATAGAGCTGGAAGAAGCGGAAGAGGTCTTGCAGATACATGCGCCTGATGTAAGCAGCAGAATTTCTGGTGGGGTCGGCGGGCCTGTCGTGGGTAATGGCACCGTTCGACATCATTTCTTTCAAGTTCGCCGGCAGTCGGTCTATGACATGCGCCATGGCCAGTGTGAGTGAATATTTGTCGCTTTCGCAAAAAGAGTTGGCATCAATCACGTTGGTGATGATTTGCGTAGAGCCCACCTTCTTAATGACGGGTTGCAGGGCAGGATGGTCCAGTGAGAAAGGAACGAACCAGTTGCTCAGTGTGTAGAAGAACGAGAAGCGTTTCATCAGTCTGAAGCCGCCGAAGAACACATCGGTTCCTGCCTTCTGCATGCTTTCCATTTTGCGGATGGTTTTCTCCAGCTCTTCCATGTTGCGCTCTGCCGCTCCCGGGTCTAAGATGTCTTGCAGGTTGTCGTCGTCTTTTTCCACGATGCCGAAACGTGTGATTTGCAGGTTTTGGTTTTTGAGCAGCGTGGGCATGATGTCTCGCTGGATGAGCTGGTTATCTTCTTCCGTTCGCATGCACAGGAACACTTGCATCTGCAGTTCGAGCACATCGTTGCGCACCTCTTCTTCCTCCAGCAGTCTGGTCAGTTCGGCCTTGCAACCGCCATAGAGCGACATGGGCTGTTCTGCCAGGCTGAAGCACCATGCCACAAGCGCCCGCTGGCGCAGCTGGTTGTCGGTAGCCTGGCAATAGACATGCACGATGGTGAGGAATTTGTTTACATCGAACCACCTGCGGCACGAGAGCATAAGAGCCCCCACCAGTGTGCAGGCATCAGCAAGGTCGATGGTGGGTGATGTGAGCAGGCTCATATAGAACCGTGCGGTAGAGAGATTCCACGAAGGTGAAGCCACCAGATAGCTGAAGAGCATAGAGAGGAATTTGTGGTGACGGGCATGGATTTCAGAAAGTTGTTCAGACCGTTCTTCGGGTGATGTTTCGAGTGAAGCCATGGCCACATCTTGCACATACGATTCCATATTCTGCCTCACCAGTTCGTTGCTGGTGTTCAGATGCGCGGCATGGCTGAAAGCCTGCGCAAACGCACTGCCCTTGTTAGTGATGCGCAGGTGCAGGTCTACGTCGCCCAGCAGGTCGTAGAGCTGTTGCAGCAGCTGTGTGTAGAGTTGGAACCGGTGGTCGTCGGGCATGCCTGTGAGCATAAACTGGCACATGCGCTGATAGTCTTCCTGAATAGCCTCTATGCGCATTTGAAAGCGGTCGAGATGTTTCTCTGCTGTCAGCTCTTTCAACGCTTTCAGTCCTTTTGACAGGTTTTGCTCTTGGCAAACAATATTTCGAATATCGGAAAGTGTGGTCATATCAAATTAGTTGTTGATGGTATATCCACCGGGGAAGCGTTCCACAAAGTCTTTTGCCACTTCCACATCGTTGGCAAGCGGTGGTGTGGCATGCTGGAATTTCTGTTTAGGCAGCGCAGCTGTCACTTGAGCATCAGCCTTACAATATTTTTCGAGGATCGGTTCATAGGCTTCCACCCCCCGCTCGTTGAGAGAATCGCAGGCCGCATTATAGGCTTTGAGAAACAAGTGGAGCTGTTGTTGCCTGCGTTTGTCGGCCAGGCTTTTCTCGTTGAAGGCAATCACCCCCAACCTCATTTTCCGTTCTTCACTGTCCACGATAACAGGGCATTTTTCCATCCTTGCCTTGGTTGCAAAGGGTTCCGGCAGCCAAAAGGCATCCAGTTCACCGTTTTGCAGCATTTGCAAGCGCAGCTCCAGATCGTTGATTTGAATGCGAAACACCGGCGCTGTTGTCTTCACTCCTTCAAGCACATGCCATGTGAGCAAGTCGGTGGCCGAATGGCGGGTAACTGCCACCATCTTGTCACCCAGCTGTTTGAGTTGTTTCACGCGCGCCGAGGGGTTTGCTATCAGCTGCCAGCTCAGGTTGGTAGATGAAACGTAGCGCAACGGCATGCCCTGTGTTTTCATCCACTCGCAGCGCACAAGGTCTGTAACGATGCCCTCCACCGCTCCTTTCATGAAAAGGGCATCGCAATCCATCTGTGAGCGTTCGAGCCTCAGTCTCACGTCAACCCCCAGGGTATCAAAGAGCCGGCACTCCTTAGCCACAAAAAGGGGCAAGCAGTCGGTGGTGGGCAGCACGGCCACCTTCAGGGCAAGTGAATCTTCGCGCAGGTGCCTGAGATGTTCTTCCTTTGAAAGTCGCTGCCGTTCACCGTCAGACTGTCCGCACGCCATCACAGAAAGTGCAGCCACCGCGATGGTAGCCACATTCCATACCATTTGAACCAGTTGTTTTTTCATACAGCTGCAAAAGTACACATTATTTTCGATATGAACAAACGAACCCCGCCTCATTTATGGAAAGAAGATGAAATGTATTGATGCCGCCAGCTGGCAGCACAGCATATAAACGAAGAGCAGGGGCAGCAGCAGCTGGGTTCCCTTGGTCAAGCTGAGCATCACGTCTGTGAGCCCTGCGAACCGGCCCGATGCCATGCCGTAGGTTGATGCCATGAGAAAGGCTGTGGCACAGCATAGTGGCACGAAACTGTCTGAGGCACTGCTTGGAAACAAGCTACCCGACGGACTGAGCAATATGGCCTGCGGCATCAGCGTGAGCATCATCATCACCACCACCACCCCAAGGGCTTCAGCCACTGCGAGCTGAAGGGCAAAGCGTTGTCGATAGTTGGTGCATCTGAAAGAGAACTGGCTGTCGCGCCACACAGCATAGGCCATAGCCCCCAGAATCAGCCACAGGAAAACGGGCGAAAGCATGTTATCAACAAATCGACCGAAGAACCACCTGATGCCCTCACTGCTGAGCACCGACCTCACCGGCAGCCATGGCATGGCAGCTGTCACAATCCACGAGAGGAAGACAGTGATCACCTCTGCCGCCATCAGCACAACAGACAAACGGGTGAGCCATTGCAGAGAGCGCCCCAGTCGTTGGTTATTCTTCATCGGCATGCAAGTTGTCAACATCCAGAATGCCCAGTTCGAAGGCGCGCACCACAAGTCGTGTTGCATTCACGCCCATGCGCCCGTTGCCATTGGGAAACAATTTCTGTATCAGTTCGTTTTGCCGTTTCTCTAAACTTTTCACTCCAAAGGGCATGCCGCGCAGGGCGGTTATTTGTTCCTTGGTGAAGCCAAGTGCCAGGTGTCGCAGGAAGCGTTCGTCGTATTCATCAATCTCGTAATCGATAACGGCTTCTTGCCGCATCAGCTGGCTCGACACACTTCGTTTGAACCGCTGCACTATTTTTTCAAGAATGGGCTGATTGAAAACCATGCGTTTGCCTGCCATCACACTGGCCACATCAGCGCGGGTGAGCAGTTCGCCACTCTTCAGAATGATGCCGTCGCAACCGGCATCGAGCACGTCAACCCACAGTTTTTCGTTGAGCACCTCGCCTGTGAAGATGAGCACTTTCACCTGTGGATAGCTTTCCTTGGTGTGGCGGCAGATTTCCACCCCCACGGTGGTGGAGCCTCCAAGTCCCAAATCGAGCAGCACCAGTTGTGGGCACTCTTTCTTGATGAGCTGCCAATAGGCAGGCTCGCTGTCGGCAGTTCCTATGATCCGGGCCTCTGGAATTTCGTTCCGTATGATGCCCTCAGTTCCTTTCAGTTCAAGGGGAACATCTTCAACAATGATGATTTTGAATGGTTGCATATATACTTTGTGTTATTGTTATTTCAATGACCGGAACGGCGGCAGTTCCAAGATGAGCGCTGATGCCACAGGCGCGTGCGCTGTTCTGTTCGCCCAACTCGCGTATAATCTGTCGGCATATCAGATAGCTAACGTTTGTGGTTGCAGGGGTGAAGAGCTGTTTGCATTGCTGTTCGTTGAGCATGAGTTTGTTCATCGTCAGGCACAGCACCACATATTTCGAGTCGAGCGGTTTCACCTCCAACTGCGGTGTTACATTTCCGTTCAGTTTCTGCAACAGGTCGAGAAGGTAGTGCAGGTCGGCTGCACCAATGTGCAAAGGCTTCTCCACTTGCCGGTAGGCCTGAGCACTGAGCAACGAGTATAGTTCGTGATAGTAGGCAATCACCTCGAACAGCGTTCTCAGCATTTCTTCCCTGTCGGTGTTATTCGAACCGGAAAGGGGCTTCACAATGAGCTGCTGAATGCGCGAGGGATAATACATGGTTTCGTGCTTGAGCGTAGAAAGACAGTTGTCGAGCACGTTGTTGCAGATGTATAGCCGGTCGTTTTCATATTGAACGCGTCGCAGCTCGTCGGCCGCAATCTCCATGTTGTTTCTGTCGCTGCTGTGTGCAGCCAGGCTGTTGGTGAGCGCCTGGCAAATTTCTTTCACCACCCTGTCAAGCTGTTGTGCCTTGGCCGCGTTGACCTGTTTGTGTGGAAAGTTCCACAAAGTTTTAATATGTTGAAGCTTTTCCTGAACGGGCTCACTGGAAAGCAGCACCCTGTTGATGCCTCTCACCCGCTCCACGCTATATCTGTAATAGAGCCTATGCCGATAGTAGAGCAGATAGTAGGCCGGAAAGAGCATGATGAGCAGAATCACCAGCATGGCCACTGCCACCGACTTGTTGGTTTCAGAGCGTTGCATAATGCGGCAATAGCTTTCAAGGGTGTTATCGGCCGAAAGTTGTCGAAACAGCTGTGTATAAAGTTTATTGTTGTATCTGTAGAGCCCCCATTCGTGCAGGGCCAGCGCAGCCACTGCACTTTCGTTACGCACATCCAGCACAATGTGGTAATAACGTATCGAATCAGAAGCCGTGACGTTGGCATCACCGAGGAAATTGTTACCCAACAGGGCGAAACAGCTGTCGGCAAAGGCAAGCGTTTTTGCATAGCTCCCGTTGATGTTGGCAAAATAGGCACTGTCGGCCCACGCCTGTGCCTTCACCAGCCTTTGCTCCGTGGTGAGGGGTTGCGCTGCCTTCAGGGTGGCCGGCTGCGCTGCCATCAGGGTGGCGGGCATGCCTGCCAGACACAGCATGAGAAGCAGAGCCTGAAAACGGCGCACCACACCGCAAGGCAGCCGGAAGAAGAGGCGCGTTCCCCCACCCTGCCTGCTGGAGGCACCTATTTCGCACACTTTGAAGATCTGACTGATTTTGCGATATTTTTCTATGATGCCCTTGCAATTCATCAACCCGAAACCATGTGAGGGGATTGTCTGGTTTGCAATACCTATTTCGGCAGGGCGCAACGTTTGAGAATCGCGTATGGGCTTGTGGTCGAAAAGATGGGCCAACGCATCTTCTGTCATTCCAATGCCGGTGTCGCTCACACTAATCTCAACATATCGCTCACACACCGATGCCGAAACCACCACCTTTCCTCCCGCGGGGGTAAACTTCCGGGCATTGTCGGTGAGCGTGTTCAGCATAAACAGCGTTAGCGTTTTATCGGCCTTCACAACAGCCTCGGTGGGTTTCACACACAGTTCCACATCTTTCAGCTGGAAAGTCATGCGTCCGCGCTGCAGGGTGTCGAAGAGCTCTTGCAAACGGAAACTCTCAATGCGCAAACTAATCTCTCCCTGCCGCATTTGAATCCAGTTGGTGAGCACATCGTTGCATTCGTTAATCTCATCAGTGAGCTCGTGAATATAGGCAAGGCGTTCTTCGCTCAGCGGCTGCGGTTCGGTATGGAACAACAGATGTCTCACTTCGTTGAGCATGCGTTCGATGAGGGGTGTGATGCTGTTAACGAGCGACAACTTGGCGCGCTGTTCAATGTTGCGCTTGCGGTTTTCGGCCAGGTGCAGCTGTGCCAGTGCAATTTGGTTTTTCAGCTCTTCGTGCTGTTCGAGTATTTTCTGTCGTTTCTCTTCCTCCTGCTGTTTCCATTCCTGCAAAGGTTCCATCAACGATGAAAGTGAAAACCTGCGGTTGCTGCGCCTGCGAAGAAAATCGAAGATAAAGAGCGACGAAACCACCGCCACAATTGCCAGTACCACGGCTGCAATCATCAGGTTCAGCTGTTTCGAAGAAGCATCTAACTGCGCCGCACGCGCTTCAAGCTGCCGGTCTTGTCGGGTTTGTTCCTGCAGGTCGAGATAGATGTTCCTGTTGAAATCGCTGCGCTGTTTATCGTCAACGGCCGAATAAACCAGGCACAGCTGTTCGCGAATAGAGGCTATCAGGTCTGGTGCGCGGTTGATAACCGTGTCTCTGTTCAGCGCATTGAACAAACAAATCTCAGCCGAGGCATAGTCGCCAATTTCCCAATAACACTCTGCAAGGGTTCTGTAAGCCCCCGCTGTCTGATACACATCACCATAGTCGGCAAAAATATCCAGTGCCCGCTGAGCCAGGTTGCCTGCGAGCAACTCGTCGGGCATGCCGTCGGTGTTGATGAATTTCATGGCCGGCATGTTGGCCGCAAGCAGCTCATCGCGCTGCTCTGGGGTGTTCAGATGTTCACTCAACGCCTGCAACGCCTGGGCCTCGAAGAATGCATAATCATGCTGTTGTGCCATCAGGTAGCAGCGCAACAGATAGTCGAACTCTATGCGGGCTGTTTCATCGGCCGATGAATGCGCTATAATCCCCCCCGACCCCACATTGTAATAATAGTTCAGCAGCTGAGCGGTGTCTTGTTCCACCTCGCCGTTGGGGTCTATGTGTTGCAGCGACTCTACCGAAAGCTCATGCTGCCCCACATAATAGAAATAGGTAGAAGCAACTATTGCCAGTTCCGATTTTCCATAAACCAGCCTTCGCTGCTGGTGGGCCGAAAGTCTGTTCCGCTCTTCTTCAATGCGTTTCAGTCGGGTTAGTGCCTTGCCCCGGTAATCATAAAAGTTTTTGTTTCTCGACTGCCGCTGGCACAGCCTCATGCGCTGCACGTCGGCAATGAGCAGTTCCACCTGGTTATCGGTTTGCATGCTGTCGAGCAAGGCATAGGCTTCATCATAGTTCATTTTGGCAATGGCCACGAAAGCCAGGTTGTTCAGTGCCTCGGCCCTGCCACCCGAATAATGTCTGCAAGCCTTCATTGCCTGCTGCGCATACACCTCAGTGGAGTCTAACGAGCGGTAGTGATAAGCGTATGAAATCTCGTTCAGCCTGTCGGCGGCATATTGTTCCTCTTCCGTCGCACAAGCTGAAAAAAAAGCAATGCCCGGCACAGCCACAAGCCATGCCAGGCACCAGGTATGAAAAAAATTATGCCTTAGCCTTGGCAACATAGCCAAGAGCCTCGCGGCACTTATCGGTCACATACTGCCAGTCGCCGGCTGCCACCTTGTCTTTGGGGAACAGCTTCGAACCCATTCCCACACAATAGACACCGGCCTTGAACCAGGCTTTCAGGTTTTCTTCCTCGGGTGCCACACCACCGGTAACCATGATTTTCGACCAGGGCATGGGAGCTTTCAGTCCCTTCACCATGTTGGGGCCCACCACGTCGCCGGGGAACACCTTCGTCAGGTCGCAACCCAACTCTTGTGCCCTGCCAATCTCGCTCACCGTCATGCAACCCGGGCAATAGGGAACCAACCGGCGGTTACACACAGGGGCAATCTCGGGGTTGAAGAGCGGACCCACCACAAAATTGGCACCCAGCTGCAAATAAAGGGCTGCCGTGGGCGCATCAACAACCGAGCCTATGCCCAGTGCCAGTTCGGGACATTCCCCATCGGCCCACTTCACCAATTCGCCAAAAATCTCGTGGGCAAAATCGCCGCGGTTCGTAAACTCGAAGGCACGCACACCGCCTTCATAACATGCCTTCACCACATGTTTGCAGGTTTCAAGGTCGCGGTGATAAAACACGGGCACCATTCCGGTGTCGCCAATCTTCTGCATCACCGCCAGCTTATCAAATTTAGCCATATCTGAAAATTATATGAAAGTTTAAATCTTTTACCGCTGAACCCTTCCGTTGGCATTGCCGCCAGCCAGCGCCTCCACTTCTTCGGCGCTCACCAGGTTGAAGTCGCCGTTCACGGTGTGCTTCAGGGCCGATGCAGCCACGGCAAACTCCAGGGCTTCACCCTGTGTGGCCTTGGTGAGCAAACCGTGAATCAGTCCGCCTGAGAAAGAGTCGCCGCCGCCCACACGGTCTATGATAGGCATGATGTCGTAGCGCTTCGACTGGTAGAACTCTTCGCCATCATAGATGAGCGCCTTCCAGCCGTTGTGGGTGGCCGAAAACGATTCGCGCAGCGTGCTCACCACATACTTGAATCCAAACTGCTCTTTCATCTGACGGAAGATGTTCTCGTAGCCCGAAGCATCGGTAACGCCGCCTTCCACATCGGCATCGGGTTTGAAACCTAAGCAGAGTTCTGCATCCTCTTCGTTGCCAATGCACACATCCACATACTTCATCAGCGGGCGCATCACCGAAATGGCCTTCTCCGATGTCCACAGCTTCTTGCGGAAGTTCAGGTCAACACTCACCGTAACCCCATGGCGCTTGGCAGCCTCACAGGCAAGGCGCGTCAGCTCGGCAGCCTTGTCTGAAATGGCGGGAGTGATACCGCTCCAGTGGAACCACTGCGCACCCTCCATGATGGCATCAAAGTCGAAGTCTTCGGCATCGGCCTCGGCAATAGAACTGTGCGCCCGGTCGTAAATAACCTTCGAGGGGCGCATAGAGGCACCCGTTTCGGCATAATACAGACCAACGCGGTCGCCCCCGCGAACCACAAAACGCGTGTCAACACCATAGCGCCGCAAGGCGTTCACTGCAATCTGACCAATCTCGTGCTTGGGAAGCTTCGAAACAAAATAAGCCTCGTGGCCATAGTTGGCCACACTCACAGCCACATTCGCCTCACCACCGCCGGGAATGATGCGGAATGAGTCACTCTGAATGAAACGGTCGTTGCCTTCGGGAGAAAGGCGGAGCATAATCTCGCCTAACGTTACAATCTTAGCCATGTTCTTTTAGTATTAAGTTCTTATTGTTGTTAGATATTGTTTATTCTTTTCAAATCGATTGCAAATGTACAAACATTTTCCGAATAAAACAAATCTTCACCGAATATTCACAAAAACAAGTGTGTGTGTGCACACAATTCAATAAATAATTGTAATTTTGCAAGCAAAAGAACTTAACATCCATTTCACATGAACTCAAGAATCAGAATCAAAGACATTGCCGAACGAGCCGGCGTGAGCGTGGGCACCGTAGACCGCGTGCTGCACGAAAGACCCAACGTGTCGAAAAAGGCACGCGAGCAAGTGGAGAAAGCTCTCAAGGAAATGGACTACAAGCCCAACATGTATGCCTCGGCACTGGCCTATAACCGCTCCTACACCTTCTATATGCTTCTGCCCAAACACGAGTCAGAGGCCTATTGGGAAGAAATTGAAGAAGGGGCCAGGAAAGCCATGGAAGCCAGAAGAGACTTTCACATTGATGTGGAAATCATGTATTACGAACGCTTCAACGACGACACCTTCATCCAGCAATACGAACACATCCTGGGCATGAACCCCGACGGGGTGGTGATTGTGCCCATTGAACTGGAAATAACACGCTACTTCACCAGCGAACTGCACAACAGAAACATCCCCTTCATCCTGCTCGACTCGTATATGCCCGACCTCAAACCCCTCACCTTCTTCGGGCAGGATTCCTTTTCGAGCGGCTATTTCGCTGCCAAAATGCTCATGATGATCGCCTACAACGAAAAGGAAATCATGCTCATGAAACAAACCAACCTGGGAAAGGTAACCAGCAAACAGCAGGCCAACCGCGAAGTGGGATTCAAACACTATATGTACGACCACTTCCCAAAAGTGAAAATCATCGAACTCGAACTGCCACTCAACGGAACAAAGAAACAATTTGCACAACTGCTCACCACCTTCTTCGAAAACCACCCCAGTGTGCACCACTGCATCACACTCAATTCAAAAGCTCACATCGTGGGCGACTTCCTGCTCAAAACCAACCGGAGGAATGTGCAAATCATGGGCTACGACATGGTGCACAAAAATGCCGAGTGCCTGCGACAGGGAAGCATCTCGTTCCTTATCGCACAACATGCCTACCAACAGGGCTATTCCTGCATCGACACACTCTTCCAGGCCATCGTGCTCAAAAAGAAAGTGCAACCCATCAACTATATGCCCATTGAACTGCTCATGAAAGAAAATATGGATTTTTACAGACGAACACAACTATGAACTACATCAAAATAAACCCCGCCGACTCTGTGGTGGTGTGCCTGCGCGACATGAAGAAAGGCGAAACCATCCAAAACGAAGAAAACATCATCACTCTGCTGCAAGACGTTCCCGCCGGCCATAAGGTACTGCTACACGATGCACCCGCCGGAACAGACATTATCAAATATGGCTACCCCATCGGCCATGCTTCTCAAAACCTGAAAGCTGGCGCGTGGGTGAACGAACACAACCTGAAAACCAACCTCAGCGGCACACTCCACTATCAATACAACCCCACCATAGAAACGCTCAACATCCCCAACGAACACCGCACCTTCAAAGGCTACCGAAGAGCAAACGGCGAGGTGGGAACACGCAACGAACTCTGGATTGTGCCCACCGTGGGATGCGTCAACGGCATCGCCGAAAAACTGGTTGCCCTGTTCCAGCAGGAACTGCAACAACACACCCCCGCCGGCTCACCGCAACTTCAAATCCGTGCCTGGCATCACAACTATGGCTGCTCACAGCTCTCCGGCGACCACGAAAACACACGAAAGGTGCTGCGCAACCTGGTGATCCATCCCAATGCGGGCGGAGTGCTCGTGCTCTCGCTGGGGTGCGAAAACAACCAGCCCGAAGCGTTCATGAACATGCTGGGCAACTATAACCGCAACCGCATCAAGCTGCTTGTTACACAGCGGGTCGAAGGCGACGAAATACAAGAGGGCCTGAAACTGCTGCGCGAACTGTATGAACAGGCCATCCAAGACCGGCGCACCGATGTGCCCCTCTCAGAACTACGCATCGGGTTGAAGTGCGGCGGAAGCGACGGCTTCAGCGGCATCACCGCCAACCCACTGGTGGGAGCGTTCAGCGACTGGCTGGTAGCACAGGGCGGCACCACCATACTCACCGAAGTGCCGGAGATGTTCGGCGCCGAAACCATCCTCATGAACCGATGCCTCACCCCGCAGCTCTTCAACCAAACCGTCAACCTCATCAACAACTTCAAAGAATACTTCCTCGCCCACGGCGAACCCGTTGGCGAAAATCCATCGCCCGGCAACAAAGCCGGCGGCATTTCCACACTCGAAGACAAAGCCCTGGGCTGCACACAGAAATGCGGGCGCGCGCCGGTGAGCGGCGTGCTCGAATATGCCGACCGCCTGCAGGCCAGAGGCCTGAACCTGCTCTCTGCTCCCGGCAACGACCTGGTGGCAGCCACCGCACTGGCAGCAGCCGGCTGCCAGATGGTGCTCTTCACCACCGGACGCGGAACACCCTTCGGCACCTTCGTGCCCACCATGAAGATTGCCACCAACAGCCGCCTCTTCAACAGCAAACCACATTGGATTGACTTCAATGCCGGCGAACTCACAGAGGGAACAGCCATGAACAGCCTGCTCCGGCGCTTCATCAACTTCGTTGTAGACGTGGCAAGCGGCCGGCTGGTGCAAAACGAACAAAACGGATATGCCGAAATCGCCATCTTCAAAAATGGAGTCACCTTATAAACAAACGGGGGATGAATAAAATAAGCCATCGCAAAGGACTCTTCGCCCTCTCGCCGCTCATCGTGTTCGTGGTGCTCTACCTTGTCACCAGCATCGTAGCCGGCGACTTCTACAAGGTGCCCATCACCGTTGCCTTCATGATTTCCAGCATCTATGCCATTGCCGTAACCCGCGGGTTCACACTCAAACATCGCATCGAGTCGTTCAGCCGGGGCGCAGGAACACATAACATGATGCTCATGCTATGGATCTTCGTACTCGCGGGGGCCTTTGCCAACTCTGCCAAGGTGATGGGCAGCATCGACGCCACTGTTTCACTCACCCTCTCCTTCCTCCCCGGCAGCATGCTGCTGCCCGGCTTGTTCATCGCTGCCTGCTTCATCTCACTCTCCATAGGCACCAGCGTGGGAACCATTGTGGCACTCACACCCATTGCCGCCGGACTGGCCCATTCCACCGGAACCTCAGTGCCGCTCATGGTGGCCGTGGTGGTGGGGGGGTCGTTCTTTGGCGACAACCTGTCGTTCATTTCCGATACCACCGTCATTGCCACCACCACACAGGGATGCCGCATGGCCGATAAGTTTCGCGTCAACTCATTCATCGTGCTCCCCGCAGCAGTGCTCATCCTCCTCGTCTATGTCTATCTGGGCCAGCATATCGAGGCTCCCACCGCCATTCCACAAACAGACATCCCGCGCGTGCTACCTTATCTGATAGTACTCCTATGCGCCATCTTCGGCATGAACGTAATGGCCGTGCTCACACTCGGCATCACCATGACTGGCATCATCGGCATGACAAACGGCAGCTACAACCTCTATGGATGGTTCAATGCCATGGGCGATGGCATCGTGAACATGGGCGAGCTCATCATCATCACCATGCTCGCAGGCGGATTGCTCGAAGTGGTGCGCGAAAACAAAGGTCTCGACTACCTCATCCAACTGCAAACGGCGCGCATCAAAGGCAAACGCGCTGCCTATCTCTCCATCGGCTGTCTGGTGGCACTCGTCGACCTGTGCACAGCCAACAACACCGTGGCCATCATCACCGTCGGCCCCATTGCCAAACAGCTGGGCGAACGCTACGCACTCGACAACCGCAAGTGCGCCTCCATCCTCGACACCTTCTCATGCGCCGTGCAGGGGCTCATCCCCTACGGTGCACAGGTGCTCATGGCAGCAGGCCTCGCCGCCCTCAACCCCGTCGAAATCATCCCATGGCTCTTCTACCCCGTGGCCATAGGCCTGGCCGCACTGCTCTCCATCATCCTCCGCTATCCCAAAAGATACAGTTAGTGAGTCCCCCACCCCCTCAATAGCTTATAACAATTTATTTATCACAAATTTAAGAATTAAAGAATTGATGCAACCCATAAAGAATATATAACAAATCAAAAACACTCCGTAAAGGGTGCAACTCTAAAACTAGTTTAAGCAAAAGCTACAAAAAAGACGTAAATATTTGCCTCAAATGAGCATTTTCCTTCAAATTGTTTGGCCATCTCAGAAAAAAGCAGTACTTTTGGACCAACAAATCCCACCACGCTTCTCGTCGCAAGACCAGCGGACCAGGGTGGGACGTTTCTTTTTAATATGGAATATACAAAGCAGCCCATCACCCTCGCTGAACAGATAAACATACTGAAACAGCGAGGGCTTATTTTTGAAAATGAGAACGAAGCACTAAGCG
>CACXFT010000075.1 GCA_902767045.1 uncultured Prevotellaceae bacterium | reverse complement strand
TCGGATTCGAACCAACGACCCCGAGATTACAAATCACGTGCTCTGGCCAACTGAGCTAAAGAGGCAAATCCTTGCAGCCGTTAGGCCTTGCATTTTAGGACGTGTTGTAAAACGGCTGCAAAGATACGGATTATTTTTGAACTACCAAAACTTTTCCGACTTTTTTTTAAATTTTTCTTTGTTTTTCCTTAAATTTCGTGAGCTGAACCTTCATTGAGTCCACACACTGGTCGATTCCTTCCTCAAAAGTGTCGCATGTCTTTTCCACGAAGAGTGTGGTTCCGGGCACACTTACGGTAAGGCTCGTTTCTTTATTTAAAGCGGTGGAAGGCTTCACTACTTTCAGTTGCACCTCTACTTTCTGTATTTCTTCGTAAGATTTTTCCAACTTGGCGGTTTTCTTTTCAATAAACGCCTGTAACTTCTCTGTGGCATCGAAGTGGATCGATTGAATCTTGATTTCCATATTTACCTTCAGTTTTAAGTTTGTTAAACGGTTAGGTTATTTCTCTCACGCCCTTGGGTGGGCATTTGCATAAGCTTGTTTGAGTTGCTCAAAGGTTGTGTGGGTGTAGATTTCTGTTGTGGCCAAACTTTCGTGCCCGAGCAGCTTTCTCAATGCTTCCAGCCCGGCTGCATGGTTGAGCATGGCTGTGGCAAAGGTATGCCTGAGCACATGTGGCGTGCGTTTCTTCAGTGTGCACACCATCGAAAGGTATTTCTTCACCTCGTAGCGCACTTTGTTTTGGTTCATGCGCTCGCCATTGCTGGTGAGGAAGAGTGCCTCGGAGTGTTTCTCCACACAGCGGTTGCGCAGTTGCATGTAGCGCAGCAGCTCTTCTCTGAGTTCCTTGCCGAATGGTATGATGCGCTGCTTGTCGCGCTTGCCGGTAACCTTGAGCTGGTTGCTGTCGAAGTCGATCATCGCGTCGTTGAGCGATACCAGTTCTGAAAGGCGTATGCCGGTGCTGTAGAACGTTAATATAATGGTACGCGCACGTACCTTTATATAATCTCCCGCCCAGGCATCGAACTTCTCATCGAGCAGTTCGTCCATTTCCTTCTCGCGAAGGAACTGCGGCAGCGGCTTGCGGTTCTTGGGTCCCGACACGCCATGTGCGGGATTTTTCTTGACCAGATGACGGGATAGGGCAAAACGATAAAGGGAACGCAAAGCACTCAGTCGTCGGTTGATTGAAGTGGCAATGTTTCCTTTATCCATCATGCTCTCCATCCACAGGCGCACCACATCTGCGTCGACTGTTTCCCAAGAGAGCTGCTCATCCAAATTTTTGAAAAAGCAATAGAACGCTTTCAGGTCGTCGCCATAGCTTTTTACTGTTAGCTCCGAGCGGTTCAGCTCTAAGCGCAAGTAGTCCAAAAATTCTTCTATCATCTTCAACGTTGCACCTCCCATTTGAGTTTTCGGCAACGAAAATACGGAAATTTCTTGAAACCACCAAATAAAATGGAGGATTTTTTTATTCCTCGCTTGCGCGCAGCTTCTGCACGTAGATGGCGTGTTCCATCTTGAGACGCTTCAGAACAGAGGGTTTGTTGTACTGCTGACGAGCGCGAAGCTCTTTCACAACACCAGTTTTTTCAAACTTTCTCTTAAACTTCTTGAGAGCTCTCTCGATGTTCTCACCATCTTTTACGGGTACAATAATCATTGTTTTTGTTTTTAATTTTTGGTTGTTAAACTTATCATTGGGCATGTGCCCACTATTTGCGGGTGCAAAATTACTGCATTTTTACGAAACTGCCAAATATTTATAACTTTTTCTATTAACGGGTGGTGTTTTTATAGACTTTAGACTAAAAAAAAAGTGCGCCACCACTTTCAACAAGCAGTGACGCACGAGCCTATGTTTAACTAAAAATCCTTTTCTTAACGAATGGTAACCTCACGGTCGCCATTGTCATCCGTTAAACAATCGTTTAATTACCTTAAACCTAATAACTAAAAACCTAAATCTATTACTACTAACCTAAACAATCTATTAACCTTTTGACGATGCAAAGGTACAACCTTCCCATGAATCTCACAAGCTTTTGAGTGTATTTTTTGCAATCATTTTAAACTTATTGACATAAATCAAGTGTATGTTTACACTTTTAAACATTTTCTTCTGCTTTTTGATGGTTTTTCGGTTGTTTTCTATTACCTTTGTTTCGTCAAAGACAACGAACAATGAAAATACTGATAGTGAACACGAGCGACCTGACGGGCGGCGCGGCCGTGGCCTCGTTCAGGTTGATGGAGGCGCTCACTGCCAAGGGTCTCCATCCCACCATGCTGGTGGCCAACCGCACCGGCTCTCATCCGGCTGTGAAGGCGCTGCCAAACAGGTGGAGGCACCGGCTGAATTTTCTGTGGGAGCGATGGTGCATCTTCTGCCACCTCCACTTCAAAAGACAACACCTCTTTGAAATTGACATGGCCAACGCCGGCACCGACATCACCCGACTGCCGGAGTTTCAACAGGCCGATGTGGTGCACCTGGAATGGATCAACCAGGGCATGCTCTCGCTCAGGGGCATTGAAAAGATACTGCAGAGCGGCAAACCGGTGGTGTGGACCATGCACGACCTGTGGCCGCTCTCCTCGCTGTGCCACTATGCCGAGCACTGCAACGGGTTCAAACACGCGTGCGGAAACTGCAACCTGCTGCCCGGCGGCGGCAGCAGCTCCGACTTGTCGCACCGGGTGATGGAGCGCAAGAAACGGTTGCTTGCCAACCACCGCATCTCCTTTGTGGCTTGCAGCGAATGGCTGGCCGCGGTGGGAAGGCAGAGTACACTGGCACACGGCCAAGAGGTGGTGGCCATTCCCAACTGCATCAACACCACGCGCTTCTGCCCCGGCGACAAGCTGGATGCACGGAGGCGGCTCGGTCTGCCCGCCCAGCAACGACTGCTCTTGTTCGTTTCGCAACGCGTCACCGACGAGCGCAAGGGCATGCGCTTTTTTGTGGAGGCCATGCGCCTGTTGGCGGCCGAGCGCGAAAAGGAGAACAGCCTTGTGCCCGACTGCGGGGTGATGGTGCTCGGCGGACATGCCGACGAGGTGGCGCACCAGTTAGCCATACCGGTGTATGCGCTGGGATATGTGGCCGACGAAGAACGCATCATCGACATCTATCGCGCTGCCGATGTGTATGTGCTGCCCTCACTGGCCGACAACCTGCCCAACACCATCATGGAGGCCATGGCCTGCGGCACGCCCTGCGTGGGGTTCCGCACGGGGGGCATACCGGAAATGATCGACGGCGAGGGCAACCTTGAGAATGGCTATGTGGCACAGCCGGCCGATGCCGCCGACCTGCTGCAGGGCATTCTGCATGTGCTGGACCCCGTGCACTACGAAACACTCGCGGCCAACGCCGTGGAGAAAGTGAACCGCTGCTGGGCTATGAAACAGGTGGCAGCGAGCTACACCTCTTTATATAAGCGTTTGCTCGAAAACAAACAAACACAAACAAAACAGCCATGACCATCACCATCATCACCTGCACATATAATGCCCAACCCGTGTTGCAGCGCACACTCGACAGTGTTGCCCGCCAAACCTACCCCAACGTGGAGCACCTCATCATCGATGGCTGCTCTGCCGACGGCACACTCGCCATGGCCGAAGCCTACCGCCAACAGCAAGCAACGGCGCACAGCCGCCACACGGTGAAAATATTCTCGGAAAAAGACAACGGACTCTACGATGCCATGAACAAGGGTCTCCTGAAGGCTACAGGAGAATATCTGGTGTTTCTGAATGCGGGCGACATGCTGCCCACACCCCACACGCTGCAACAGGTGGCCGATGCCTACGAAGAGTGGCGGGCCGGGGGAAGGGAGCCGGGGGTGCTCTATGGCGATACCGACATTGTTGACAACGAGCAACGGTTCATCGAACACCGACGACTTGCACCGCCCGACAACCTCACATGGCGCTCCTTCAGCAAGGGCATGCTGGTGTGCCACCAGGCGTTCTATGCACAAACAGCGATAGCCCGAACAGTGCCCTACAACCTTCACTACCGCTACAGTGCCGATGTAGACTGGTGCATTCGGGTGATGCGCGAAAGCGAACGGCTCAACCGGCCGCTGTGCCGCGTGCACCATGTGGTGGTGAACTACTTGGCGGGCGGCATGAGCATCAAGAACCACCGGGCATCGCTCGCGGAACGCTTCAACGTGATGCGCCACCACTATGGGCTCGCCACCACGCTATTGATGCACGCCGTGTTTCTGTTCCTGCCCAAGAAGCTGCGGTGAGCGAAAGCAGAAAGATGAAAGCAGAAAAAAAGAAAGCAGAAAAGCAGAAAAGCAGAAAGCAGAAAAGCAGGAGTGAACCAGCCATTTGACTGCCCTTTCACCCCAAACCTTAACGTTTTGGTTTCGTACATGTTGTGTGTAGCATTGCTACATGCCGTATGTAGCATTGCTACATGCACCGTGTAGCATTGCTACATGCGACATGTATGAACCTAAAATGTGGTGAGTTGGGGGCTGAGAGGTTTAGATTTAGAATGGAGAGTGGAGAGTTTTAACCCAAATTGGTCATTAGAATATAACACGCGCTAAAAGCCCCGACGGGGCTGTCGCTACTCTCTAACGACCGATTTCCTCTATAAATGGTAGCGTTTTTATTTTACTGGTGTAAGGGAGAATCCTTTATATGGGTTTGGGATAAATGATAAATGGGGGGGAGAATAATTCTCAAGCGCAAGCCTCCAGCGCGTGGTCCCCTCCTTGTCGGTTCCTCTCGCTTGGGAGGGGAACCGGAAAGGAGGGGACTACACGCTTGGGACACGCTCACAGCTATATTCCGAGCTCGGCGGGGCTTTCTATGAATTTAAACCATGCTGTGATTCAATGAAAGCTTTCTCCTCAGGTGTAAGATGATAGGTATCATACACAGAATTATCAATTAACGTTTTATTTGATTCTACATTATTGCCTGTGAGAATATTATTGATGGCATCATCATACATCGTATCAACATCAGGGATATGCAATCTTTCAAAATTGTATTTATAATGACGATAGGCTCCGCCGCTTCCCAATTGGGTATCTTCTTGATTAATCCACCATGTAATAAGTTTTGAATTGAGCATTGCAAGAAGGTAAGCTGTATCTTCTGACGCAAAGAAATAGTTTGTGTCAAGAAGCATGAACTTTTCAGGTACAAAAGAATACTCTGTTGCACCAACACTTGCCCACACAATCTTCGGCTTATTAAAATCCTCCCAATACTTGGCACCCCATCTTTGCATGGCATACCATTCGTAACGGATTCCGGTTTCGGCCTTGTTCCTCTTCGACAGCGGCTCCTTATACTGTAGCATGTGGGAATACACGGCTGGGTATTGCTTCATAAATGCACTCTCCGCTTTTGCTGATGCTCCTTGAATACTCTCATCAAACTGATAAGGGAAATGCCAGGGAATATAAATCAACCACAAGTTTGCCCAGTCATACCCATACCTCTTAATATCCCTGCCGCGCAAAATGGGCCGAATAAGTTCTTCCGTTCTTTGGCGTTCATCTTCCGACTGGCAGTTGGAGAGAATCTCGTTGCGCTTCTCGGTGGAGATGATGAAGGCTTCGTTGTAGCCGGTCTTGATTCCATAATTAATCTGGATGTCCCAGTCTTTCAGGGGTGTACCCACGGCTTCAATCTTTCGTTTGATGCTTTGTTCGATGGGCGAAAGGATTACCCAGCTGTCGGACGTGGCGAAGCTGCAGATGCTGCTCTGTTGCTGTACGAAGTCGCTCAAGTTCTTGATGCTCTCTTTGCTTTGTTTGTTAGTGACGGTGCATCGCGTCTGGTGTTGGTTGGCGGATTTAGCAAAGAGCAGGATGTTGGTATCCACCGTGGCACTCTCGAAGATTTTCACGCCGGCGAAGTCGATGAGCAGCATGGGGTTGGTGTTGTTGGCAAAGAACGCGCGTGTTTTCTCGCCATAGCCCGCCCTCATCCATTTGTTGGAGGTGATGTAGCAGAGGTGTCCGCCCTGACGGAGCAGCTGCCAGCCGCGCTCGTAGAACAGGCAATAGATGTCGGCCGTGCGTGCAAAGGTCTGGTAGCCGCAGCGTTCGTAGGTGCGTGCCAGCAGTCCGCCGTTGCCTTGCAGCTGAATATAGGGCGGGTTGCCGATGACAATGTCGAAGCCCTCTTTGCCGCTTTGCGAGAGGGTTGCATCGAACACCTCGGTGAACATCATGCGCCAGCTGAAGAAGCGTATGTCGGTTTGCGAGCGTTCGCTCAGCGCGATATGGGTGTTGCACAGTCGGTTGTAAAGCTCTTCACACTGCTGTATGGTTTGCTGCTGTTCGGGCGGCAGCTGCTGTCGCACCTTGCTGAAGGGCACCTGTTCGGTGGTGAAGGCATCCAGCTCCTGCACATTGTTTTGCAGCCAGCTTCTCGATTCAAAGCCCAGCTGATGAGCTATGAGGCGGAGAATAGACTTTTTGATTTCCACATTCAGCCGCAGCTTCTCTTCGCCTGTTGCCGAGTAGTGTTGCTGTTTCAAGGCATAGAGGTTTCGTTTCTCTTTGTTCATTTCAGAAACCTTGTGATGGTGCTGCGCCTTGGTGTCGAGGTTGATATAGCGTTCGCAGAAGGTTGTGAGCAGCGAGTTGCCGCGCATGATCTTATAGTCGAGGTTGGGCAGGGCAGCCGGCGAGGGTTCGTCAACAATGATGGAGAGCCAGAAGCGCAGGCGCGCAATTTCCACAGCCCCCTGTTCGATATCCACCCCATAGATATTGTTCTGTATAATCTGTAGTTTTATCTTGGCCGCATTCTCCACCATGTTGGGTTCAATGGCCGAGCGGCAGAAGAAGAGTTCGCGCAGCAGTCCCATGGGGAAGGCACCCGAGCCGATGGCGGGGTCGCAGATTTTCACCTCTCTGAGGCATTGAAGAATCTCTTCTTTCAGCGAGCCCAGCAGTTCGGCATCGTGGGTGGTCACGAACTGTCGGATGCACTCTTGGTCTGCGTTGCTCCGGTTGGTTTGCAGATAGGCGATGAGACTTTCGCGGCACATATACTGCACCACCTCTTTGGGTGTGTAGAAGGCCCCTTTGTCTTTGTTGTCTTCGAGCAGGTTTTCGAAGATGCGGCCCAGCATTTCCGGGTCTACTCCCACTTCGGCATCGTTGGGGTCGTTTTCGTCGATGGTGAAGTTATATTGCGAGAGCATGGTGAGCAGCGCATCGAAATAAGAGGCGGGAAAGTGGCTGGGGTTCTTGTCGAGCTGGTCACGTTCGAAGAGTCCGCCGTTGAGGTATGGTATTCTGCACTGTCGGAAGCCCTCCACCTGCGTGTCGAAGAGGTCGGCCTGTTGTGAGCGGTCGCGGTCTAAGCCTTCGGCAAAGAGCTTTTCCAGCACCTGGTCGAGGAAGTTTTCCTGTTGTTCCGTTGTTGCCTGTCGGAACAGATTGAGCATGAAGTTGCGGTCGCCCTGTCCCCACTCCTTGCCAGCGGGCACGCCCAGCCACCCTTTCTTTTGCAGGAAGTGGAGGAACACGATTCGGCCGAGCAGCTTCTTCACATAGTCGCGCATGGGTTTTTCCTCGCGGTCGCGAATCTCGTCGGCGGTCATGCCAGTGTGGTTGAAGTTGGTGTCGGTGAAGTGTTGTCGCATGCCGTTGGCGGGGTTGGCCATATAGTTCACGAAGGCTTCGTATTGTGCCTTGTATTTGCCGAAGAACTCTTTCGAGAGCGCTTCAACGTTGAAGGCATCCTCTATGTCGGTTATCTCAAGCGTCTCGCGCTTTTCGTAGAGTGCCATGAAGTTGTCGGCCGCCGTGCGGCACGACTGCCCCGGTCCGAGCAGGAAGGTGTAGCGCTTGCTGTCGGTGGTTTCTTCGTTGCTGCCGCTCTTTCGGCAATAGGTGAAGCGCCAGTCCCAGCGGGTGTCGTCGTTGTAGTGGAAGAGCATGAAGGCACACGAGAACTGGTCCATCACCGACCGGATGAGCCGTTGAATGTTCACCCGGTTGCGTTCCATCATCACGCGGTCGCTCACCGTAACGTCGAAGATTTGCAGCGGTTCCACGCCCACATACACCTTTCCCACCTGCTTCACGCTGCGGATGCCGGTAGCCTGGGCCAGGCGGCGGCGTTCGGGCAGGGTGTCTAAGAGTTCGGTTTCAAAGCCGTCGTCGAAGTCTTCTTCGCCAAAGATGGGGAATATCACCTGTTTGAGAAACGAGCTGCTGCCTTGGTAGCGGCTACCCAGAAATTCTTTCAACGATTCTAAGTTCATATCTGGTTCTATTGGTTTACTTAATGGTTGCTAACACAATGGCAGCCCGACCCTGTTTGCTTACTACGTTGGCCACCAGCTTGCCAATCTCACGTTCCAAAATCTCGTCAACATCTTGCTGCCCCATGGCAAAAAGGGTTGAGTTGGTTTCTTCCAGCTGGTGCCCAATGGCCAGCATCTTTTGAATGATGTCGAAGCTGCCCTTGTCGGCCAGCCGGCGTGCACTTCTGAGCAGGTTTTTCGAGTGGGGCGAGAGGTTACTGCTGTTGTAGAGCCTGACAATGGTTTCAAGCGCCTGCGCCCGTTTGTCACCAGCCCTCGACTTGCTCATGCGCACGAAGTATTGGTTGTAGGTTTTGATGGCTTGGTCTTGCAGCTGCGGCCAGTTGGGTGGCAGTGGCAGGGCTTTGGCGTTTTCGGGGGTGCGCATGTCTTCGAGCAGTTCGAGCAGCGATATAATCTGTGCGTTGCCCTCTGCACCGATTTTGATGGCAAGGCGTGCCGAATGCGGAGCTTTCACAATGAAATAGGCCGTGCCGCTGGCAGCCTGCGCCATTTGCCAGTTGTTATTGGCCTGTTCAATCTGGCGGTAGCGAGCGGGGTGGGCTTGTTTATATTGCTTCAGTTCGTGCACATATTTCTGCAAGGGCGACTCTTCGCCATCAACGGCCTTGGCAATATCGTAGTGCACCACGCTCTCTTCTTCCGAGAAGATTTTACTGTCTTCGCCAAAGAGCACATGAAACGATTGCAGCTTGGTGTGGGCCTTGCGCACCAGCTGAATTTGTGCGTCGCCCTGGGCACTGGGCATGAAGTTATATACATAAACAAAGGGTTCTTTGCTGCCCACGCGGTTCACACGCCCTATGCGCTGCATCAGGCGGGTGGAGTTCCAGGGGGTATCGTAGTTGAGAATAACGTTGGCCCGGTGAAGGTTCACGCCCTCGGCCAGCACCTCGGTGGTGATGATTACGTTGTAATCGTTTTTCCATTCGCCCTGGTAGTTAGCATCGAAGTTTTCTTCTATCACGGGTTCCAGTTCGTTGCGGTTGGCAGCCGTCACCACCAGAGGTTTATAGCCCTTGGCCTTCACAGCCCGGGCAAGGGCCTCAACGGTGTCGATGGCTTCAGAGAAGATGACCAGCTTGCCCGAGGTGTTTTTCTGTGGGTTGAAAAGCTCGGGACGAAGGTTTTCTTTGAAAGCATCGAACTTGGGATCCTGGGGGTTGCGTGCCCAGCGGTCGTAGAGGTTGGAAATGAGCCGGTAGTCTTCTTTCAGCTGAGTGTAGTATTCTTCTTTGAAGTCGTGGCGCCTGTATTCGGCATTCTGCCCTTTTTCGTTGCGCCCCTGTTCGGTGAGCTTCTTGATTTTGGAGCGTATGTCTTGCACACAGTCGTTGAAGGTGACGCGCCGGCCTCGCTTCAGGGTTTTGGTCTCGGTGTCGAGTTCGGTGTTCACGTTTATTTGCGGACAAATGAAGATGGTGTCGTTTTCCCACATGCGAATCATGTTCTCGGTGTAGCGGCGCAGGTTCAGCAGCGAGCGGGTGAAAGCGGTGAACGAGCTTTCGAGCCTTTTCACCAGCAGCATCTGCATGATGGTGGCCAGCTGTGTGGCCACATCGTTCACCCCGCGGTTTCCCCGTCCGGTGTGTTTCTGTTCGTTGGCGGGGTTGGCGAAATACTCGATGGCGCGATAGCGGAAATAGCGTAGCCACTCGTCGGTTTGCAGCTTTTCGGCTTCGGTGGGGGCAATGATGGTCATGGTGTCGGAGAAGAGCTGTGCCAGTTCGTCGTCCATGAGGTATTCCAGGTTGTTGGGCCCCACAATCTGGGGGAACACCAAGCCCTGCGACTCCATGTCTTTCTTGTAATATTTCTTCACATCCGTTCGGGTGCGGCGTTCAAGAATATCGCTCAGCACGCAGTCACGCAACCGGGCAGAAACAGCATCAAGCCGTTGGCGCCGCTCCCGGTCGGGAATCTCGTTGTTTCGGTCGATGAGCTGTTCGTATTCGCGGTTCACGTCGGCAAAGAACTTTTCAATGTTTCCGCTTTCGGCTTTCTTCAGCGTGCTGCAGGTGTGGTTGCGCTCAAACAGATAGATTTGGTTCTTCAGGTCGTTGGGCCGGTTGTTCTGTGGCGTGGCAGAAAGCAGGCCCACGTAGGGATAGACCCCGGTGTTGGAACCAATACGCTGAATGAGATTGTCGAGCTGTTGATACATGAGCGTGGCGCTGTTTCGAAACTTGTGACTTTCGTCTATCACCACCAGACCATAGTTTTTCTCTTGCAGCGTTTCGGCGAAGTCGCCGGTGTCGCCGCTGTCGTCGTCGTTGTCGTCCCAGCCTTCGTCGTCGGCAACATTTCCGATGCGCCCGGTTGTTATGAAGTCTATGCCGGGGGCCATCTTCACATCGGCATCCTTATCGAACAAGGCAATGGTCTTTTTCCATCCCGACTGAATGGCCGGCGGTGTGACAACGAGCACCTTGCGCTCGCGCCCGTCGTCTTCGGGCACAGAGAGGAAGCGCTTGATGATGAGTGCGCCGATGATGGTTTTGCCAAGTCCCACCACGTCGGCCAGCATAAAGCCACCGTGTTCGTGCATGATGCCGATGCAACGCTTCACGGCCTCTATCTGATAGTCAAGCTTATGGATGTTGGCGGGCAGATAAGACTGAATCTGCTCGCCGAGCGACTGGTCTACAATGTCGCCAAACTTCAGTTGCAGCAGTTTGATGTAAAGCTCGTATGGGGTGAAGGGTTCCTCTGCTCCCCCACCCTCTTTTTCCACCTTTTGGGTGATGGGCGCCGGTTTGAGCACCTGCTCGAGAAACTCTTTGTTCCAAGGTTCAGAGAGGTTCCACTTTTCGCTGAACCACAGCACATGGGTTTTGTGGTTGGGGATGGGGGTGGTGGAGAGCACCCGGGTTGCGTCGGTTTCAAGGTAGTTGAGTTCGGCATTGCCCTGCAAGCCTTTCTCGGTGAAGTTGGAACTGCCAATCAGCCCGTAGCCCACGCCGGCAGCGAATCCGTCGAAGATGTAACACTTGGAGTGGAGGAACTGTGTGTCGTCGGTTTCGTTTTTGCGGAACAGGCGAATCTGAATCTTTGAATCCTCCCCTTCGGTGCAGAAGTCTAAGAGCAGGCGCACGGCCTGTTCAAACTCTTCTCGCGGTTGCAGCTCAAACAGGTCGGTGCGAATGAAGTCGGCCGGATAGTTCTTGTCTTTATACTTGGGGTTCTTCACCTGCGAGGCATACACATAGGGGTCTTTTCCAATGAGCAAGAGCAGCCTTGTGCCCTCACGCTGAAGGAATGCCCTGATGGAGTCGGTGAGCAAGGCAAGCCCGGGAATATCCCAGTAGCCGGTTGCAATCATCACCGTGCTCACGTTTGGTAAAGCAAGGCACTCCCTGAGCGTGTGAAGCATGGAAAGCTGCTCTGTGGAGTTGTCGATGAGGGTGTTGTTCATATTACTGTGTCTGCTTGTGGGTGATATATTTCTTTATCTTCTCGATAAAGGCACGCGTTGGTTCGATGCGGGCGCATATATCGGCTTCAGCCACCTTGAAGAAACAGTTGTAGTCGGATTTCTCACGCAAGGTTTGCATCTGAGAATAGAACGACCCTTCCTCATCAGTAAAGATGCCCGTGCGCACATAGTATTGATGGAAACGTATGGCAGCTCCCCTATGCGAGCCGACCTCGTGACCATCGCTTATGAGCATCGAGCTTACCGCATGAAACAGGGCGTAATAGAGCCGGTTGGCCAGTGTGTTCCAGTAGCCCTTCTCGGTTAGTCCATCGTATTCTGAAAAGGTATTGTAGGCCTTCTCCAGTTCAAGACCAACCATAATATCGCGTTCTTCTTTTTTAAGAGTCATAGATTAGTTGTTTATCGCGTTCAACATTATAATAGAACATGGCATGCGGACCGTTGTACCATTCTTTCTTAGAGTAGGTGTGTACGCTAAACGACTGCCATAGGTCGTAGCCACGTTCAATGATTGGATAAGCATAGCGGCGAAAAGTTTCGTCGCTATCGTTCTGATTGTTTAGCAGCAGCAAGAGATCCCAGTCGCTATCGCCATGAGCGTCGCCTCGGGCACGCGAACCATAGAGGTAGAGCGTGGAACCCTTTGGGAGAACTCGCGCAGCCACCTGCCGAATGTTGTCTATTACCTGAGTTCTATCCATGTTCTTGTTTGTTTAAACTCTTCTTTGATGCTTTAAAACGCAAACGCTGTTTTCTGCACGCCCTCGCCATAGATGGTTTTGAAGTTGTCGCGCATGGAGATAACGTGGTAGCCGTTGTTGGCCCACTGGGTTGCCAGGTTGAGTGCTTTCTCGCGGTTGGCATGGTCGCGCTCGTCATCGTCGGCAATGAGCATGAAGGCCTCTGAGCGCAACGGGTTGCTCAGGCAGAAGTTGTGCATGGCACAGTCGCCGCTGCTGTTGCCAAACGAGAGCACGGGCACCTTGCCAATCTCTTGGGTTATTTGCAGCACCTTGTTGGTTTTCAGGTTTTTGATGATGAGCTCGTCGGTGCGCACCAGGTCTTCGTCCTTCTCCATGGTGTAGTTCACCCCTTCATCGGTCCCCTGGTTGGTGGAGCGCAGCTTCACGTCCATGCCAATAACGCGGTTGGCGGGAATGCCTATGGATTCTACCAGCGCACGACAGATGAAGCGGTCGGAACCCGACACCACATAACAGGTGAAGCCGTTGTCGCGCAGATAGTCGAACACCTGCAGCATGGGTTTATAGAAGCTCTCACCGTATGTCATGCCGGTGAAGCCGCAGGCTTGGGTGGCGGCATAGCGCTTTACATAGGCATCGAACTGGGCCACGGTCATGCCGGCATAGGCTTTGGCGGCAGCCCGGGCGTGCTTCATATCGAAATGTGCGGGCAGGGCCTGTCCGTTTCTCACGAAGTTGCGAATGTCCATGGCCGTTTCCCTCACGTCGGTGGGGGCTATATCCTTATAGTCGGGGTCGTCGAGCACACGGTATTCCAGCAGGTTATATTCGAAATAGGTGGGATAGAGTTCGCCCACGAAGGTGCCGTCCATGTCGAACGTGGCAATGCGGTCTTCTTCTTTGATGAAGTTGGGCGAAGCGGGGTTGGTAACGTCATCAACGTATGCTTGCAGGGCGTTGAGGGCCTCGCATGGATTCCACTGTGTGAAATAGTCTTTTTTTACCGGAGCCTGCTGCTCGGTGTCACTGTTGCTGTCGGAACAAGAAGTGAACGTGGCCGAACCGCACACAAGCAATGCGGCCAGCACAAAATGGAAAATGCTTAAACGGTTCAATACTTTCATTTGTTATAATGTGATATGGTTATTTGATTCTGCAAAGTTAGGAAATAGTTTCTGTCACGTATGCTTTACACCAATGGGCTGCGTGGCTTGCCGGAGCCATTCACGGTCGGCGGCATCGAGGTGGGGGGCCAGCTCGTCATATACACGCTGGTGATAGCTGTTGAGCCAGTCGATTTCTTCGCCGAGCATCATGGAAAGGTCGATGGGGGTGGTGTCAATCGGACAGAGGGTGAGCGAGTGGAACTGCAGGAACTTGCCAAACTCTCCCTCCATGTAAGGGGTGATGAGCATGGTGTTCTCTACGCGCACCCCAAAGCGTCCGGGCAGATAGATGCCGGGTTCGTTGGTAACCGTCATTCCTTCCACGAATGGTGCCGGCTTCCACTCCAGGCGGAACTGGTGGGGACCTTCGTGCACACAGAGGTAGGAACCCACACCGTGCCCCGTTCCGTGCAGATAGTTGTAACCCTCGCGCCACATATACTGCCGGGCGAGTATATCCATCTGCGTGCCTGCTGTGCCCTCGGGGAATTTGCACATCTCCAACTGGATATGCCCCCTGAGCACAAGTGTGTAGATGTGGCGCTGTTCCTCGGTGATGGGCCCCAGGGCAATGGTGCGGGTGATGTCGGTGGTGCCGTCTAGATACTGCGCCCCGCTGTCTAACAGAAGCAGTCCGTGGGGTTCAAGGGGAATGTCGGTCTCGGGTGTGGCCTCATAGTGGATGATAGCTCCGTGGGCTTCGTAGCCCGCGATGGTATCGAACGAAATGCCACGGAACCCGGGCTGTTCGGCACGCAGGGCAGTGAGCTTCCGGTCTATCGACATCTCGGTTTGTCCGCCCTGTTCCACAGCAGGCTTCAGCCAGCGCAGGAAACGCACAAGGGCTATGCCATCCTTGAGCATGGCCGAATGGTAGCCGGCAATCTCGGTGGCATTCTTCACCGTCTTCATGCGGGCAATGGGCGACTCCTGCCGCACCACTTCCTTCGCCTTCACCGCACGCGCAAGGGCATAGCTGGTTTCTTCGGGGTCGAGAAGAATGTTGTATTCGTTGTAATCGGCCAGTCCGCGCTTCACATGGTCGTAATCGTCAATCTCTATTCCACTTATACGAAGGTATTCCTCCACCTGGGGTGTGAGCTTCACCTTATTTATATATAATATCACGCGCGTGGTGGACACAAGCACATAGCTCACGAAGAGCGGATTGCAGTGCACATCGGTTCCGCGCAGGTTCAGCAGCCAGGCAATGTCGTCGAGTGCCGAAACCAGCATACCATCGGCATGGCGGTCGCGCAACGCTCGGCGCAACCGGCCAATCTTCGATTCCACGCTCTCGCCGGCATATTGCATGGGGTGCAGTTCCACGGGGTTGGTGGGCACGGCAGGACGATTGGTCCAAATCTCGCGCAGGGGGTCGAAGTTGGTGCGCAGGGTTAGTCCGCCCTCACGCCGCAGGTCAGCAATCAGCTCTTCGGTGGCGGCAAGCGAACTCACCATACCATCTATTCCCACTTCCGTGGAGCGTGGAGAGTTTACTCCCCTACCCAGGGAGGGGTTGGGGGTGGGCCCCTGTAGTTGTTCACCAATCCACTGGGGAATGGTGGGCGTACCAGGCATCTTCAGGCGCATCAGCTGAAACTCGGTGCCGCTGAGTTGTTCCTCGGCAGCGAGAAAATAACGGGAGTCGGTCCACAGGGCAGCACCGTTCATTGTTACCACGGCGGTGCCGGCCGAACCGTTGAAACCACTTATCCATTCACGCCCCTTCCACCGGTCGGGCACATACTCGCCGTTGTGGGGGTCGGTGCTGGGAAATATAAATGCTGCTAAATGCTCACGCTGCATCACCTCGCGCAGGGCTGCGAGCCTTTGTGCTATCACGCTGTTCATGTTCACGGTTGTTTGGTTTGAATGTTTCTAATGTTCCACAAAGTTATCACATTTCGGGCAAGCAAAGGCGCAACAGAGAAATATTTTCTGAAACATTAACATTTAAATTAAGAAATAAATATGCGGTTTACATGTTTTTTTCGTAATTTTGCGCTTGGAAATAAACATCTTAAAATAACAATCAAAAACTATGGCATTTTTAACAGATGAGAAACTGGTCATTGTTGGCGCAGCCGGCATGATTGGATCGAACATGGTTCAAACCGCCCTCACAATGGGGCTTACAAGTAACATTTGCCTCTACGATGTATTTTCGCCAGAGGGTGTAGCAGAGGAAATGCGGCAGAGTGGCTTCGACGGTGCTAAGATTACTGCCACCACCGATGCCAAAGAAGCTTTCACCGATGCTAAGTACATCATTTCAAGCGGCGGCGCTCCCCGCAAGGCCGGCATGACCCGCGAAGACCTGCTGAAGGGCAACTGCGAGATTGCAGAGGGCCTGGGCAAAAACATCAAAGAGTTCTGCCCCAACGTGAAGCATGTGGTGATCATCTTCAACCCCGCCGACCTCACCGGTCTGGTTACACTCCTCTACTCGGGCTTGAAACCCAATCAGGTTACAACACTCGCTGCTCTTGACACCACACGCCTGCAGAGCGCACTGGCCAAGAAGTTCGGCGTGATGCAGAACCAGATTACCGGTTGTGCTACCTATGGCGGCCACGGTGAGCAGATGGCTGTGTTCGGCTCTCATGTGGAAATTGCCGGTCGCAAGCTCACCGACATCATCGGAACCGACGAGTTCCCCGCCGAAGAGTGGGAGCAGATGAAGAAAGACGTTACTCAGGGCGGTGCCAAGATTATCGAACTGCGCGGACGCTCTTCGTTCCAAAGCCCGGCCTACCTGTCGGTAGAAATGATTCGCTCGGTGATGGGCGGAGAACCCTTCCGCTTCCCCGTGGGCACATACGTGAAAACCGACAAGTACGACCACATTATGATGGCCATGAAGACCACACTCGACACCACTGGTGCTCACTTCGAAGTTCCCCAGGGCACTGCCGAAGAGAATGCCAAGCTCGACCAGAGCTACGAACACCTCTGCAAGATGCGCGACGAGCTGGTTACACTGAACATCGTTCCCGAAATTGACAAGTGGAACGAAATTAATCCTAACCTCTAAGCGTTGGGTTCATGTAAAAGAATTAAAAAAGGCAGGTGCTTCACATCGTTCGTGAAGCACCTGCCTTCTTTTTGGCACAGTTTTTGTTTCGCCTTTCCCTAAAAACAAAACATCACAACAATTTCATGACACTGATTAAAGACAAAACCTTTGGCGGAGAGCGCCCACTCTTTGCACAACACGACCTGCAACTGCAAAACATCATCATCACCGACGGGGAGTCGGGCATCAAGCAATGCCAGAACATTGAGGCAAAAGACTGCCGGTTTTATGGGAAATACCCATGGTGGCATGTTGACGGCGCACACATCGATAACTGCTACTTCGCTGCAGGCTCGCGCTCGGCTATCTGGTACACCAACGACCTGGTGATGCGCAACTCGCGCATCGACGGACCGAAGTTCTTCCGGGAAATGAAAAACGTGGAACTGGAGAACGTGAAAATCACCGATGCCGACGAAACCTTCTGGAAGGTTGACGGGTTGCGCATCAAAAACGTGAAACTGCATGGGGGCACCTACCCTTTCATGTTCTCGAAGAATATCTATGTAGACGGACTGGAGAGCGACTCGAAATATGTGTTCCAGTATTGCAAAGACGTGGAGATTCACAACGCAAAGATTCTAACCAAGGATGCTTTCTGGGAATGTGAGAACATCACCATCTACGATTCGGAACTCGATGGCGAATACCTTGCCTGGCACTCAAAGAACGTGCGCTTGGTGAACTGTCACCTGGCTGGCGAACAGCTGCTGTGCTATGTAGACAACCTGGTGCTGGAGAACTGCACCTTCGACAAGGCCTGCGACCGTGTGTTTGAATACTCCACCGTAGAGGCCGACATCCGCGGGCTCATCGAGAACATCAAAAACCCAACAAGCGGACATATCGTGGCCGATGAGGTGGGCAGCGTTACCATCGACGAAAACGTTCGCCAACCTGCCAACTGCATCATTGAAACTCGCCCAAGAGATTAGCATGTTACTATGTCTTTAAAGTTAATATGTTACTTTGTCTAAAACAACGTTAGTATGTTACTCTGTCTAAAACAACGTTAGTATGTTACTCTGTCTAAAACAACGTTAGTATGTTACTCTGT
>CACXFT010000074.1 GCA_902767045.1 uncultured Prevotellaceae bacterium | reverse complement strand
GCCGGTGGTGTGATTCCCGCTCAGGACTACGACTTCCTCTACAAGGCTGGTGTTGCCGCCATCTTCGGCCCTGGCACCAGCGTGGCCAAGGCTGCCTGTGAGATGATGAACATTCTGCTCGACAAGGAGTAGCATCTTTCTGCAAAGGTTTCTGGCCTTTGTCTATTAAGATAAAGAGGGCTGGCATTCGTTCGGAGAATGCCAGCCCTCTTGCTATTTGTTCGTGTGGTGTGTAGTTTCGTTATTGGGGATGAGGGTATGCAGCGATTATGTGTGAGCACAGAAAGCACGTAAGTACTGTTCAGAGCACGGCGTCTGTCTGGTTAATGACGAGGTGGCGGGGCAGGTTGATGATTTTGAGTCGTTCGTACCAGATGCGCTCCGAATGGCTGAAGTGGCGGCGGTTGTGGCTGCTGATGATGTAGTAGCTGGCGGAGTAGTCGTCCATCATCGAGCGGAACACATTCTTGATGCGCGAGCATTTTTCATTGATGGCATTATCCAGGGGATCTGTCAGGTGGCCTACGCTCTGTAGGATTTTCTCTTTGTCCATGGTTTTGGCGGTGGCCATGTAGAGATGGGTGAGCTCGTCGCGGTAGTCGTGCAGGTGCTTAAACTCGATGCCTTCGGGGTGGGCGAGGAAGAGCAAATACACCGCCTTGTGGACGGGTTGCAGTTCCACTTCGCGTTGGCCGTAGTCAATGAGTACGAATCGGTAGTCGCGAGTGATGAGCAGGCGGCTGAGCTTGGCTTTGGTGGCTTCGAGCAGCAGTTCTTCTATCAGTGGGATGCCCACGGCTTTCAGTATCAGGTCGTTACGTTGCGCCTGATGAAGCTTTTTTGCCAACTGTTGCAGTTGGCTGGCCACCTGTTCCAAGGTGCCGCTGGTGCTGTCGTTGGTGTTGGTATTGCCGTTGGCGTTTTCGCTCATGATTATTCTTCCGGCTCGTGGATGAGGTCGTTCAACTTGTCTGTCAGCCATTTTATCCATCCCTGTGTCGAAGGCCGAGTTTGCTGTGTCCCGCTTGGTTCGTCCTTTTCAGGTTGGGTGGCCGGTTCGGGCTCTTGGGGTGTTTCCACCTCGAACGGTATTTCGGGTTCCGTCGTGTTGCCGTGGTTGTTGTCGTCGGTGTGCCCTCCGTTTTCGCTTTTCAACTCCTCTTTTGGGTCAATCTTCAGGGGTTTGTAGAGTTTTCTGATAAGTTCCTCGTAGTATTCGTCGTTTTTGTCAGCCGTCGGGTTGCTTTTGCGTTGCGACTCTTGCTGGTCGGGCTCCTCCATGTCGGTGGCCAGGATGATGACTTTGGCATCTTCGCCGAGGGTGTCGTCGGTGGATGTTCCCCATATCACGTCGATGTTGGGGTCGAGCTGGTCGAAGAAATCGTCAATCTCCTGCATCTCGGGCACCATGATGGGCCGTTCGTCGCTCGAGTATATGTTGAACAGAATTCGCTTTGCGCGGCTGATGTCGTTGCCGTGGAGCAGGGGAGAGTCGAGCGCGTCCTTGATGGCTTTCTCCACTCGGTGTTTTCCCGAAGCCCTTCCGATAGCCATGATGGCACCGCCGCCGTTGCGCATGGTCGATTCCACGTCGCGAAAGTCGAGGTTGATGTTGCCTTCCGAGCTGATGGTGATGAGTTCCGAGATGCCCTTCACGGCATTTTTCAGCACGTTGTCGGCGTCGGCCAGTGCCTCCTTGAGCGAGATGTTGGTGTCGGAGTAGATGTCGCAAAGCCGCTCGTTGTTCACAATGAGCATGGCGTCAACATGCTTTCGCAACTCATCGACCCCCTTCAGAGCCTTGATGATTTTGCGGCGGTGCTCAAAGAAGAAGGGAATGGTGACCACGCCGATGGTGAGCAGTCCCCGTTCCTTGGCTACGCGTGCCACCACAGGTGCCGCTCCGGTGCCCGTTCCGCCGCCCATGGTGGCGGTGACGAACACCATCTTGGTGTTGTCGTTGAACAGCCATTCCAGGCTCTCTATGCTGCTTTCGGCCTCCTTTCGGCCGATTTCGGGTTTGCCTCCTGCTCCCAGTCCTTCGCCTAACTTGATTTTCACGGGCACGGGCGACTGTGAGAGCGATGCCGAGTCGGTATTGGCCACAGCGAACGAGACGCCCTGAATGCCCTCGTTATACATGTTGCGCACGGCATTGCATCCTCCGCCTCCAACGCCCACCACCTTGATGATGTCCTGCATCTCGTCTTCCACGTTGATGTTGGCTATTTCCAGTCTTTCTATGTCTTCCAGCTGATGGTTCATCCTTATTGAGTGATTAGTGTTGAGTGTTTTGTGATGAGTGATTAGTGTTTAGTGATGCAAAAGTACATATATTTTGCAACACTCGCAACTTTTCGCAAGGCTTGCAACGCAAAAAATGCTCAATCCACGAAATATGATTTCCATTTTTGTATGGTTCATGGAGTTCATGTTGTTGCATGAAGTCCAAAGCAGGTTTTTATTTGTGAGAATTTTGGTTTTTCTTGTTTTTTTGTGCGTAGCGTTTAATTTTGTTTACCAAGAATAATGAATGCTGCCCGAATATCTCGAAAGTGAGATGTTCGGGCAGCGTTTAAAGTGTGAGCCATTTGCCTCATAGAAATCCGCGTAATCCGCGTAATC
>CACXFT010000073.1 GCA_902767045.1 uncultured Prevotellaceae bacterium | reverse complement strand
CCCATCCCAATGTCATGACCCTAAAAGGGTCAACGAACCTGGTGTTCGGGCACTCTTTCAGAGTGCATTCACTTGTTAGGGGTTGTGACCCGGGGGTACTTCGCACCCTCGGTTACTGAGAGTGGACGCCTTCAGCGTCCCGACCAGCACTTGGCCATTCGGTGACCAGCACTTGGCCATTCGGTGACCAGGGCTTGGTCATCTGGTGACCAGGGCTTGGTCATCTGGTGACCAGCGCGTGGTCATCACCTGACCAGGGCTTGGTCATCTGTCGACCAGGGCTTGGTCATCACCTGACCAGGGCTTGGTCACACGCTGAAAGCGTGCACTTTCAGTAACCGGGGGGGGGCGAAGTACCCCCGGTAAACACCATCCATCCCAATGTGATGACCCTAAAAGGGTCAACGAACCTGGTGTTCGGGCACTCTTTCAGAGTGCATTCACTTGTTAGGGGTTATGGTCCGGGGGTACTTCGCACCCCCGGTTACTGAAAGTGGACGGCTTTCAGCGTCCGTCCCCCCCCCCGTGCTTTTGGCGCGTTATATTCTAATGACCGATTTCCTCTATAAATGGTAGCGTTTTTATTTTACTGGTGTAAGGGAGAATCCTTTATATGGGTTTGGGTTAAACTCTAAACTCCAAACGCTAAACGCTCCCCTCTCCCCTCTCATTGAAAAAAATATGGCCGAAGTTTTTGTGCATTTCATTTTTTTTCCTAACTTTGTATTAGAATAGGGAAAGACCCTCAGAATTGTCCTTTTTAGGATAACATACACCTTATTATATATATTAGCAGATATGAACGATTTCAGAAAATTCGCAACCCAGCACATGGGAATCAACGGAATGGTCTTCGATGATGTAGTAAGCCACCAGGCACAGTATATGAACCCCTATATCCTGGAGGAACGCCAGCTGAACGTTACTCAGCTCGACGTGTTCTCGCGCTTGATGATGGACCGCGTGATCTTTCTCGGTACAGAAATCAACGACTACACCGCCAACGTGCTGCAGGCACAGCTGCTCTACCTCGACGCAGCCGACGCCGGAAAAGACATCAACGTTTACATCAACTCGCCCGGCGGAAGCGTTTATGCCGGACTGGGCATCTACGATACCATGCAGTTCATCCAGAGCGACGTTTCCACCATCTGCACCGGCATGGCCGCTTCTATGGCTGCCGTGCTGCTCGTGTCGGGAACCGAAGGCAAGCGCTCGGCACTGCCCCACAGCCGGGTGATGATTCACCAGCCACTGGGCGGAGCACAAGGCCAGGCCAGCGACATAGAGATTACGGCCCGCGAGATTCAGAAGCTGAAGAAAGAACTCTACACCATCATTGCCGAACACTCTCACACCGACTACGACAAGGTGTGGGCCGACAGCGACCGCGACTATTGGATGACGGCCGAAGAAGCACGCGAGTATGGAATGATTGATAACGTTTTGAAGAAGAAATAATAAGTGATACAGAAGAAATGTAACCTTTGCGGGCGCCCCGAAACGCAGGTGCGCATGCTCATAACCGGTGTTAACGGAAATATCTGCGACGATTGCACACAGCAGGCCTTTGAAATTTTACGCCAGTCGGGACTTGTCGACGACGACCTGTTCAGCACGCCGCTTGCTCAGTCGAGAAAGAAAACTGCCAAAGGCAGCATGAAACAGGTGCCCAAGCCCACCGAAATTAAACAGCGCCTCGACGAATACATCATCGGCCAAGACGATGCCAAGCGATTCCTCTCGGTGGCGGTATACAACCACTATAAGCGACTCTACCAGAAGGTAGACGACAGCGGGGTGGAAATAGAAAAGAGCAACATCATTATGGTGGGACCCACCGGAACCGGCAAAACACTGCTGGCCCGAACCATCGCCAAAATGTTAGACGTGCCCTTCACCATCGTTGACGCCACCGTGTTCACCGAAGCCGGCTATGTGGGCGAAGACGTAGAGAGCATTCTCTCGCGCCTGCTGCAAGTGGCCGACTACGACGTGGAGCGAACCCAGCGAGGCATTGTGTTCATCGACGAGATTGACAAGATTGCACGCAAGAGCGACAACCCCAGCATCACACGCGACGTGAGCGGCGAGGGCGTGCAGCAAGGACTGTTGAAACTGCTCGAGGGAACCGTGGTGAACGTGCCGCCAAAGGGCGGGCGCAAACATCCCGACCAGGAATACACCAAGGTGGACACCAGCAACATTCTCTTTATCTGCGGCGGAGCCTTCGACGGCATCGAACGCAAAATTGCACAGCGCCTGAATGCACATGTGGTGGGCTACAACTCGGTGCAAAACCAGCGTAACGTAGACAAGGGCGACCTGATGAAGTATATCCTGCCCCAAGACCTGAAGTCGTTCGGACTCATACCCGAACTCATCGGCCGACTGCCCGTGCTCACCTATCTCAACCCGCTCGACCGCGAAGCACTCGCACGCATCCTGGTAGAACCCAAAAACTCTATCATCAAGCAATACGAGAAACTCTTCGAGATTGACAAGGTGAAGCTCACCTTCGACCAGGATGCTCTCGACTACATGGTTGACAAGGCCGTGGAGTATAAACTGGGTGCACGCGGGCTGCGCTCCATCGTGGAGGCAGTGATGATGGATGCCATGTTCGAGGTTCCATCGTCGAAAAAGAAAACATTCACCGTCACACTCGAATATGCTAAAAGTCAGTTAGACAAGGCACACCTCGAGCACTGACCCTCACCCCACACATATAACCTTTTCAAAACCTACCTATGGCAACGAAAAATCTTAACCTGACAGAAAAACTGAAACACTACTTCGGCTTTGACAAGTTCAAGGGCGATCAGGAAGCCATCATACGAAACCTGCTCGATGGCAACGATTCGTTTGTGCTCATGCCTACCGGCGGAGGCAAAAGCTTGTGCTATCAGCTGCCATCGCTCATCATGGAAGGAACGGCCATCGTCATTTCACCCCTCATTGCACTGATGAAAAACCAGGTTGACGTGATTAACGGACTGAGCGAAGAAGAGGGCGTGGCACACTACCTGAATTCGTCGCTCAACAAGGCGGCCATTCAGCAGGTGATAGATGATGTGCGCTCGGGGCGCACAAAACTGCTGTATGTGGCCCCCGAATCGCTCAACAAAGACGAGTATGTTGAAATGTTGCGCGAGGTGAAAATCTCGTTTTATGCCGTTGACGAGGCACACTGCATTTCGGAGTGGGGGCACGACTTCCGACCCGAATACCGCAACATACGCCCCACCATCAACCGCATTGGCAACGCTCCCGTCATAGCACTCACCGCTACGGCCACCGACAAGGTGAGAAACGACATCAAGAAGAGCTTGGGCATTCTCGACGCACCGGAGTTTAAAAGCTCGTTCAACCGGCCAAACCTCTACTACGAGGTGCGCTCGAAAACAAAAGACATAGACCGCCAGCTCATCATGTTCATCAAACAACATGCGGGCAAAAGCGGCATTATCTATTGCCTCTCGCGGAAAAAGGTGGAAGAGCTGGCGGCCGTGCTGCAAACAAACGACATCAAGGCCGCACCCTATCATGCCGGACTCGACTCTGCCAAGCGCTCGCAAACGCAAGACGATTTCCTGATGGAGAAAATAGATGTCATCGTGGCCACCATCGCCTTCGGCATGGGAATAGACAAACCCGACGTGCGTTTTGTTATTCACTACGATATTCCCAAGAGTCTGGAAGGGTATTACCAGGAAACCGGACGAGCCGGACGCGACGGCGGCGAAGGCATCTGCGTGGCCTTCTATGCCTATAAGGACTTGCAGAAACTGGAGAAGTTTATGGAAGGAAAACCGGTGGCCGAACAAGACATTGGCCGACAGCTGTTGCAGGAAACGGCTGCCTATGCCGAATCGAGCGTGTGCCGCCGACGCATGCTGCTGCACTATTTTGGAGAAACCTACACCAAGGATAACTGCGGCAACTGCGACAACTGCCTCCACCCCAAAGAAAAACGTGAGGCGAAAGATGCGCTGCTGGTGGTGCTCAAGGCGGTGATGGCGGTGAAGGAAAACTTCCGCCAAAACTATATCATCGACTTCGTGAAAGGGCGACCCACCGACGACATCACTTCGCACAAACACGACCAGCTCGAAGATTTCGGGGAAGGCGAAGACATAGACCCCAAACTCTGGAACCCTGTGATCAGACAGGCAATCATTGCCGGATACCTGAAGAAAGATGTGGAGAACTATGGCATCCTGAAGATTACGGCGGCAGGCAAGCGGTTCGTGAAGTCGCCAGTTTCGTTCCTCATCGTTGAAGACACCGTGTTCAGCGAAGACTACGAAGAAGAAAGCGCTGAGGGAGGAACAGCTCTCGACCCCGTGCTGCACAGCATGCTCAAAGACCTGCGGCGCCGAACGGCACAGAAACTGAACCTGCCGGCCTACGTCATCTTCCAGGATATCTCGCTCGAACAAATGGCTACCATGTATCCCATCACTCTGCAGGAACTGCAAAACATTCAGGGGGTGGGGGCCGGAAAGGCCAAACGCTACGGACAGCCGTTCTGCGACCTGATTAAAAAACACTGCGAAGAAAACGATATCGAAAGGCCAGAAGAGCTGCGAGTGCGCACAGTGGCCAAAAAGTCGATGCTCAAAGTGAAAATCATTCAGAGCATAGACCGGCAGGTGGCACTCGACGATATTGCCAACGCGCAGGGACTCGACTTCGACGAGCTGCTCACCGAGGTGGAGGCCATTGTCTATAGCGGAACTAAACTCAACATCGACTATTTTATCGAAGAGGTGATAGACGACGACCACATCGACGATATCTACGAATATTTCCAGGAGAGCGAAACCGACGACATTGATGTGGCACAGCGCGAACTTGGACCCGAATACTCGGAAGATGAACTCAGGCTGGTGCGCATCAAGTTCCTCTCTGAAATGGCTAACTGATGTATATATATATAATAAGGTGTAAACGAAAATAAATAATAACCCAAACAATTTATAACAACAAAATGGAAAAAATTATCGGACTCATAGATGCGCCGTTCACTCCCATGAAAGAGAATGGCGACATCAATCTCGAACCTATCGCCAACTATGCTGCCATGCTGCAGCGTAACGGACTCAAAGGGGTGTTCATCAACGGCTCGTCGGGCGAGGGCTATATGCTCACCACCGACGAACGCAAGGCACTGGCCGAACGCTGGGTGAGCGTGGCTCCGCAGGGGTTCAAAGTGATTGTGCATGTGGGCAGCTGCTGTCTGCGTGAAAGTGTCGAACTGGCTCGCCATGCCCAACAGATTGGAGCATGGGGCATTGGGGCCATGGCGCCGCCCTTCCCCAAGATTGGGCGCATAGAAGAACTGGTGAAATACTGCGAGGCCATTGCCGGGGCTGCTCCCGAACTGCCTTTCTACTATTACCATATTCCGGCATTCAACGGGGCCTTCCTGCCCATGCTCGACTTGCTCAAGGCGGTTGACGGGCGCATCCCTAACTTCGCCGGCATCAAATATACCTTCGAGAGCCTCTATGAGTATAACCAGTGCCGACTCTACAAGAACGGGAAGTTCGACATGCTGCACGGTCAAGACGAAACCATCCTGCCATCGTTAGCGCAAGGGGGTGCCCAAGGCGGCATTGGAGGAACCACCAACTACAACGGGCGCGAACTGGTGGGCATCATTGAAGCATGGAAGAAGGGCGACATCGATACGGCACGCGAAAAGCAGAACTTCTCGCAGGCGGTGATCAACGTCATCTGCAACTACCGCGGAAACATCGTGGGGGGCAAGCGCATCATGAAACTCATCGGCATGGATCTCGGACCCAACCGCGTGCCCTTCCGCAACATGACCGACGAAGAGGAACAGGCTATGAAGCAAGAACTCCAGGCCATCGGCTTCTTCGAGCGCTGCAACCGGTGAGAGTAGACAGGTCGTGCTTCCCTGCTCTCATTAGTCACACTGTCATAAAAATGTATATAGAAGTAATCCTCCCACTCCCCCTTGAAGGGCTCTTCACTTATTCGGTGAGCGACGCACTGGCCGACAAGGTTGACTTTGGCATGCGCGTGCTGGTGCCACTGGGCAAGTCGAAAACCTACACCGGGTTGGTGGTTACCAAACATAACAACCAACCGGAGTTTGATGTGAAGGAGATTATCGCGGTGCTCGACAGCGAACCCATCCTGCTGCCCATTCAGTATCGGTTGTGGCAGTGGATGGCCTATTACTATATGTCGCCGCTCGGAGAAATATTCAAGGCGGCACTGCCCGCAGGACTGAAAGCAGAAGAGGGATTCCGACCCAAAACCGAAACCTATATCGAACTCACACCGGCCTTCCGCTCGGAACAGGCACAGCACTTGGCACTCGACATGCTCAAACGGGCGGCCAAACAACAGAAAGTGCTGGTAGATTTTCTTTACCTGAGTGAGAGCGGCGAAGAGGTTACGCGCGAAGAGCTGATGAACGAGAGCAAGTGCTCGCCCACCATCATCAAACAGCTCACCGACCGAGGCATTCTAAGAACCTACGAGAAAGAGGTGGGCCGACTGAACCATGGCGGTGAACCACATCCCGAAAACATCAAGAAGCTGAACATGGCGCAGCAGGATGCCTACAACCAGATTCTGCTGCAGATGATGCGCAAGAACGTGGTGCTGCTGCATGGGGTAACATCGAGCGGGAAAACAGAAATATACATCCACCTGATACAGAAAACATTAGATGAAGGCCGGCAGGTGCTCTACCTGTTGCCCGAGATTGCGCTCACCGTGCAGATGATGGAACGCCTCAGGGCTGTCTTTGGCAACCGGCTGGGCATCTACCACTCTAAGTATAGCGATGCCGAGCGTGTGGAAATTTGGCAAAAGCAACTCTCCGGCAACCCCTACGATGTGGTTCTGGGTGCTCGTTCGGCCGTGTTCCTGCCTTTCCATCGGCTCGGACTCGTTATTGTGGATGAAGAACACGAAACATCGTTCAAACAACAAGACCCCATGCCGCGCTACCATGCACGCAGTGCGGCCATCGTGCTGGCCAGCTTATATAATAAGGTGAATGGAACCCAAGGCAAAGAGGTGAAGGTGCTGCTGGGCACGGCAACACCGTCGATGGAATCGTATTACAATGCCCAACAGGGCAAATATGGACTGGTGGAGCTGAAAACGCGCTACCAAGACATTGAGCTGCCCGAGATTGAGGTGGTGGATGTGAAAGACCTGCGACGGCGAAAGATGATGAAAGGGGTGTTCTCGCCCCGGTTGTTAGGGGCCGTGAGGGATGCCATTGCCGATGGTAAACAGGCTATTCTCTTTCAAAACCGGCGCGGCTTTGCTCCCATGGTGGAGTGCAAGGTGTGCGGATGGGTGCCCCACTGTCAGAACTGCGACGTGAGTCTCACCCTCCACCGCACTCTCAACCAGTTGACCTGTCACTATTGCGGCTACACCTACACCGTGCCCACTGAATGTCCGTGCTGCGGCAGCACCGAACTGCACGGCAGAGGCTACGGAACAGAGAAGGTGGAAGAGCAGGTAACCGACGTGTTCCCCGAAGCCAGCATTGCACGCATGGACCTCGACACCACCCGCACACGCCATGCCTACGAACGGCTCATTGGCGACTTTGCCCGCGGCCGAACCAATGTGCTCATTGGAACACAGATGATTTCGAAGGGACTCGACTTCGACCGCGTTTCGGTAGTGGGTATTCTCGATGCCGACTCGATGCTCAACTATCCCGACTTCCGTGCCTACGAACAGGCGTTCACCATGATGTCGCAGGTGGCGGGTAGGGCAGGGCGCAAGGGAAAGCGCGGACTGGTGCTGCTGCAAACCAAGAACAAAGAACTGCCTATCATTCGGCAGGTGGTGGAAAACGACTATGCCGCTTTCTACCGCGACCTGCTCGAAGAACGGCGCATGTTCAACTATCCGCCTTTCTGCCACTTGGTGTATGTGTTTCTGCGCCACCGCCACGAAGATGTGGTTAATTCGGCTGCCACCTTCATGGGCTCGCTCTTGCGCAGCTGGTTCCCGCAGCGTGTGCTCGGACCCGACAAACCCGCTGTGGCTCGTGTGAAGACGCTACACATTCGCAAGATTGTGCTGAAGTTAGAGAATGGCATCGACCAGAAAAAAGTTCGCGCTTTTCTGCTTCAGGCCGAAAAGACCGTATTGGCAGAAAAGCGCTATGCTTCGGTTCAGGTCTACTACGATGTAGACCCTTTGTAGAATAAATGTTATTTAGAAAGTAAGTTCGCAGCCCACGCCAATCACACGGTTGGTGCGGGTGAACTTGCTGTGGCCTGCGGGAATGCCAATGCCCAGGCTGGTCATTTCTTTGGCAGGCGTGTCCATGTTGTAGTCGCTGTAGTTGGTTTGGAAGTAAGCGGCATTCAGCTTCACCGTCTTGTTCAGCTGATAGCCCAAGCCCAGTCCGAAAGTCCACGAGTTCACCACAAAGCTCATGTCGTTCATGTAGCTGTCGGAAAGCTGATAGCGGGTGAGCTGTCCGCCGGTGCTCACCTGCAGCTTGTCGGTGATGTCCCATTCCACACCGGCCAGATACTCCATGCTGTTGCCTTTCAGTTCGCGCTCGCTGTGCTGATACCAGTGAGCATCTTTGTCGAAGTAGAGGTGGTAGCCTGCACTCACTCTCACGGTGGGCACTACCGACCACTCGGCACCCAGGGTGAGCAGGGCGGGAGAGTCTTCGGGAACCTCGGTGCCATCAACATATTTGTCGGTAGCCTCGATGGTCGACTGCTCCAAGTCGGAGTTGTTCTTCATGCGCATGCGGGTCTTGAACTCGTATTTGGCAGCAAAGTTGAAGTTTCCTAACTTGTAGTCTACACCGATAACGGGAGCAATGCCCCAGCCCGTCTGGTCGCTCTTCAGGTTGATGCCGTTGGAGTAGGGGGCCATCTTCTCGGCGCTCTCGGTGAGTTGTTCGCTCACAGCCTGCAAACGCTGTCCGGCTGCCGCCACTGTCTGTCCCTGTTGCACCAGATTTTGCACCTCGGGAGTTGCCATCGCCTGCTCCTGAGTCATGCCTGCAGCCATATAGCCGGTCACATATTGCTGTATGCCGTTCTGAATGAGCTTGCCATTGGCGGTGAGGGTAGCCTTGGCATTGGTAAGCCCATCATTAATGCCTTTGAAATAGTCGGGCAGCGTCATGCGCTGGTCGCCGTTCATCACGCGAATGTTGTTCATGCGAGCCTCGTAGGTGCCAAGGCCCACCAGCAGGCGCAGACCGCCATATACCGAAAGGTTCTCTGTTAGCTTGCGGGCAGCACCCAGCTGGAAACCGAAGTAGTATTGTTCGCCTTTCATAAAGGCATCCACATCGTAGCCGGTAACGTTGGGCACGCTGGCACCTAAGGGAGCAAGCTGTTGGTTGAGCATTTGTGAAGTGCCGATGAGCTTCTGTGCCACGGCTCCGATAACGCTCTCGAAGCTGCCCACGCCCTCATCGAACTTGCATTTGCCGCCGCCGCCGGTTACGGCAAAGTTGAACTGGTAGCTCCAATTGCCTTTGTTATAGGCTGCCTGCACCGAAGGCAGGAAGGGGGCGTTGGCCACACCTTTGAAACGCTTGGTATCGTTACCGTTGTTTTTATAGCCTTACTTGAAAAGTTCGTTCTGTGAATCTACAATGCGCGTTTGGTGTGCGTATTGCCAGTTGAAGCCCAGGTGCAGTCCGTCGCTCATGAAAGCCACACCTGCGGGGTTGCTGTAAACACCATCGAGGCCGATGGCGGCATCGCGTGCAGGGTTACGAAGAAAGTGAACGCTTTGATTTGTGTTGGTTAGAATGCCGCCGGCAAAGGCGGTGTTACCCATGAATGCAATGGCTAAGGCAGCCAGTTTGATTCTTTTCATCTTGTAACAGTTTAATCTTCTATTTTGTTTCTAATATCGGGTGCAAAGGTATACTGATAGTTTGGAATATACTAAAAAACCTTTCATAATTTAAAAACTATTAACATAAAACTGCTCATTTCATGCACAAAGCGTGCAGTTTGTGCATGTTTTTTGCACAAACCGCCCTCTTTTTGTATCAAAAAGAAGTTAAACCCGCACCCTCGAATTATTCCTTTTTTAGCGTGGGGTAGGAGACTCGCGTATGGTAGATGCTCTTGAGCCGTTCTATGAGCACCTGCTTGGCCTGGTCGATGTCGTGGAAGGTGATGGGACATGTGCTGAAGTAGCCCTCGGCCACCTGTCCGTCGATGATGCGGTTCACCAGTTGCGAGATGCTCTCTTCGGTGTATTCGTTGAGCGAGCGCGAGGCCGCTTCCACGGCATCGGCCATCATCAGAATGGCCTGTTCGCGTGTGAAGGGGTTGGGACCCGGATAGCTGAACGGGGTCTTGTCGACAATCTCGTCGGGGTGTTCGTTCTGGTATTTGATGTAGAAGTAGCGGGTGAGCCCCTTTCCGTGGTGGGTGAGTATAAACTCTTTGATGATGTTGGGAAGGTTGTTCTTTTCGGCGATGTGCACTCCTTCGGTAACATGGCTGATAACGATGCGTGCACTCTCTTGGTAAGGCATGTTGTTGTGTGGGTTGTGCCCTGCCTGATTCTCGGTGAAGAAAACAGGGTTGGTCATCTTTCCAATGTCGTGATAGAGCGCTCCTGTGCGCACCAGCAGACTGTTCGCCTCTATGCGGTTGGCAATTTCGGCTGCCAGATTGCCCACGGTGATGGAATGCTGGAAGGTGCCCGGTGCCACTTCGCTCAGGTCGCGCAGCAGGCCTTTGTTGGTGTTGGAGAGTTCGAAGAGGGTAACGTCTGAGATAAATCCGAATGTTTTCTCGATGAGATACATCAGCGGGTAGGCAAGAAGCAGTAGTATTCCGTTGTAGGCGAAGTAGCTGTGTATGTCGCGGTCTATGTCGAGCACCGAGTTGTTCTGTATAAGTTGAAGCGCCAAGTAGACGGCCGAACTGGCCAGTGCAACGAGAATGGCCGTTTTAAACAGCTGAGAGCGTTTGGTGAGTTCGCGCAGCGAGTAGATGGCCACCAGGCCTGCCACCAGTTGCACGATGATGAATTCATACGGGTTTTTCACCACCACGGCACATGTGAGCACCATGGTGGTGTGGGCGATGAAAGCCGTTCGCGAGTCGGTGAACACGCGTATGAAGATGGGCACCATGGCAAACGGCAGAACGTAGATGGAGAAAAATATGTGCCCAATCATCAGCGACACCAGAATGGGGAATAGGGTTACCATGGCATAGAGCATGGCAATGGAGCGTGGCTTTTCGAAATAGTCGCGCCGGAAGAGCGAGAGGTAGCAGGTGAACAGGGTGATGAGGATGAACACAAAGATGGTTTGCCCCAAGATGGTGGTGGTGATGGCATTCGACATCGACGTACGGCGCTCCGTTTCCTGTATATAAGAGTCGAGCACCCGTGCTTTGTAGGCACTCACCTTTTCGCCACGGTCTATGATTTTCTCGTTAGTCTTCACCACACCGTCGGCAGCAGCAATGCCACTGATCAGTTCGTTGCTTTCCGTTTCGCTTTTGTTTTTGTCGTAAACAACGTTTGGCTCGATGTATTCGTCAAGGTTGCATCGGTTCAGCTCTATGCGATAGGCCGTGAGAGATTTGTCGTTGAGCAGTGCTTCATAGGCCGAACGGGTAGAGAAGATGCAGTTCACCAGTGTGCTTTGTGCTTCTTTTCCTTTCACCAGGCGAATCATGCGGGTAGAGTCTGAGGCAAACTCGCCGTATTCGGGTGTGTTCATGATGCCGGCCTGATAAAGCCGGTGCAGTCGGTCGGCAATCACGCTGCGGGTGTTGGCGGGTGTGCCCGGAATGCCGTTGGCAAAGGCTTGAAGGAATTTGTTCAGCTGCTGTTTCTCAACGCTTGCCTTATAATTATAATAAGGTTGAAAGAACTTCATCACAGAGTCTTTCTCGTGCTCCAGTGCTTCTTTGCTTTTGTAGATGGGGAATTCGTATTCAGAGTAGAGGGTTTTGTAGCTCCAAGGCTTGTCTATTTCGTAGTGGAATTTCTCTCCTTGGGTGCGCGGCATGAACCACACGATGATGACTACCGTGATGAGTACCAGGGCAGAGCGCGTGAGCATGTTGCGCCAATAGTTATTGTCGTGGATGTTGTTTTGATTCATATTCTTTGCGTGTGCTTCTGTTCGGAGTGCGAAAATACGAAAAAAATATGTTATAAGTGAAAAAAAATGCTTAATTTTGCAGAAATTTACAAAAGGCGGGGGCTTGAGGGCCTGCCGCTGTTCTCAATAACAAGAAAAAAGCATGTCAGAAAGAAAAGTAAGGGTGCGCTTTGCACCAAGTCCCACCGGTGCTTTGCACATCGGTGGTGTTCGCACAGCATTGTATAACTATCTGTTTGCCCGCAAGCACGGGGGCGATTTGGTGTTCCGTATAGAAGACACAGATTCAAATCGTTTTGTGCCCGGAGCCGAAGAATACATCATTGAATCGTTTCAGTGGTTGGGCATCAAGTTCGACGAAGGGGTGAGCTTCGGCGGTAACTACGGTCCCTACCGTCAGAGCGAGCGGCGCGATATATATAAGAAATATGTGCAGCAGCTGCTCGATGCCGACAAGGCTTATATTGCTTTCGATACCCCCGCAGAACTGGAGCAGAAGCGCAGCGAGGTGCAGAACTTCCAATACGATGCCCACACACGCATGCAGATGCGCAACTCGCTCACGATGAGTGCCGAAGAGGTGCAGCAAGCCATTGCCGACGGTGAGCAGTATGTGGTGCGCTTCAAGGTGGAACCCGGGCGCGAGGTGCATGTGTGCGACATGATTCGTGGCGAAGTGGTTATCAAGAGCGACATCATCGACGACAAGGTGCTCTACAAGAGTGCCGACGAGTTGCCTACCTATCACCTGGCCAACATCGTTGACGACCACCTGATGGAAATAAGCCATGTGATTCGTGGCGAAGAGTGGTTGCCATCGGCTCCGCTGCATGTGCTGCTCTACGAAGCTTTCGGCTGGGCCGACACCATGCCCACCTTTGCCCACCTGCCCCTGCTGCTCAAACCCGAAGGCAAGGGCAAGCTTTCGAAACGCGATGGCGACCGCCTGGGTTTCCCCGTGTTCCCCTTGGAGTGGCACGACCCCAAAACGGGCGAGGTGTCGTCGGGCTATCGCGAGAGCGGCTACTTCCCCGAAGCTGTGCTCAACTTCCTGGCCCTGTTGGGATGGAACCCGGGAACCGAGCAGGAGCTTTTCTCGCTCGACGAACTGGTTGAGGCTTTCGACATCAGCCGCTGCTCAAAGGCGGGTGCCAAGTTCGACTATCAGAAGGGCATCTGGTTCAACCACGAATATATGCTGAAGAAAAGCAACGAAGAGATTGCCAACCTCTTTGCTCCCATTGTGGCCAACAACGGCATCGACGAGTCGATGGAGCGCATCACCGCAGTGGTGGGCATGATGAAAGACCGCGTGAACTTCGTGAAGGAACTGTGGCCGCTGTGCTCGTTCTTCTTCATTCCGCCCACCACATACGATGAGAAGACCGTGAAGAAACGTTGGAAAGAAGACTCGCCCCGTGTGATGAGCGAGCTGGCTGCCGTGCTGGAGGGACTGAGCGACTTCTCGCTCGAAAACCAAGAGAAGGTGGTGCATGCCTGGGTAGAGGCTAAGGGCTACAAGCTGGGCAATGTGATGAACGCCTGGCGACTGGCTCTTGTTGGTGAGGGCAAAGGTCCTGGCATGTTCGATATCTCTGCCTTCTTGGGCAAAGAAGAAACCCTGCGCCGCATGCGCAGAGCCATAGAAACTCTCAACGCTTAACCCTCAACTCTCAACCTTCAACTCTCAACTCTTAACGAAAAGATGTACAACATCATCATGTATCTGGTGCAGGTGGGCATAGCCATCGCCGCCATCTTCGACCACAAGGTGCGTTTGCGCTGGCGTGGTGGCCGGGCAGCCATCCGCACCCTGAAGCAGCAGGTTGAACCTGGCGAGAAATATGTGTGGTTCCATGCTGCCTCGCTTGGCGAATTTGAACAGGGCCGCCCGCTGATGGAGTATCTGCGCAGCAGACATCCCGAGTATAAGATTCTGCTCACCTTCTTCTCGCCTTCGGGCTACGAGGTGCGCAAAGACTACAAAGGTGCCGACATTGTGTGCTATATGCCTGTTGATACCGTTACCAACGCCCGTGCCTTCCTGCGCACGGTGCGCCCGGTGATGGCTTTCTTCATCAAGTATGAGTTTTGGTATAACCACCTGCATATCCTGCGCCACCGTGGTATTCCCACTTACAGCGTGAGCAGCATCTTCCGGCCCAACCAGATATTCTTTAAGTGGTATGGTCGGCAGTATGCACATGTGCTGAAGTGTTTCACCCGTTTCTTTGTACAGAACGAGCAGAGTAGGGAGTTGCTTGCCAAGATTGGCATCACTGATGTGGAAGTGGTCGGCGACACCCGTTTCGACCGTGTGCTGCAAATCAAGGAGGCTGCCAAGCGGCTTCCCGTGGTTGAAAACTTTATTGCTACTTTCTCTCAGTCGGCTACTGAAAGCGGGGCTGCCAAGGGCGAGAAGCCGAAGGTGTTTGTGGCTGGCAGCAGCTGGCCACCCGATGAGGAAATCTTCATCAAGTATTTCAACGCCCATCCCGAGTGGAAGCTCATCATTGCTCCCCATGTGATTGGCGAGAGTCACCTGCAACAGATTATTTCGCTGTTGCAGGGAAAGAAGATTGTGCGCTACACCGAAGCCGAGAAGATAAACGGAAAGGTTACACCTGCCATGCTCCGCGAGGCCGACGTGCTCATCATCAACTGCTTTGGCTTGCTCTCGTCGGTTTATCACTATGCCGATGTAACCTATGTGGGTGGTGGCTTTGGCGTGGGCATCCACAACCTGTTGGAGGCTGCCGTGTGGGATGTGCCTGTTATCTTCGGACCGAACAACCAGAAGTTCCAAGAGGCGCAAGATTTGAAGGCGTGTGGCGGTGGCATAGAAATCAAGGATTATTCTGATTTCGAGAAAGCCATGCAGTGCTTTGCCGACAGCTCGCAGCTCAGCGAGGCGGGCACCGAGGCCGGCCGCTATGTGCTCAGCTTGACCGGTGCCACGCAACGCATCTTCAGTTATGTGAAGCTTTGAATAACCTTTGCCATGCGGTGCAACCCCTCCATGAGGCGGTTGCGCTGTGTGGCTAAGTTGATGCGGATGAAACCTTCGCCGGTGGCTGAACCGTATATGGTGCCGCTGTTCACCCAAACGTGGCCTTCGTGCAACAGGCGGCGGGTGAGCTCATCGGAGCTTAGGTTCGTGGCGCGGATGTCAATCCATGCCAGATAGGTGCCCTCCAAGCGATACACTTTCAGGTTGGGAAGTTCGCGTTGGAAAAAGTTGCACAACTCTTTGTAGTTTCCCCACAGATATTCGTTCAGCTCGTTAATCCACTGCTCTCCTTTGTTGTAGGCTGTTTCCACGGCAAGGGGCGCAAAGGGATTCACGTCGCAAATCTCGTTGATGTTGATAGCGCGGTCGATGCGCCGGCGCCACTCCGGGTTGCTGCAGATGATATGAGCCATTTGCAGTCCGGCGGTGTTGAACGACTTCGACGGAGACCCGCACACCACGCAGTTGTTGGCGCAGGTCTCTGAAACCGATGCAAAGGGCACAAAGCTGAAGCCCGGCATCACCAGTTCGCAGTGAATCTCGTCGCTCACCACCCACACGTTGTGCCGTAGGCAGATGTCGTTCATGCGGGAAAGCTCATCGGCAGTCCACACCCGTCCGGCAGGGTTGTGCGGATTGCAGAGCAGGAACACGGTAGTTTTCTCATCAGAGCACTTTGCTTCAAAGTCGGCCCAGTCAACCTGGTAAGTGGGTTGTCCGTCTACCATTGTTGTGCGAAGTGCACTTTCAACCACTTCGCACCCGTTGTTGCGGATGGAAGAGAAGAAGCAGTTATACACCGGCGACATCACCAGCACCCGTTCGCCCGGCATGGTGAGTGCCTTGAGGGTAGCAGAAACAGCTGGCACCACCCCCGTGGTATAGAGAATCCAGTCGCGCTGGATGTTCCAGTTGTGACGGCGGCGGAACCAGTTGATGATACTTTCGTAATAACTGTCGGTTACCAGGGCGTAGCCAAACACCCCATGTTCAACGCGGTGGCGCAGTGCCTCGGTAATCTCGGGCAACACACAGAAGTCCATGTCGGCCACCCAGAGCGGAATCACATCGGCAATCTCCGTTTCGTCCCATTTCACGCAATGCGTGCCGCGACGGACAACCACTTGATCGAAATCGTATTTAGACATAGTAATGTTGTTTTAGACAGAGTAACATACTAACGTTGTTTTAGACAGAGTAACATACTAACGTTGTTTTAGACAGAGTAACATACTAACGTT
>CACXFT010000072.1 GCA_902767045.1 uncultured Prevotellaceae bacterium | reverse complement strand
TGGCTCTTTTGTCTTTATTTTGTAAGTTTCATCAGTCGTGTAGCCCGCTACACTCCTTTTTCAACTTACCAAATAAAAGCCAAAACAACTCAGAAATCTGCCAAAGCGAATTAATAGAACCCACCTAAAAACAAAACGACCCGCCGATTTAAGCATTGTGAAGAGGCTTGGCGGGTTCTCGTGGTTCAAAAGGTACTGCTTTTATTTGGAATAGCCAAACTTTTTCAAAGAAAAGTTCAAAACACTTCCATATAAATTCTTCACCACATATATTCTTCGGTAGTGTAGTTGTAGAGGGGAGTGTCGTTCCATCCGTATTTGCGGCACACCTGAGCAATGTGTTCTTGCATGGCAGGTGTTATGGGGAGCAGTCCGTTTCGGTATTTGTAATACATGGTGTGGCCGTAGTGTCGTTCAAGCGATTCTCTGATGGCGGTGCCCATGCGTTTCGGCATGTCGTCGTAGAGATGGTAGAATCCCCTTTTCATGGGAACTTTTGAGTCGGGTCGGAAGAAGGGGCAGTTGCCCTTTCTGATTTCCTTGTTCAGCACGTTCACGCATTTTCTCGCCCTTTCCGTGTCGGGAACGTGAGGACCCACCAGCCAGTGCAGGCAATGTTCGTGTTGTTTGCATCCCTCGAAGTAGCAAGGCAAATAGTTCTTTGCATGTTGCTTTAAAAGCTTTTTTTCAATCATCTTTTTCGTGTTTTAAATGGTGAAACTATAGGTTTTGGTTTGGTACATGTTTTGTGTAGCATTTCTACATGCAACATGTAGCAGTGCTACACATCGCATGTAGCAGTGCTACACATCACATGTACGGAACGCAAAGGTATGCTTTTGCGCCCTCATTTGCAAGAAATGCTAAGCCAATCAGACTTTTTCAGCGAGTATTTGTATGATTCTTTCGGCTGTTCGCCCATCCCATCGGTCGGGAATGGCACATTTTTTCCATTTCCCCGATGTCATTTGCTCCACGAACATGGCCAGCTGTTGCGGGTCTTCTCCCACCAGCACGTTGCTTCCCACCTTCACCGTTTCAATGTGTTCGGTATAGCTGTTCAGGGTGATGCAGGGCACCCCGTTGAAGGTAGCTTCCTCGGCCACGTTTCCCGAGTCGGTGATGATGCCTTGTGCATGCATGGTGAGCCATCCAAATTCAAGATAAGACAAGGCATCATGCAGGATGAACGCCGAAGAAGGAATGTGCAGTTCCCGCAGAATCTGGCTTATTACTTCGGCAGCACGGCCGCGCAAGGGTGCAATCACCGGAGTGCCGTTGGCATGGGTTACAATAGCTTTCACCATGCCGGCAAGTTTTTCTTTGTCGGCAATCAGTGCCTTTCGGTTGAGTGTAAACACCAGGTAGGAAGTGGGCAGGTTGGCGGCAGAGCGCTGCATGTTGAAGGAAGCAGGCAGAGTGAGCATGGGTTTCTTCCATCGGCCGTGGTTATGCCTTAGGTTGTCCATCAGGATATTGCCCACCATGTATACGCGCGACAGTTCCGTTCCTGCGCGGTTGGCAATAGAGTTGTTGCTGATTCCGGCCGTGAAGAGCACGTCGGAAAGTCCGTCTATGACCAGTCGGTTGATTTCTTTCGGCATGTTGATGTCGAACGAGCGTGTGCCGGCTGCAATATGAGCCAGGCAGATGCCCTGCTTTTTGGTAACGATAGAAACAGCCATTGTAGATGCCAGGTCGTCAACCACAATCACCACGTCAACCGCATGGTTTTGCAGATAATGTTCGAAAGCCGCCATCACCTGTCCGGTTAGTTCGTTGAGGTTCTCGCAGTCGGCATTCAGGAAAGTATGTGGATGAGGAATCTGCAAGTCGTTGAAGAGCGAAGTTTCGAGCGTGGGGTCGTCGGCCCGTCCGGTGTAAACAAGTTGATAGCTTGGCACAGTCTGTTCAGCGGCAGTGTTTTGTATGTTCTCGATGGCATGAATGAGCGGAGCCACTTTAATGAAGTTGGGGCGTGCCCCTGCAACAATACATATATTCATCATAGGTGTTGTCTTATGTATATTATTAAATAATGTGTAAAACCGTGCAAAAGTAGCTAATTCGTTTGAAACTGCAAAATAATGTTTCGGGTTTTCAAAAAAGGAAAGAAAAAATGCGAAAAAAGTTTCAAAATGTTTGTGAGATTCGCGGAAAAGTGATACATTTGCATCCGTTAAACCCAAAAACTGAGGAACGATGACTCACCGCAATGCTTACTTTTACGGTTATTTCTTTTACTTTGCAGGAAACTGTGGAGCGGGAAGTTGCGTAGCATAAGCAAGAATACGATGGAAAGAACAGCATACGAAACGGCCCCCGCTCGAAAGAGAAGGGGCCGTTTCTTTTAAATGATAAATGATAAATGCGCTTCGCTAAATGATAAATGATAAATGATAAATGATAAATGCGCTTCGCTAAATGATAAATGATAAATAATTAAGATGAAGAGAATAGCCATACAGGGCGAACTTGGTTCGTTTCACGATATTGCAGCCCATCGTTATTTCGAGGGCGAGCAGATACAGCTCATCTGCTGTTCAACCTTCGAACAGGTTTTCGACCAGATGCAGCGCGACCCCACCATCATTGGCATGCTTGCCATTGAGAATACCATTGCCGGTTCGTTGTTGCACAACTACGAGCTGTTGCGTTCGTCGGGCACCACCATTGTGGGCGAGCAGCGGCTTCACATAGAACATTCCATCTGTTGTTTGCCCGAAGACGAGTGGGACACCGTTACCGAGGTGCATTCACATCCCGTAGCGCTGATGCAGTGCAGGGGCTTTCTGGCCAACCACCCCGAGCTGAAAGCCGTGGAAGCCGAAGACACCGCCGGAGCAGCCGAATACATCAGTCGTCATCGCTGCCGTGGGTGGGCAGCCATCTGCAATGCCAGTGCCGCAGAGCTGTATGGCATGAAGGTGCTGGAAAACCAGATTGAAGACAACAAGCACAACTTCACCCGCTTCTTGGTGGTGTGCAATACGCGCAAGGCCGACTTCCTGCGCTCGATTGAAAAAGCCAACAAAGCCAGTCTGGTGTTCTCGCTCCCCCACGAAGAAGGGTCGCTCTCGAAAATATTAACGATACTCTCGTTCTATAACATCAACCTCACGAAGATACAGTCGTTGCCCATCATCGGTCACGAATGGGAATATCTGTTCTACGTGGATGTTACCTACAACAACCTCACGCGCTATAGGCAGTCGATAGATGCCATTGCGCCGCTTACCAAAGAACTTAAAATACTTGGAGAATATGAGCAACATTAAACCCGCCGACCGGCTTTCGCTGGTGCAAGAATACTACTTCAGCCGCAAACTCAAAGAGGTGGCCCGACTCAATGCCGAAGGCCGCGACATTATTTCGCTCGCCATTGGTTCGCCCGACATGCCCCCCTCGCCGCAAACCGTTGAAAAGCTATGCCAGGTGGCCTCTCAGTCCGATGCCCACGGCTATCAACCCACCATGGGAACACCCGAGCTGCGCACCGCCATGGCAGGGTTCTATAGTAGGTGGTATGGGGTGGAGGTAGACCCCGCTACCGAGGTGCTGCCCCTCATTGGCAGCAAAGAGGGCATTCTGCATGTTACGCTGGCCTTCTGCAATCCGGGCGATGCAGTGCTCGTTCCCAATCCGGGCTATCCCACCTACACCTCGCTCTCGAAACTGTTGGGCACCCGTGTGGTGAACTACGACCTGCGGGAAGACAACGGCTGGCAACCCGACTTTGAGCAGTTAGAGCGCATTGTAGAGAGCGAGCGGCAGGTGAAGCTGATGTGGACCAACTACCCCAACATGCCCACCGGCGGAAAGGCACGGCGCGAAACCTACGAACGGCTTGTTAGCTTTGCCACACGCCATGGCTTAATGGTGGTGAACGACAATCCCTATTCCTTCATCCTCAGCCACCAGCACCTCTCGCTCATGCAAGTGCCCGGTGCCAAAGCATGCTGCGTGGAGTTCAACTCCATGTCGAAGAGTCACAACATGCCCGGCTGGCGTGTGGGCATGTGTGTGAGCAACGCCCAGTTCATTTCGTGGATTCTGAAGGTGAAGAGCAACATCGACAGCGGCACCTTCCGCGGCATTCAGCTTGCTGCTGCCGAAGCCCTGAACACCAACACCGCCGCATGGCACGAAGAATTTAACTTCACCCTTTATGCCCGCCGCCGGCAGATAGCCGAGCAAATCATGCGCCGGCTTGGTTGCAGCTTCGACCCAAACCAAGTGGGCATGTTCCTCTGGGGGCGCATTCCCGATAGCTACGATCATGTTGAACAGCTCACCGAGCGCATTCTTCATGAGGCACGCGTGTTCATCACCCCCGGCTTCATCTTCGGAACCAACGGCGAACGATACATTCGCATTTCGCTTTGTGCCAAGGAAGAGAAGATGCAAGAAGCACTGCACCGCATTGAGGCGGCACTGCGTGCCTAAATGATAAATGATAAATGATAAATGATAAAGGCGCTACGCTAAATGATAAATGATAAATGATAAACGATATGGAACTTGAATTAGAACCCCTCAGACTGCCCGCCGACAATGTGCGGCCCTTCGTGATTGCAGGTCCCTGCAGTGCCGAAACCGAAGAACAAGTGATCACAACAGCCCACGAACTGAAGAACAAAGGCTGCCACAACTTCCGTGCCGGAGTGTGGAAACCCCGTACCAAACCGGGCGGATTCGAAGGTAATGGCGAGAAAGCTCTGCCCTGGCTGCAACGGGTGAAGCAAGAAACCGGAATGCTGGTAGCCACCGAGGTGGCCACACCAGAGCATGTGGAGCTTTGCCTGAAGTATGGCATAGACATCCTGTGGGTGGGCGCACGCACCACTGCCAACCCCTTTGCCGTACAGGCACTGGCCGACTCGTTGCGCGGAGTGGATGTGCCCGTGTTTGTGAAAAACCCCGTGAACCCCGACCTTGAACTGTGGATTGGAGCGCTGGAACGACTCAACCAGGCAGGTGTGAAACGCATGGGTGCCATACACCGTGGCTTCTCGTCGTATGATAAAAAGATTTATCGCAATGCTCCGCAATGGCAGATTCCCATTGAGTTGCGCCGGCGCAATCCCCAGCTACCCATCATCTGCGACCCCAGTCACATAGGCGGCCGCCGCGAACTGATTGCACCACTCTGCCAGCAGGCCATGGACCTTGGTGCCGATGGACTGATTGTGGAAAGCCATTGCGACCCCGACAAAGCCTGGAGCGATGCCAAACAGCAGGTTACACCCGATGTGCTCGACTACATTCTCTCGCTGCTGGTTATTCGCGACGAAACCGTAACCACCGAAGGTATCACCCAGTTGCGCCACCAGATTGACGAGCTCGACAACCAGCTGATGGACCTGCTGGCCAAACGCATGCGCGTGTGCCGCGAGATTGGGCAATATAAAAAAGAACACAATATGACCGTGCTGCAGACAAACCGCTATAACGAAATACTCGAAAAGCGTGGCGCACAGGGAGTTCTCTGCGGAATGGGAGCAGAATTTGTGGCCCAGGTGTTCGAGCATATTCACGAAGAGAGCGTTAGACAGCAAATGGAAATAATCAACAAATAAACATGAAGATATTAGTGATGGGAGCAGGAAAGATGGGGTCGTTCTTCATCGACCTGCTCAGCTTTGAGCATGAGGTGGCGGTCTATGAAAAAGACCCCCGCCGCATGCGGTTTACCTACAACTGTGAGCGGTTCACCCAACCCGACGAGGTGGCAGCATTCAAGCCCGAACTGGTGATCAATGCCGTTACCGTGAAATACACCATACCGGCTTTCAGGCAGATGATACCCTTCTTGCCTGCCGACTGCATACTCACCGACATATCGAGTGTGAAAACCGGACTGAAAGACTTCTACGAAAGCACAGGCATGCGCTATGCAAGCACTCACCCCATGTTTGGACCCACCTTTGCCAATCTGAACCAGCTTTCGGAAGAAAACGCCATCATCATCAACGAAGGCGACTTCATAGGGCGGCTGTTCTTCAAAGACCTCTATCAGCAGTTGGGACTCAACATCTATGAATATTCGTTCGATGAGCACGACCGCACCGTTGCTTACTCATTGAGCACTCCCTTTGTTTCGACCTTTGTTTTCGCCGCCGTGATGAAACACCAGGATGCACCCGGAACCACTTTCAAGCGGCACATGCGCATTGCCAAAGGCGTGCTCAACGAAGACGACTATCTGCTGCAAGAGATTCTTTTCAATCCCTACACCCATGACCAAGTGTCGCAGATACGCACCGAACTGAAAGAGCTGCTCGAGATTATCGACCAGAAAGATTCCGATGGCATGAAACGCTATCTCACCAAGATTCGAAACAATGTGAAACGCGACATCGATGCTTGTTAACATCATCTTAGCCGGCTTTTTCACCTTTGTTGAACTCAACTGCGAAAACCTCTTCGACTGTATCGACGACACGCTCACGCAAGACGAAGAATTTCTGCCCGAAGGTTCTCACAAGTGGAGCCGAACACGCTATTGGCGCAAGCTGAATGCCATAGGCAAAGAAATTGTGGCCTGTGGCATGACCGACCCTGCCATGGCAGGAACCTGGCAGGCGGGTGCCAACAGCAGCTGGCAACTGCCCGACATGGTGGCTTTGTGTGAGGTGGAAAGCGACAGCTGTTTGTTCGACCTCACACGGCGCTCGCTGCTGCGCAGTGCACGCTACGAATATGTGATGACCCGTTCGCCCGACGTGCGTGGGGTGAACGTGGCGTTGCTGTGGTCGCCCTTCTCGTTCCGCCTTTTGAAGAGCTACTCGCTTAGGGTGCCGCCGCCCCGGGGCCTCAGGCCTACGCGCGATGTGCTCTACGCATCGGGACTGGTGGCAACGGGCGATACCCTGCATGTGTTTGTGGTGCACGCACCCAGCAAACAGGGTGGCAACCCTGAGGCTGATGACTATCGCATGAGTGTTTCCAACCGCATTTGCCAGTCGGTAGACTCTATACGCCGTTTGCAACCATCTGCCCATATTCTTGTGGCGGGCGACATGAATGCCTACACCCGCGAGAAAAGCATGCAGCGGCTCATTGCCGCCAGACTAATCGATGTGTCGGCGCAAGCCCGCGGTAACCACGGAGCCAAGGGAACCTATCGCTACAGGGGAGAGTGGGGGAGCCTCGATCACATTCTGCTCAGCGAAGAAACCAACAAGGCATTTCACGATTGTTTTATAATGGATGCACCATTTCTAATGGAACCCGACGAGAAGTATGGCGGCATGAAACCGTGGCGAACCTACATGGGGCCACGTTACTTGGGCGGATTCAGCGACCACCTGCCACTGGTGGTAAGGCTCAGCTTTTGAGTCTTTGGCATATATGATTGGGCTTTTTAGGTCAAATTCTACTAATAATACATAAAAGGAATGCACAAATTGTCGCGATTATTATAAATTCTTTGTAACTTTGCCCCTGTATTATTAAAAAGAATACCTATGAACTTGACAATCTCAATGAATACGGTGCTGAATTTCCTTCACTCAATGGCACTGTCAACTAACAACAAACGTTGGCTTGCCGACCACCTCTATGAAGAAGTGAGAGCCGAGGAAACTGCTGCGCCAATAGTTAAAACCAGGCGAAAACTGACCGAGAAGGAAAAAGACGAACTGTTCGAGAAGATGGTTGGCTCATGGAAAGACGACCCCATTGGCGACAAGGTGCTGGAGGCCATCCGCATCGGTCGTGAACCAGCAAGTTACAAACGAAAAATTGTTTATCTTAACGACGATGAGTAAAAAGTACTTGCTTGATACGAACATCTGTATCTTCATGCTGCAAGACAAGTTCGGTGTAGCCGACCATGTGCGACGCGTTGGTCGCCGCAACTGTTATGTTAGCGAACTGACCATAGCTGAATTGCTCTACGGCTATGCCTATTGCCAAGACCCTCGCAACGAACACGATGCCGAGAATGTTGAGGAAGTATTCAATGTTGTTCCCATCTATGACTCCTTGCATACCTATGCCGAGGTGAAAGCGCATTTGCGCCGGACTGGACAACTGATAGAAGAGTTCGACATGCTCATCGGTTCATCGGCCGTACAACACGGCTATGTGATGGTTACTGAGAACCTCAATCACTTCGAGCGCATACCCGGAATTGAAATTGAGAATTGGGTGGAACGTTAGAAGAAGAATTGACCAAATACCAGTTAAACGAAGAAAAAAGCTGGAAAGATTGTGTTGTTTTCCGTTAGAAATGCGTAATTTTGCATCTTATTTATAAAAACTACTTGTAAACGCAACAAATAAAGCAATGTTTGAAAATTTAAGCGAAAGACTTGAAAGGTCTTTTAAAATACTGAAAGGTGAAGGCAAAATCACCGAAATCAACGTAGCCGAAACACTGAAGGATGTGCGCCGGGCTCTGCTCGATGCCGACGTGAACTACAAGGTGGCCAAGCAGTTCACCGATACGGTGAAGCAAAAGGCACTGGGCATGAATGTGCTCACAGCCATTAAGCCCAGTCAGCTGATGGTGAAAATCGTTCACGACGAACTGGCCGAGCTGATGGGTGGCAGCGCCGTGGAACTGAAACTGCAGGGAAAGCCCAGCATCGTGCTCATGTCTGGACTGCAGGGTTCGGGTAAGACCACATTCTCGGGCAAGCTGGCCAACATGCTCAAGCAGAAACAGCACAAGAAACCCCTGCTGGTGGCTTGCGACGTTTACAGGCCCGCTGCCATTCAGCAGCTGCATGTGGTGGGCGAGCAGGTGGGAGTGCCCGTGTGGTCGGAACCCGACAGCAAAAACGTGATTGACATTGCACAGCACGCCATTGCCGAAGCAAAGGCCAAAGGATATGATGTGGTGATTGTTGACACCGCCGGCCGACTGGCCATCGACGAAGATATGATGAATGAGATTGAGGCACTGAAGAAAGCCATCAATCCCGACGAAACACTCTTTGTGGTAGACTCCATGACCGGTCAGGATGCGGTGAACACCGCCAAGGAGTTTAACGACCGGCTCGACTTCGACGGAGTGGTGCTCACAAAACTCGACGGCGACACCCGTGGCGGTGCTGCGCTCTCCATTCGCACCGTTGTTACCAAACCCATCAAGTTTGTGGGAACAGGCGAGAAGATGGAAGCCATCGATGTGTTCCATCCCGCTCGCATGGCCGACCGCATACTGGGCATGGGCGACATTGTTTCGCTGGTGGAACGTGCGCAGGAACAGTTTGATGAGGAAGAAGCCAAGCGGCTGCAAAAAAAGATACAGAAGAACAAGTTCGACTTCGACGATTTTCTCAAGCAGATTGAGCAAATCAAGAAGATGGGCAACCTGAAAGACCTGGCAGCCATGATTCCCGGTGTGGGCAAGCAACTGAAAGATATCGACATCGACGACAATGCTTTCAAGGGCGTGGAGGCCATCATCAAGAGCATGACTCCCAAAGAACGGCAGAACCCCGAAATATTGAACACCAGCCGTAGGCAGCGCATTGCCAAAGGTTCGGGCACCAGCATTCAGGAAGTGAACCGCCTGATCAAACAGTTCGACCAGATGCGCAAGATGATGCGCATGTTCACCGGCGGTGGCATGAGCGGCATGGCCGGAATGATGCGCAACATGAAGGGCATGCCCCGCATGTGAACGGAATTTTCAAGTAATACAAATATAATATGCAACTGATAGACGGAAAGGCTACGGCCACTCAAATTAAGGCCGAAATTGCCGAGCGCGTGAAGAGTCTGGTAGCCCGGGGAGGCAAACAGCCACATCTGGCGGCTGTGCTCGTGGGGCACGACGGCGGTTCTGAAACATACGTGAAAAACAAGGTGATTGCCTGCGAACAGTGCGGGTTTAAGTCGAGTCTCATTCGTTTTGAAGACGATGTAACCGAAGAAACGCTGCTGCGCTGTGTGGCTCAGCTCAATGCCGATGCCGACATCGACGGATTCATCGTGCAGCTGCCACTGCCCAAGCACATCGATGAGCAGAAGATTATTGAAGCCATAGACCCCCGGAAAGATGTAGACGGTTTCCATCCCGAAAATGTGGGCCGTTTGGCTATCGGATTGCCGGGGTTCATCTCGGCCACCCCATTAGGCATTCTCACCCTGCTGCAGCGTTATCATATTGAAACGTCGGGCAAGAAGTGCGTTATTCTGGGGCGGTCGAACATTGTGGGCAAACCCATGGCTCAGCTGATGATGCAGAAACAGTATGCCGACGCCACCGTTACCGTGTGCCACTCTCATTCGCAGAACCTGAAGGAAGAATGCCGGCAGGCCGACATCATCATTGCCGCTATCGGCCGGCCCGACTTTGTTACGGCCGATATGGTGAAACCCGGGGCTGTGGTGATTGACGTGGGCACCACCCGTGTGCCCGATGCCACCCGCAAAAGCGGATTCCGGCTGAATGGCGACGTGAAGTTCGACGAGGTGGCTCCGCTCTGTTCCTTCATAACCCCCGTGCCCGGCGGCGTAGGTCCCATGACCATTTGTTCGCTGATGATGAACACACTGAAAGCCGGCGAGCAACGGAAATGACAGCCCAAGAGTATTACCAGGCCGGAAACAGGCACAGGCAGCAAGGCAACTTTCAGCTTGCCATCAACTGCTATCTCGAGGCCATTGCCTTAGACCCGCAGAGTCCGGCGGTGGAAGCCAAGCAGATGCTCGACGATATTCTGAATTTCTATCATAAGGATTCGTATAATCCGTAACATTATTATATATAAGAAACTATGGGAAAGATAAAAGGTGCCATTGTGGTGAACACGGCCCGCTGCAAAGGTTGCAGCCTTTGCGTGGTGGCATGTCCGAAGGGAGTGATTGCCCTGGCACAGAAAAAAGTGAATGTGCACGGTTACCCATACGTGGAGGCAGTGAAGCCCGACGACTGCATTGGTTGCGCCTCGTGTGGAATTGTGTGCCCCGACGGGTGCATAACCGTGTATAAAAAGAAAATGGAGGACTAACTGCTATGGAAAAAAAAGAAGCCATACTGATGAAAGGCAACGAGGCCATTGCCCACGCTGCCATTCGCTGCGGATGTGATGGTTACTTCGGCTATCCCATCACGCCACAGAGCGAAGTGATTGAAACCCTGGCCGAACTGAAACCTTGGGAAACAACCGGCATGGTGGTATTGCAGGCCGAGAGCGAGGTGGCATCCATCAACATGATTTATGGTGGTGCCGGCGCTGGCAAGCGTGTGATGACATCGAGTTCGTCGCCGGGCGTGGCACTCATGCAGGAAGGCATAGCTTATATGGCCGGAGCCGAACTGCCCGGCGTGTTTGTGAACGTGCAGCGAGGCGGTCCCGGACTGGGCACCATTCAGCCTTCGCAGAGCGACTATTTCCAGGCAACCCGCGGCGGAGGCAACGGCGACTACTATGTGATTGTGCTTGCCCCAAACTCGGTGCAAGAGATGGCCGACTTCGTTGACCTGGCCTTTGAGCTGGCTTTCAAGTATCGCAATCCGGCCATGATCCTCTCTGACGGAGTGATTGGCCAGATGATGGAAAAAGTGGTGTTGCCGCCCATGAAACCCCGCCGCACAGAAGAGGAAATCTTGCGCGAATGTCCGTGGGCCACAACCGGGCGCACCAAGAACCGCCAACCCAACATCATTACCTCGCTGGAGCTGAAACCCGAAGTGATGGAACAGAAAAACCTTCACCTGCAAGAGAAGTATCAGCAGATTCGCAACAGCGAAGTGCGCTACGAGGTACAGGGCAATCGCGATGCCGACTACATGATGGTGGCCTTTGGAAGTGCAGCCCGCATTGCCGAGAAAGCTATGGAAATGGCTGCCGAAGAAGGCATTGACGTGTGCCTGTTCCGCCCCATCACGCTGTGGCCGTTCCCCGAAAAGGAAATAGCTGCAATGGCACAAGGCAAGAAGGGCGTGCTGGTGGTGGAAATCAATGCCGGACAGATGGTAGAAGATGTGCGCTTGTCGGTGAACGGAGCTGTTCAGGTGAAGCATTTCGGCCGACTGGGCGGCATTGTGCCCGAACCCGAAGAGATTGTTAACGAAATCAAGAAGCTTTAGGATATATGAACAACGAAATAATTGCTGAAGAGAACCTGGTTTACAAAAAACCGGAACTCATGAACGATGTGGACATGCACTATTGTCCCGGATGTTCTCATGGCGTGGTTCACAAACTGGTGGCCGAAGTGATTGAAGAGATGGGCATGCAGGAGAAAACCGTGGGCGTGTCGCCTGTGGGCTGTTCCGTGTTTGCCTATCGCTACTTAGACATCGACTGGCAGGAAGCCGCTCACGGGCGTGCACCGGCCGTTGCCACCGCCATCAAGCGATTGTGGCCCGACCGGCTCGTCTTCACCTATCAGGGCGATGGCGACTTGGCCTGCATCGGTACGGCTGAAACCATTCATGCCCTGAACCGTGGCGAACACATCGCCATCATCTTCATCAACAATGCCATTTATGGAATGACGGGCGGCCAGATGGCTCCCACAACCCTCATCGGGCAGAAAACATCAACCTGCCCCTATGGCAGAACCCCCGAAATTCATGGCTATCCGCTCAACATCACCGAACTGGCTGCCAAACTCGAAGGCACATGCTATGTGACCAGGCAGAGCGTGGAGTCGGTGCCTTCCATCCGCAAGGCTAAGGCTGCCATTCGCAAGGCTTTCGAAGCATCTATGGCAGGAAAGGGTTCGTCGCTCGTTGAAATTGTTTCCACCTGCAACAGCGGATGGAAGCTCTCGCCCGTGAAGGCCAACGAGTGGATGAAAGAACACATGTTTGAGAAGTATGTTAAAGGCGACTTGAAAGATACAACAATATGAAAAAAGAAATCATCATATCTGGATTCGGAGGGCAGGGAGTGCTTTCGATGGGAAAGATTCTGGCCTACTCGGGGTTGATGGAGGACAAAGAGGTTACCTGGATGCCCGCCTACGGACCCGAACAGCGTGGCGGGACGGCCAATGTGACTGTGATTGTGAGCGACGAGCGCATCTCTTCGCCCATTCTCAGCAAATACGATGTGGCCATTGTGCTCAACCAGCCTTCGCTCGACAAGTTCCTGCCCAAGGTGAAACCCGGCGGCATTCTCATCTACGACGGCTTCGGCATACTGAATCCGCCCACACGCACCGATATCACCGTTTATCGCATCGATGCCATGGACAAGGCGGCCGAAATGAAGAATGCCAAAGTGTTTAACATGATTGTGCTGGGCGGACTGCTGAAGGTGTGCCCCGTGGTGAGCACTGCCGGTTTGCAGAAAGCGCTCTATAAGAGTCTGCCCGAACGCCACCACGGGCTGATACCCCTGAACATGCAGGCTGTTGAAGAGGGAATGAAGATTATTCAGCAGCTGTAGCTGTTTTTTCTTCCAAAGCATGAACATCCTCGGCAAGTTGTTGCCGGGGATGTTTTGTGATGTATTCTTTGAAGGGAGTGAGGTCGATGCCCAGCAGTTTCGCTTTCTCAACCAGCTGCACACCCTTGATGAAATGTTCCCAGCGCAGCGATGAACGCGGACCGGGATAGATGACGTATGTGTCGCCCGGTGGAAAGAGACGGAAGCGTGAGTCGATGAGCGGGTGGTCGTTCCAGTTCATCCACGACCAGTGGAGATAGCCGTCGAAGCCGCAGGCAGTGGCGTAAAGGGGTAGGAGGGTGGCTTCGATGGGGGCACTGTTGGTGAAGAGCCCCGGAAACTCGTCGGCACAACACGAATAAACGGTGCTCACCATGTGCTGTTCACGCCGTTGGGCGAGTTCGTCTTCGGTGAACCGCTGACTGAGAGCCAGGCTGTAGTCGTAGAGCTTATCGGCAAGTTCCGTGTGACGATTGCCTGCCAGTGCCATTTTCATGTCGGGCACTGTGGCGTGGAGTAGCCGGTAGGCATCGAGCATGGCATGAAGGCCGCGCTCGTCCATGGCGATGCAGGTTTTTTTGAACCATCCCTTTTCTTTCAGGTGGGCGGCAAACGAACGCAGGAAAGGAACCCACAGCCGGGCATAGTCTTCGGTGTTGGTGTTGGTGGCGAGCGTTACGGTGTGCGTGCCTTCGTCGTTCTCTTCTTCGTATTGGAAGCTCATGTCCCATGGTATCATCGAGTAGCAATTGATTTGCCCATTGATGCCGCAGCTGTCGCACAATTCAATCCAGTGGTCGAAGATGGTGTAGTCGTAGCTCCAGCTGCCGTCGCGGTGATGCAGGGTTTTAATCATCGGTGAGAACTTGTCGTTGCTCTGGTCGCCCCACGGTTCATAGAAAAGAATGGCAGTGGCAACACGCTGTCCGCCGCGGGCAAGCAGCTCAAGATAAGGCCGCAGCAGGTTGAAGTGCTGTTGGCTCCACCGTTCCACTCCGTGATAGCGCGAAACGGCGTATGGCTGTTGCCAGAAATCTACATGGAAGGTGCCTTGCCCTGTTTGAGGCAATGAACGGTTGAGTACGTTGAGGCGAATCTCTAAGCGGGCTTCTCTTTTTTGATGGCTGCCTCCCCATGCTTCAACCCATACCGAATAGCAGCCCGGCTGCATATTGTGCGGCACTTCTATCGTACACCAGAAAGGCACCTGTTGGCCAGGCTTCAGAGTAACGGCCGTGTCGGGAACGATGACATCGGGAACAGGGTAGGGCGGCAGATGTTCGGGATGCTTGCCACACGCCTTGAAATCGTCGGTGAGCACACTGTCTACAAACCCCACGGTTGAGCGGATGAAGCTGTTGACCGAATGGGCAGCAAGCAGATTCTTACCCTGCCTGTTGCTCTTCAGGCAAAGTGTGAACGGCTGTGTTTCTGTGGTGGCAGAAGTGCACTTGAACCAGCCCATCACCCCCACGCGCTCGCCTTTCCAGGCAGTTACTTCCAACAGAGGTTGGTGCGAAACGGCCGACCACGACCCCGTTACCGTTTGCTGCCGGGCCATGAGCGCGGTGGCGGAAAAAAGCAGTATGGCAATGAAAAGAGAGTTCTTGATCATAACAGATTCTTTGTTGTTTGAATGCAAATATACCAAGTTTTTCTGAAAAAGCTTGGTAATGTTCCAAAAATAAATTACTTTTGCATGAAATACAATAGCCATCATCACTGTAAACACCAATCTAACCTTATTTATAATGAAAAGGAAACTAATCAGTCTGCTTGCAGCAACTCTTGCCATTGGCGCATGGGCAGCACAAACAGAGCCTGCCTACAACGTGGTGGGAACCGATACCGTCAGTCAGATTTTTATCTATTCGCCCGGCGAAAAAGAAGGCCTTCATTTGGCCTATCTCAACACCGAGGGTCAGTGGAGCCATCTGGCACAGCTCTGCTCAAGCGACTACAGCCAGTGGGGGTCGCAGAAGCGCATGTATAACCCATCGGTGACAAAAGCCGCCGACGGCACCTGGCGACTGGTGTTTGCCGTGGGCGATGACGCACCCTGTTTTGCAGCTGCCTACAGCGACGACCTGATCACATGGCGACCCCAAGACTATCCCCACATGAGCGTGAAAGGATGCCTCGAACCCGTGGTGTTTGCAATGGACGATGGAACTTTCGATATTTATTTCAAGGCCAAAGACGGGAAGAAACATTATGTGCAGGCCACGAAAGACTTCCGCCATTTCAAGGAAGACAAAGTCCCGAGCACCATCAGCGACGATGCCTGGCTGCGCGACACGGCAACGGTGAACGGCAAACTGCTGGAGGGAAACCTCTTTGAGGTGCCATACGTGCATGTGCGCTATATGCTTGAATACACACAGGCCATGAAGGCCGAAGAGAAGCGAAACAGCGAAACCATGCGCGACGATGCAACACGCTTTGCCGCCCTGCCGCAACAGGTGAAGGCAACACTCAAGGTTGATGCTGCCAACGTGAAAACCATCAGCGACAAACTCATTGGCGTGTTCTTCGAAGACATCAGCTATGCTGCCGATGGCGGACTCTATGCCGAACTCATTCAGAACCGCGACTTTGAATACCTCAAAGGTGAAGGGCGCGGCGAGGGATGGGGACCGCTCTATGCCTGGAAACTGAAAAACAAGTGGATCGACGACAGACATCCCCTTTCTTCCAACAATCCACACTATGCCGTGCTCGATTACGATACACTCGTGAACTATGGATGGGACGGCATTGCTCTGCGGAAGGGAGCAAAATACAATTTCAGCATGTACACACGCAAGGCTTCTGAATATAAAACTCAGAAGTTCCGAGTGCAGCTGGTGGAGAACGGAAAGGTGCTGGCCAAGGCCGATTTCAAAGTGAACACCACCGACTGGAACCGTGTGGAGGCAACATTGGTGCCCAAGGCCGATGCCGAGAAAGCAGAGCTGCAGATTGTGAACCTGGCCAAGGGCACGCTTATAGGCATAGACATGGTGTCGCTCTTCCCGCAAGATACCTACAAAGGGCACGGGCTGCGCCGCGACCTGGCAGAGGCTATTGCTGCCCTGCAACCGAAGTTTGTGCGCTTCCCCGGTGGTTGCATGAGCCACGGAGAGGGAATAGACAACATCTATCACTGGAACCATACCGTGGGACCATGGCAAGACCGCAAACCCGATTTCAACATCTGGCACTACCATCAGACACGCGGACTGGGCTTCTATGAGTATTTCCAGTTCTGCGAAGATATAGGGGCTGAACCGCTGCCCGTGTTGGCGGCCGGCGTTCCCTGCCAAAACTCGGCACCCAACAAAGAAGGGTTTGGCGGACAGCAGGGTGGCATACCCATGGAACAGATGAACGAATACATCGACGAACTCTGCAACCTGATAGAGTGGGCTAACGGCGACCCTGCAACCAACAAATGGGCACGCATGAGGGCCGAGGCCGGGCACCCAGCTCCTTTCAACCTGAAATACCTGGGCATTGGCAACGAAGACATCATCTCTACCGTGTTTGAAGAGCGTTGCGAAATGATTTGCAAGGCCATTAAAAAACGATACCCACATATTATATTATGTGGCACGGCCGGACCGTTCCACGACCCCTCGGCCGACTACATAGAAGGTTGGAAGTTTGCCAAGCAACATCAGGATGTGATTGGCATGGTGGATGAACACTACTACGAGAGTCCGGGATGGTTCATCAACCACCTCGACTACTACGACAACTACGACCGCCGCGGACCTAAAGTGTACATCGGGGAGTATGCTTCGCGAACAAGAACACACGAATCGGCACTGGCAGAGGCACTCTATCTGTGCAACGTGGAGCGCAATGCCGACATTGTGGAGATGACCAGCTATGCACCACTGCTGGCCAAAGACGGCCACCACAACTGGAACCCCGACATGATCTATTTCAACAACACACAGCTCACCCTAACACCAAGCTACCACACCCAGTGGCTCTTTGGCAATCACAGCGGGAACCGCTATGTAGCCTCTTCGCTCTCGGCCACTCTTGGAGAAGAAACAGGATGCAGCAAGCGCATGGCTGCGTCGGTGGTGAAAGACACTGCTACAGGAAAAACTTTTGTGAAACTGGTGAATGCACTGCCCCGACAGCTGGTGGTGAACATAGAGGGAATGAACATACCCGCCGATGCACGCTTAGCCGGATTCACCGGAAAGCCTGCCGACAAACAGGTAACAAGCTATCAGGCGCAGCCAGGCGACACAGACGGCTTTATTTCCTTCGACACCGATGCCGGACAACCTACTCTGACGCTCGCTCCCTATACCGTGGCAGTGTTGGAGTTCTAACGCTCGGCAAGCAGAAATGAATATTATTGTTTAACATCATAAAACAGCATCAAGAATATGAAAAAAGCCATTCTTTTATTTGCAACAGCAATGCTCACCATGGGGGTGAGTGCACAGACTGTTTACGAAGAAAGCAAAACTTTCGACAATGTGTATATAGGTGTGAACGGCGGACTGAGTACCAAAACCACGGGGCATGCCTGGATGAGCGGACTCAATTCCAACGCCGGACTACGCATCGGAAAGTGGTTCACACCTGTGTTCGGTGAAGCCATCGAGGGCAATGTCTATTTCTCCAACAAGGCATGGGCACCAAAGTCTACAGGAACCTTTGTGCGCTATTCTAACATCAGCATCATTGGAACCGTGAACTTCACCAACTGGTTTGGCGGCTACAACGGAGAACCACGCTGCTTCGAAGTGGTGGGTGTTGGTGGCTTCGGATGGGGCCACGGCTACGGCGTTGGCAAATCGGTGCTCGAAGGACGCGAGCAGCTCACTTCTAAGGTGGGTGTAGACTTCACCTTCAACCTCGGCCGCGAGAAGGCATGGCAGTTCTATGTGGAACCCTCGCTCAATTATGTGCTCATTGGAGGAACACTTCCCGTAACAGCCGACGACGAACTGCAATATAACATCAACCGTAGTGCCGTGCAACTGAATGCAGGCATCATCTACAAGTTCAGAAACTCTAACGGAACCCATCATTTCAAAACCTACAACATTGGCGAAATGATGAACGAGATTAACCAGCTGAAGGCAGAACTGGCACGGAAACCCAAAGAGGTGGTGAAGGAAGTGCCCGCCCCGCAGCCCACAACCACTGTGAAGGAAGTGAAGGTGGAGAGTATGCTGTTTGTGAACTTTGCCCAGGGAAAGAGTACACTCACCGATGAAGCCAAGGCAACGCTCAACAAGCTGAAGGAAGGTGTGCATGTGCAGATTGTGGGCACCGCTTCGCCCGAAGGTAATGCCAAATTCAACCAGCGCCTCTCGCAGGATCGTGCCAACGTAGTGGCCGAATATCTGAAGACTAAAGGCGTGATTGTTGATGAGGCTGTGGGCAAGGGTGTGCAAGGTAACACTTCGAACCGCATGGCCGTGGTGTACGTGAAGTAATCAAAACTATTCACTATAAACTATTCACTATTCACTAAATAATGAATAAACTCGGATTCAAATTCAGCTGGCTGGCTCTTGTATGCTATGCCGTGGTAACGTTTTGCATATTCCTGCTCAGCCACTCGTGGCTCATGGCTGCGGGTGTGTTGATTCTTGTGATGGTGGCCGACCGCCTGGTGCAGGAATACGACAATCGCAAACGGCGTGAGTGGGAAAACATCGGGGCTGAATACAGAAAGAACAAACAAGAACAGGTGTAAACACGGCACTTGATGTAGAAACCAGCTTTTTTTGAATGGATAAACTCAAAGAATTATATGTTCAGTGGGCAGGCAGTGAACCCGCTGCCATACAGAAACTGCCTGCTGCAGGAAGCAACCGCGCCTACTATCGCATGATAGCAGGCGACGGTTCTTCTGTAGTGGGATGCGTGGGAACCAGTCGCGATGAGAATCATGCCTTCGTCTACCTGTGCCAACATTTCACCCGGCGCAAACTGCCTGTGCCACACCTGTTGGCAGTGAGCGACGATGAACTGCGCTATCTGCAAACCGACCTGGGCAACCGCTCACTCTTCGATGCCATTCGCGGCGGACGAGAGGCGGGAGGGCGTTACACGCTGAAAGAACAGGAACTGCTGCGAAAGGCCATTCGCGAACTGCCAAACATACAAATCAGGGGAGCACGAGAACTCGACTTCTCGAACTGCTATCCGCAGCCAACTTTCGACACCGACTCGGTGCTCTTCGACCTGAACTATTTCAAGTATTGCTTCCTGAAAGCAACAGAAATCGATTTCCATGAACTCAAGCTGGAGGCCGACTTCCGGCTTCTGGCTAAAGACCTCACCGCGGCCGGCGACACGCAGGGCTTTCTCTATCGCGACTTTCAGGCACGAAACATCATGCTCGACGGCGAGGGGAATCCCTATTTCATAGACTTTCAGGGAGGCAGGCGCGGTCCTTACTACTACGACCTCGCCTCGTTCCTTTGGCAGGCATCGGCCAAATACTCCAACAAACTGCGCCGCGAACTCATCTTCGAATACTACCATGCACTGAAGCAGTTCACCGAGGTGCCCACACCGCATCGCTTTGTGGAGCGGCTCAGCCTGTTTGTGCTCTTCCGCACCTTGCAAGTGTTGGGGGCATACGGCTTCCGCGGCTATTTCGAACGCAAGCAGCACTTCATAGAATCCATTCCGCCGGCCATACAAAACCTGCGCGAAATGATTCGCCAGGGGGCTTATCCCTATCCCTACCTGATGAAGCTGCTCAAACAGATTACAGAGCTACCGCAGTTCCAATTGGTGGAAACCACGGCAAGCAGGGCCGACGGCTACAAAACAACCGACCGCAATCCCTATACACCCCACCCGCAGGACGGACCTGCCACTTTCTCGAAATACGACGGGAAGGGGCCGCTTGTGGTTCGCGTGTTCAGCTTTTCTTATCGCAAAGGTATTCCCGAAGATGAAAGCGGAAATGGGGGAGGGTATGTGTTCGATTGCCGAAGCACCCACAACCCCGGGCGCTACGAACCTTATAAGCACCTCACTGGATTAGATGACCCCGTGATTCGTTTTCTCGAAGACGATGGCGAGATTCTAACCTTTCTCGACAGCGTCTACAAACTCGCAGATGCCCATGTGCGCCGATACATGCAGCGCGGCTTCACCAGTCTGATGTTCTCGTTCGGATGCACCGGCGGGCAGCACCGCTCGGTTTATTCGGCTCAGCATCTGGCCGAACACCTGCATCAGAAGTTCGGCATAGAAGTGCACATCTGCCACAGAGAGCAGAACATCACCCAGGTGCTCAGGCAGAATTGAAAACCTGACACAAGGTTTTTGTCGGTTATCGGTCGATTATCGATAAATGGCGTCATCGGCAGAAAATTGTTGTCGATTCTTGTCGGTCGGTCGAACCACTATATATATATATATGGTTCGACCGACCGACAAAAAAATCTTATCGCGGGCCGTCCCCAAACAGTGTGTGATAATTTTACATACACGAAGAGAAAAGAAGTTACAGGCATTCTGAAATGAAAAGAAAAGCGAGCTTTCCTTTTGCTCTTCTCTCGTTTTTTCGTAACTTTGCGCTTGCAGCGTGAAGTTACTCCGTCTCGGCAATAAAAATAAATATCATTTATTTTGTATTGCACTCGACTTTTCGTAACTTTGGAAGAATTCGCAGAACTTCTTTATATAAAGGCGATGCCAGAGGATTGAGAAATTTCCGGGTTACGATTTGGAGACCGTTCTCAATTCAATGTTTTGCTATAAATTGCCTAAAAGAGCACTCGACTCAGAGTCACCGCCTGTTTCGTGACTCATCGTCGGGTGCAAAGCTACGAATAAGTGAGCAAAATACCAAATTTATTTGAGTATTTTCGAACGTGAGTAACTACGAGACATCGTCTCAAAGGTAATCATTCTTTTTGAAAGTGCCAGATCAATCCGTCACTATTTCTTCTGAGTTTGCCAGTCACTCTATTAATCTCCAATTACCATGACCTGTAGAACCGTCACGGTCAATGAATCTCAAAGATTTCAGTTTATTAATATGCTTTTGAACTGCTGTCAC
>CACXFT010000071.1 GCA_902767045.1 uncultured Prevotellaceae bacterium | reverse complement strand
GGTGCCTTAGCTCAGTTGGTAGAGCATCGGACTGAAAATCCGTGTGTCCCCGGTTCGATTCCTGGAGGTACCACCCCTCCTTTCACCAGTCCCCGTCGAAGGCTTCGGTCTAAGATGGGGACATTTTTTTTGCAATAACTTTAAAACCTCAAATAACTAAAACAACTGAAACATGAAGAAAATTCTTCTCTTACTGCTTTGTTTGGTGACAGCGGCTGGCATTCAGGCCGACCCCATCACCCGGCAACAGGCGCAACAGAAAGCTAACGCCTTCTTGCAAAAACGAAAAGACACACGCCAGCTGAAAGCGGTGGTGAACCACCAGAAACTGGCACCACGGCGCAACACCGTAACCACCAACGACCCCTACTACGTTTTCAACCGTGGCGAACAAGAGGGATTCGTGATTGTATCGGGCGACGACAAGACCTGCGACATTCTGGGTTACTGCGACAGCGGCGAGTTCGACTACAACAACGCCCCCGATGCCATGAAGGGATTGCTCAACGACTATGCCGCCCAGATTGAATACATTCAGACCCACCCCGACATTCCCGTTTACGACGCTGTGCCCATTCACCCGGCAGTGCCACAGCTGATGTCGTCGAAGTGGAACCAGGGCTACCCCTACAACCTGCAATGTCCCAACTACTTCGGGCAGGGCACATCGGTTACGGGATGTGTGGCAACGGCCATGGCACAGGTGATGTATTACCAACGCGACAAGTCGGTGACCGAAACGCTGGCCGACATTCCGGCCTACAACGGCACCACCGCCTACACCACCGGGGCCACCCTGCACGTTGAAGGTATTCCCGTGGGTTCGCCCATCGACTGGGCCAACATGCGCGATACCTATTCGGGCAGCGAAACCGACGCACAGCGCCTGGCAGTGGCCAACCTCATGCACTACTGCGGCGTGTCGGTGCAGATGGACTATACCAACCGCTCGTCGGGTGCCTACTCTTATCGGGTTGCCGAGGCACTGAAGGCCTACTTCGGCTATGGAAGCTCGGTGCAATACATCTCGCGAAACTCATATACCGACACAGGCTGGGACGAGATAATCTATAACGAGGTTTCCAACGGTCGTCCCCTTTACCTGAGCGGTGCCAACTCAGAAGCCGGCCACGCCTTTGTGTGCGACGGCTACGATGGAGAACGACGCTACCACATCAACTGGGGATGGGGTGGCAGCAGCGATGGTTTCTATCTGCTCAACAACCTCACACCCGGTTCGCAAGGCATTGGCGGCAGCAACGATGGCTACAACAGCGGTCAGGAAGCCATCATTGGCATGGAACCCGAAGACTATGAAAACAAAACCATGGCATTCGAGAATGCTGCCGTGCGCCAGCTGTGCATCCAAAACTGGGATGCCAACAGCGACGGGCGCATCAGCTTTGGCGAGGCTGCCGCCGTTACCGACCTTGGCACCGTGTTCAAGGGCAAGACCAACATCACCAGCTTCCCCGAACTGCGCATGTTCAAAGGCATCACCACCATACCCGATGAAGCCTTCGACGGGTGCACCGCCCTCACCCAGGTAACGCTGCCCCAAGGCATCACCACCATTGGGGCAAGAGCTTTCCGCGACTGCAGGGCACTGAATGTTTTCAACTTCCCCAAAGAGGCTGTAACCATTGGCGAAGAAGCCTTCAGCGGTTGCAAGCTCCTGAAGGGCATCAGCCTGAGCGAAGAGCTCACCACCATACAGCCTTCTACGTTCAAGAACTGTTCGGCACTCAGCTCCATTGATATTCCTGCATCGGTGACTGCCATTGGCAACGGTGCCTTTGCCGGCTGCCAAAAGCTCACCAAGGTGCAACTGCACACCAACACCCCCGCATCTATTGCCATGGGCAGCGGAGTGTTCACAGGTGTTGACCTGAGCAAGGCCTCGCTCACCGTGAACGAAGGCGGCAAGGCACTCTTCAGCGAAGCCGAACAATGGAAAGAATTTGCAACAATTCTGGAGATTCGCACCAAGCCGGTGCCCGTGCCTTCGGAACTCGTTACCGACCGCACCTTATATATATATAATGTGGGAACGGGCAAATTCCTCACCCGTGGCGAAGCCTACGGCACACAGGCCGTGGTGGGCGTGAATGCCATGCGCTTTAAGCTGAAACGCAATAGCAACATGGCTGCCAACACCTATTACCTCGTTTCAGAAGAAATGTCGCTCAACTACCAATCGGTATTCAGAACCAACGCTGATGCCAAAGTTGGCAATGGGGTGAAAGCAGTGTTCGTTGACGGACCGGAGACAAACAACGCAGTGTGGCTGGTAAAGCAAGTGGGCGAAAACACCTACACCTTCCAACCGCCCACAAACTCCGCCGACTATGCCAAAGGCCTCTGCTTGGGCGTTGACCCCAATCACAAAAGCGACTACACCAGTCCCACCTATGGCGTTTACTACGATGTGGCCGACGACGGAACGAACGAAAACTGCCACTGGCAGTTCATCGACTACGAAAATGTTTACGGCAAATATGAGGTTGCCAACGAACTGTACAACCTGCTCAACCTGGCTCCGTCATATATCGACACCGAACGCGAACAGAACATCTATTTCGACTCTAACAGCACCAAGGAGCAGCTACGCATGGCTACCCGACTGCTGCGCAAGAAGCTGAACTATTTAGATTTCGAAGACAACGAGGTGAAAAACATCTGCCAGAGCAGCTGGGACCTCGACGGCAACGGCGAACTGAGCCTAACCGAGGCTTCCTATGTTACCGACCTGCGATACAACTTCTATAACAGCGCCATCGGCACTTTCAACGAACTGGAACAGTTCAAAAACCTGCAGGTGCTCTACGGCAACTCTTTTGAAGGATGCAATAAGCTGCAGACGATAAAACTGCCCGAATCGCTCACCACCATCTACTACCGTGCCTTCTTTGGCTGCAGCAGCCTCACCGAAATTGAACTGCCCGAGGCCGTGAACTACATCGATTCGAATGTGTTCACCGGTGCCACCAGTCTGAAGACGGTGATTCTCAACAACGACGACCCCGCCACCATTGAAACCAATGCCACGGCGTTCAATGGACTTACCTTGGCCAACATGACCTTGGTGGTGCCCATTGGTTCGAAAGAACGCTACAGCACAGCCGATGTGTGGAAGAAGTTTGGCAACATTGTGGAAGCACGCGGCAAAATGAAGCCCGCCTACAGCGAACTGGCCCCCGGCAAGCAGTACTACATCTATCACCCCGCCAGCAAGAAATATGTGAACAAGGGCGAAGCATACGGCACACAGGGCGTGGTTGGCACAACGGGCATTCTCTATACAGCCAAGCACACCAACGCCATGGGCGAAGGCATCTACTACTTCAGCTCTGCAGCCAGCGACAACGGCTCGGTCATCTTCCGCACTTCTTCCGACAGCAAAGTGGGCGATGGCGTGAAAGCAGTGTTCGTTGACGGTTCGGCAGGCAGCAGTGCCAACTGGCATGTGGCCGCACAGGACAACAACCTCTACACCATTCAGGTGCCTGCCAACGATGCCAACTACACCGAGGGTGAGTTCCTGGGTGTGCTCTCGTCGCACGAAAGCGAAGTGGCAAGCCCCACCTTCGGACTCTACTGGGACATCAACATCAGCACCTATCCCGCACAATGCCAATGGGCATTCATCAGTGCCGAAGATATGGACTATGCCAACCTCTACAACGAAAGTTTGAAAAAGCTGAAGAACATGCTTGCAACTGCCAAGCAGCGCAACATCGACGTGGCCGACGAAGAAACCGTTTACAACAACCAGGCCAGCACCCTGCAGCAGTTGCGCAATGCCGTGCTCTCGGTGAGCAGCAAGCTGGGCTTCATTGTATTCGTTGACGAAGAGGCTAAAAACGTAAGTCTGAACAAATGGGACATGGACGGCGACGATGAGCTGAGCCAAGAAGAAGTGGCCAACGTTGAAACCATTGGCACCACCTATCGCTACAACAACAAGATTGTGAGCCTCGACGAGCTGAAGCACTTCAGTGCCATCACCTCACTTCCCGAAGAGGCTTTCAGCGGCTGTTCGTCGATGGTATCGATGGTGGTTCCATCGGGTGTGGCCACCATCGAGGCCAATGCACTGAAGAATTGCAGCAAGCTGAAATACATGGCCTTGCTCTACGAGGGCGAAGCACCCGTGCAGATTGCCAGCCAAACGTTGCCACGCTCACTAACGCTGTTTGTGCCTGCCGGCATGGTTGAAAAATATAAGGCCGATGAGTTCTGGGGCAAGTTCACCATTGAGGAATACACCGGCATTCCCACGGTAACGGCCAACAGTGTTACACGCCTCTATGGTCGCAACATCAACACAAAGGGTTACACCGTCAAGGGTGCTCCCGTCAACGGAGAACCGGTTATCACCTGCGACTATAACGAGCAGACCACTCCCGTGGGCGACCATCCCATCAACGTGGCTCCCGGCACCATCACCACTCTTGGCTTGGTTTGTGTAAACGGTGTGCTCACCATCACACCCGCTGCCCTCACCATCACCGCCAAGTCATACGAGCGCGACTTTGGAACCGAGAACCCCGAGTTTGAAGTTACCTACACAGGATTCCGCAACCGCGAAACCTCTGAGGTGCTGCTCAAGCAACCCGTTGTGGAGTGCGATGCCACCATCAACAGTCCGGTAGGCGACTACGAGATTCGTGTGTCGGGTGCCGAAGCCCAGAACTACGAGATGACCTACGTTGCCGGAACCCTCACCGTGAAGGCTACCGACGGCATTGGCGAACTTCGAAAGCAGAAAGCTGAAGGCAGCACGCAGAACATCTACGACCTGCAAGGTCGACGCATGAATGCCACCAGCCTGAGCGAGCTGCCCACAGGCGTGTATGTTGTGAACGGAAAGAAAGTGGTGAAGTAAGGCTCAATAGAGCCTTACATCACTGATAATCATGGCCCCAACCTGTTCGTTGAGACGCTTCACCAACTGGGAACGCATCATCGAAAGGTCTTGTTTTAGAGCGCTGTTCGTGATTTTCACGAACAGCGTTTGGTTTTTTATGAACTTCTCGCCGGTGTAGCGGGCCACCACTGAACCCGTCACCGTTTCCCACGAAGCGATGAGCCGGCGCTGGCGCAAAGGCGTTTCCAGTCCCTCTTCGCGCAACACCTGATTGAGAATTTCATCCAGGTTCTTTACTTTTTGTCTGAACATATTTCCCTTGATTGAATGTTGCCTTTCACCACATCGAAAATCCGGTAGTCCATATCGGCATGGGCAAGAATGCGGTCGAGGTGGTCGCGGTTGGTATCTGTGATAAAAATCTGTCCGTATGCTTCGCCCGACACCAGGCGCACAATCTGCTCCACCCGGTGGGCATCGAGCTTGTCGAAAATATCGTCGAGCAGCAAAATGGGCTTGGTGCTGCTTGCACGCTGACGCAGAAAGTCGAACTGAGCCAGCTTCAAGGCCAACACGTATGTTTTGGTTTGTCCCTGACTGCCCTCGCGCTTCATCTGATAGCCCCCGAGCTGCATTTCAAGGTCGTCGCGGTGAATGCCGTGCAGCGAATAGCCCACGGCACGGTCTTTCGCCCGATCGCGCCTGATCACTTCTTCGAGCGGTCCGCGCTGGCAATGCGAAACATACCGCAGCGACACCTCTTCGGCACTCTCGCCGTCGGCTTCGTCGCCCGAAGCAATAAACCGGTAGATGCGCTGAAACACCGGTATCAGCTCGTCAACAAAGGCCGAACGGCAACGATACACCGCCTCGCCCTGCCGCCCCATTTCCATCTCCAACACATCAAGCAGCTGCGCATCGGGCTCTTCTTCCTGCTTCAATAGCACGTTGCGCTGCTGCAAGGCACGGTTGTAGCGGTTCAGACTGTCGATGTAGGCTCTGTCGTACTGCGCAATCACCACATCCATCAATCGACGGCGCTCTTCGCTTCCGCCCTCAATGAGGAACGAATCGGATGGCGAGACCGACACCAGCGGAATCAACCCGATATGTTCCGAAAGGCGTTTATATTCTTTTTTGTTGCGCTTGAAATGTTTCTTGGTTCCGCGCTTCATGCCGCAATAAATATTCAGCAAGCCCGAACCGGCAGCGTTTTCGTTTTGAACATCGGCAACCAAAGCATGGGGAACGCCGGCGGGAGCATTGTCGGGAGCATATTCGCCCTCAACAACAAAAAACGGCTCGCCATGCCTGATAACCTGCGAGTCTATGGGGTTGAAGGCACTCCTGCAGAACGACAGATAATAAACAGCATCCAGCAGATTTGTTTTTCCCTGGCCATTGTTGCCAATCAAACAATTCAGCTTGGGCGACAACTCGAGCGTTGCCTCCCTGATGTTTTTAAAGTTGATAACCGACAGCTTTTTCAGAATCATGAAGCAAAGTTACAAATTTCTTCCCAAACAATGGCTTCCGCACCCACGAAAATTACCTTCAAGGGCAAAAAAGTACACGTTTTAGGTTCATACACATCGCGTGTAGCAGTGCTACACATCGCATGTAGCATTGCTACACATCGCATGTAGCATTGCTATATGTCACATGTATGAACCCAAGAATATAAGGAAAAGATGGAAAAAGTATAAAATTTATTTCGCTATATGCAAGAAATTGCTTAATTTTGCCGAGCTTTAGAGTAATGAACAATAAAAACAATAAAAAATAATGGCAAACAAACAAACCAAGGGAGCCATGGAAACCATGGAAGCTCCCAACAAAACTGAGATTTTCTTCGACAAGTACAAGAAAGTAATGCTTTTCGCCGTAGCAGCAGTAATCGTTGTTATTGCTGGTGCCATGGCCTATCAGACCTATGTTTCGGCACCCCGCGAAGACAAGGCAAGCACCGAGTTGGGCCGCGGTCAGCAGTATTTCAATGCCGAACAGTTCGACAAAGCCCTCAACGGCGACGGCGCCAACTACGGCGGATTCCTGAAGATTGCAAGCGACTACAGCGGAACCAAAGCCGCCAACCTTGCCAACCTGTATGCCGGACTGTGCTATGCCAACATGGACAAATGGGAAGAGGCTGCAAAATATCTTGAAGAATACGACGGTGCCGACGATGCACTCGTGAGTCCCGCTGCCGTGGCTGCTCTTGGCAATGCCTATGCACACCTGAACCAGGTTGACAAGGCCGTGAGCACCCTCACCAAGGCTGCCGACATGGCCGACAAGCGCGCTCTTGACGGAGTGAACTACAGCATTGCTCCCACCTTCCGCCAGCAGGCTGCCATTCTGCTTGAATCGCAGAACAAGAAAGAAGAGGCGCTCGCCATCTACAAAGACATCAAGGCCAAGTATATCAACTCGGCTCTCGTTCAGAGCCACGAGATTGACAAATACATCGAACGCGCCTCAAGATAATCAGCAAGCATAACAACATGGCAACAGCACTCCACAATCTTTCTGACTACGACTTCTCGAAAGTTCCCGATGCCAGCAACATGTGCTTCGGCATTGTGGTGGCAGAATGGAACCCCGAAATAACCGGCGCACTGCTCGACGGAGCGGTGAAAACGCTTGAAGCCCATGGCACCCTGCCTGAGAACATTCATGTAAAAACCGTGCCGGGCAGTTTCGAACTCATCTATGGGGCTCACCAGATGTGTCTGAACGGTGGCTACGATGCCGTTATCATTCTGGGCTGCGTGATCAGGGGCGAAACTCCACACTTCGACTACATCTGTCAGGGGGTTACCTACGGCATTGCCCGGCTGAATGCCAAGAGCGAGATTCCTGTTATATACGGACTGCTTACAACAAACGACCTCCAGCAGGCACAAGACCGTGCTGGAGGCCGATTAGGAAACAAAGGCGACGAATGTGCAGTGGATGCCATTAAAATGGCCAAGTTCTAAACTTCGTCGGCATCGCTGGCATTGGTATCGAGCTTAGTATCTTTTGATATGGCGAGCGTGCCCATGCGGTTCAGTTTCACCACCAACGGAACAAACTCGTCGCTCAACTTGTCGGGCGAACCAACACTGGCTGCAAAGTAAAGGTCGTTGGCTTCGGCACGGTAGAAAACAACACCAAGCAACACACTTCGCGACATATACGATTCGTCGATATATGCCGCGAAGTCTTTTTTGGTGAACTTGCGACTGAAAAACTCTGAACCGTCTTGGCGCACCACCTTCACGGTTACGGAATTATCGTAATACTTCACCCCGGACTCGTCGGTAACCGGCGGCAGCGACTCGTCAGAGGAACGGTTAACCACCACTTGGTAGGTGGAACCCACCCAGTCTACATCAATGGCCTGATTGTAATTGCCCGTGCGCTGAATGCCGGCAGGGCGAGAAACCGCTACGGGTTTCTTGGTGATAATGGTTGTTGTAACTTTCTTTTCTTGGCATCCCACCAAAACCGAAACACCGGCGCAGAGAGTTGCCGTGATGAAAAAATGCTTCATGCGTATTTTTTATTGTTGATTGTTTTCAAGCCACAAAAGTAATCATTTTTTCTGAAACCAACAAAAAATGCGCCTTCTAATCACTTAGAAGGCGCAGCTACCTAAATACTCAAAAATTGCCTATTGAGATTCACACGATATAATAAAGCCTAATTCTTTTTCTAATATGTATAGGTTGAGTATTAATTACTGTGTTTTCTGATACAACTATCTATTAGATGCACACAAAAGACAAAAGTTTAAAACAAATTGAAAAAAATTTCATCACCGAATGTTGCTTTAAGTATTTTTTCGTAACTTTGAAGCCCAAACATATCTATGCAATGAAGAAAGATTCCTTTACCTATTATATATATTCCCTAAGCATGGCTTGGCTGCTGGCGTGGATGCTGCTGCCAACTGCCTGCAACACGGCCAAAGAAGAAGAGGCGACTGAACAGCAAGCGGTTGACACCATTCCTGTGCTGATTACGCAAATTCAGAACTGTTCGCGACTCTATAGTGCCGAATATCAGGTGAGGAAGATTGTTACTCACGAAGATGAGAAACAGGTGCAGGGGTCGTTTATGCAGAACAGCTTCAGCATTCCACTGCCCATGGGCAAACGGCGAATTGCCATTCCCATTGAAGCAAAAGTGAAAGCCTACATCGACTTTGCCGATTTCTCGGAGGCAAACGTGCACCGCAGGGGAGAGAAAATTGAAATAGTGCTGCCTGACCCGCAGATCAGCATCACCAGCACCAAGATTGCACGCAACGAGGTGCGCGAATATGTGCCTTTGCTGCGCAGCGACTTCACCGACGAGGAGCTTACCTTCTACGAACAGAAAGGCCGGCAGGCCATTGTCAACGACATTCCACACATGGGCATCATTGACATGGCCCGGCAGAGTGCCGCTGCCACACTCATACCAATGATACAGCAGCTGGGGTTCAGCGAAAAAAACATCACCATCACGTTCAGGAAAGAGTTCACAATGAACGACCTGCCTGCCTTGCTGGATAAAAGAACAATAGAACATGGGAAAACAAGATAACAAACTGCTTGCTTTGCTGGCACTTTCAACGCGCCTGAAACTGTGGCTCATAGCTGCCGCAGTGGTGCTGCTCATCGTTGCGGGGGTGGTGCTCGTTTGGCTGAACCGCAATAACCATGTGGCGGTGGAAACAGACGAACGAACCGTGCTCTCCCCTACCCTGGTACAGTCGATGAAGGATATTGGAGAATGGGAGTTCCTGACCATCAGCGACGAAGAAATCATCGACACCGTGCGACACGGATTCTTTGGCGACGACCAGCTGGTGCGCATCTATTATGGCACGCTCCGACTGGGCATAGACATGCAACAGGTTGAAGACAACTGGATTGGCATGGATAAAGACACGGTGGTGGTGAAACTGCCCGACGTGACTCTGCTCGACGATGATTTCATTGATGAAGCCCGCACCAGGTCGTTCTTCGAAGAAGGGAAATGGACCCAGCAAGACCGACAGAAGCTTTACCTGAAAGCACATGCGGCCATGCAACGCCGTTGCCTCACACCCAAGAACCTGGAAACGGCACGGAAGAATGCACGCGAACAAATCACTGCCCTGTTGCACTCGTTGGGATTCCCTTACGTTAGAATTGAATGAAAAACATCTATCAAAAAATGAAACAGAAACAAAAACCTATCTTTATGCTTTACAAAAACCTTCTATTAACAACCGTTATGGCACTGGTTGCTTCGCTGACCTTTGCCCAAAACCAACCGCTTGAGGGATTCAACTATGGCAACGCCACTGCTCCCACCGGCAAGGAATGGGAGTCGCCCGAGCTGTTGGCCTACAACAAGCTGCAACCCCGTGCGTGGTTCACATCGTTCAAAAACGAAACCGAAGCGCGGCAGGTGCTGCCCGAGAATAGCTCGTTCTGGCAAAGCTTGAACGGAACCTGGAAGTTCCATTTTGCCAAGACTCCGGCCGAGCGACCTGCCAACTTCTACGAACCCGCGTTCGACGTGAGCAAATGGGACAACATTCCGGTGCCATGCTCGTGGAACATGGTGGGCATAGGAAAAGATGGCTCGCAAAAATACGGCACGCCCATCTATGTGAACCAACCGGTCATCTTCTACCATCAGGTGCAACCCGGCGACTGGAAGAAGGGCGTGATGCGCGAACCGCCACATAACTGGACAACCTATGAGTATAGAAACGAGGTGGGCTCGTTCCGCCGCACATTCACCATTCCGCAAGACTGGAACGGACGTGAGTTCTTCATCAGCTTCGATGGTGTAGACTCGTTCTTCTACCTGTGGATAAACGGCCATTACGTTGGATTCTCGAAAAACTCGCGCGATGCTGCACACTTCGATATCACCAAGTTTGCGCATGTGGGCGAAAACACCGTGAGCGTGGAAGTATACCGCAACAGCGACGGGTCATTCCTTGAGGCACAAGACATGTTCCGACTGCCGGGCATCTTCCGCACCGTGGCCGTGTATAGCACACCCAAGGTTCACTTCACCGACCTGGTGGCCATTCCCGCACTCGAAGGAAAGAATGGGAAGCTGCGCGTCACCACAACCTTCGAGAACCTTTCGGGCAAGAAAGTGAAAGAACTGAACATTGCTTACCGACTGTTCAAAAACAAACTCTTCACCAGCGAAAACGAACCCACCGACATTGAAACCTCCATGACATGGAAATACAACAAAAGCCTGCCCATCGACAAGCCCGTGGAAGCCATGATGGAGCTGAACGTGGAGAATGTGAAAACCTGGACGGCCGAAGAACCCAACCTGTATGTGCTGGTGGCCGAACTGCAAGACAAGAAAGGAAAGGTGATTGAAACCATTTCCACACAAGTGGGATTCCGCACAGTGGAAATTAAGGATGTGCCTGCCAATGAAGACGAGTTCGGACTGGCCGGCCGATATTTCCTGATTAATGGTAAACCCGTGAAACTGAAGGGGGTGAACAGACACGAAACAAACCCCGTGCTCGGTCATGCCATCACCCGCGAACAGATGAAAGAGGAGGTGATGATGATGAAACGCGCCAACATCAATCATGTGCGCACCTCACACTACAGCTACGACCCCTACTGGTATTACCTGTGCAACATCTATGGCATCTACCTTGAAGGGGAAGCAAATCTCGAAAGCCACGAATACTACTATGGCGCTGCTTCCATCTCGCACCCCGTTGAATGGCGGGCAGCACACATCGCACGTATGATGGAGCAGGCACATGCTCGCGTAAACGACCCGTCGATTGTGATCTGGAGCCTGGGCAACGAGGCCGGACCCGGCGACAACTTCAAAGCTTCTTACGCTGCCGTGAAAGCCTTCGACCCAAGCCGGCCCGTACAGTATGAACGCAACAACGACATCGTTGACATGGGCAGCAACCAATACCCGTCGGTGAACTGGGTGCGCTCGGCCGTGAAAGGAACCATGGGCATCAAATATCCCTTCCACATCTCGGAATATGCTCATTCTATGGGAAATGCCGTGGGCAACCTCATCGATTACTGGGAAGCTATTGAATCTACCAACTTCTTCTGCGGTGGGGCCATCTGGGACTGGATTGACCAGTCGATGTATAACTACACCAAAGATGGCAAACGCTACCTGGCATACGGAGGCGACTTCGGCGACTATCCCAACGACCGCGAGTTCGTGATGAACGGTATCATCTTCGGCGACATGGAACCCAAACCGCAATACTACGAGGTGAAGAAGGTGTATCAGTATGTGGGCGTGAAATGGGCCGATGAAGCTAAAACCGCCATCGACGTGTTCAACAAAAACTACTACACCGACGACCTCTCTGACTATGATGTGCAGTACATTCTCTGTGCCGATGGTGCAGAAGTGAAACGCGGCCCTGTGGAACTGGGGGCTGTGGCTCCACGCTCACACAAGATTGTGAAGCTCAATGGCATCAACATGCAGGAACTCGATGCACAGAAAGAATACTTCGTAACCATTCAGTTCATGCTCAAAAACAACATGCCATGGGCAAAGGCCGGATATGTGCAGGCCGAAGAACAGCTCTTGGTGAAGAGTGCGACTGAGGCTGGGCAGGAATTGCAAAACGCTGCTTCAGGAAAACTCTTGGTTGAGGAAACACCGAATAAGCAAGCTACTGTGAAGGGCCAGAACTTCGAGGTGGTGTTCAACCTTGAACAGGGCAACATTCAGAGTCTCTGCTACAACGATCAAGAAATGATTGCCAACGGAAACGGCCCACAATTAGATGCTTACCGCGCTCCGGTGAACAACGACAACTGGGCCGACCGCGCTTGGCACGACAACGGGCTCGACCGCCTGCAACACACGGCCAAGAAAGCTACCATTCTGAAAAACCGGGCCGACGGCAACGTGGTACTGGCGTTCACAGTGGAGTCGAAGGCTCCCGACCACGAGTTCTGCTTCACCACCAACCAGGTGTACACCATTGCACCGGATGGCACAATAGAACTGCACTCGTCAATCACTTCTAACAAACCTACGCTCGTGCTGCCCCGACTGGGATTTGCCATGCAGCTGCCGGCTCAGTTCGAAAACCTTCGTTACTATGGCCGTGGACCCATCGACAACTATCCCGACAGAAAAACGGCGCAGAACATTGCTATATATAATAATAAGGTGTATGAGGAATTTGAAAACTTCCCCAAACCGCAGGATATGGCCAACCACCAGGAAACACGCTGGTGCCAACTCACCAATAATAGCGGCGACGGACTGTTCTTCTACTCCAGCCAGCCCATTTCCATTTCGGCTCTGCCCTACTCCGCTCAGGAATTGCAAGCTGCCAAGCATCCCTATGAACTGCCTGCAAGCAAAGGCACATGGCTGCACATCGACAAAGCCATCACCGGACTGGGAGGCAACAGTTGCGGACAGGGCGGCCCCTTGGAATACGACCGCGTGAAAGCAACTCCGCAAACCTTTGCATTCGTTATCCGGCCTGTTGCCGGTGCCACACCGAAAGCTGCTTACAAGCTCAACGGAATCAGTCCGCTCACCATCCTGCGCGATGTGGAAGGCAACGTGACCGTGGAGGGAGGCAACACAAATGCACAATTGCAATATGCCATACTGCCACAAGCCAAGAATGCGAAGCGCCTGAAGTTCAAACCCTACACGGGGGCGGTGAACATGCACGAGGGCGGTACCATCAGGGTCTTCGACAGCAATGAACCAAACATTGTGTATGAACAGACATTCAACCGCATAGAAAACGTGCCCGTTACCGTGAGCTTCGCCAGCAGCGTGGAAAGCGGAGAAGGCGATGCCGAACACCTCGTAGATGGTAATCCTTCTACCTATTGGCACACCATGTGGAGCGTTACCGTGGCCAACTATCCCCACTGGGTCGATTTCGACTGCGGAACCGTGAAACAACTGAAAGGGTTTGTTTACCTGCCACGCCAGGATTCGCAAAACGGAAACATCAAAGGCTATCGCATACAAACCAGCACCGACGGACAAAACTGGAGCGAACCCGTTTGCGAAGGTGAGTTTGAAAACAACCAGAAAGAAAAGCGGGTGCTCTTCAATAAACCCGTGAAGGCCCGCTATCTGCGCTTCACTGCCCTCTCGTCGCAAGATGGACAAGACTTTGCCACTGGCTCTGAGTTCTCCATTCTTGAACAGTAAAGGAAAAAACAAGCTAAACTAAAACAAAAATCCAATGAAATAACGCTTGTTTTTCTTCGCCATTAAAAAATAAATGCGTATCTTTGCTGCCGAGAGAAAACATGCTAATATCAACCAAAAACAAAAATCATTATGAAGAAAAAATTTATTTGTGCTGTTTGTGGATATATCTACGAAGGAACCGAAGCACCCGAGAAGTGCCCCATCTGCAAGGCTCCGGCCAGCAAGTTCTCTGAACTGAAAGACCAGGGCGAAGTGAGCTATGCCACCGTTCACAAGCTTGGCGACGGCAAACTGCCCGGCGTGCCCGAAGAAATGATTAACGAACTGCGCAACAACTTCAACGGAGAGTGCGGAGAGGTGGGCATGTATCTCGCCATGAGCCGCCAGGCCGACCGCGAAGGCTATCCCGAAATTGCTGAAGCACTGAAGCGTTACGCTTTCGAAGAAGCCGAACATGCCAGCAAGTTTGCCGAACTGCTCGGCGAGTGCGTGTGGGACACCAAGACCAACCTTGAAAAGCGTGCCGCTGCTGAAGCCGGTGCATGCGAAGACAAATACAAACTGGCCATGGCTGCCAAGGCTGCCGGTTTCGATGCCATCCACGACACCGTTCACGAAATGGCAAAAGATGAAGCCCGCCACGGAGCAGGCTTTGCCGGTCTTCTCAAACGCTACTTCGGCCAATAACCGATTTTGGATAAACCAACAAAAAAAAGAGCTTCCATCAGTTGGAAGCTCTTTTTTATTTAACTCGTTAACTTGTCTACTCGTCAACTTAGAAGTTGTAGTAGAGGCTCAGCGAGAGGTTGTTGCCATCAAGGTCGAAACCATAGTTGTTCTTCTTCTCAGTGCCACCAACATAATTGTCAAGCTTCAGCTGTTCCCATCCGAGGAAACCTACATGAGCTACCACGCTGAACTTGTCAGTAACGTTGAAAGCAACACCCGGTTTGATACCAGCTCCAAAGGTGTCGATGCTCTTGCGAGCTACACCATTGTACTTAGGATTGCTGTAAGCGTGCTCATAACCAACAGTAGCATCAGCAAACACGCTCACCATACCCTGCTTCATGAAGGTGTAACGGAAATAAGGGTTCATGCTGAAAGCCTTGGCACCACCCTTGTTGGAACCCTGCCAACCGAAAGCGATACCTACTGCCATATCGTCGGTGAAGTTGTAACCAATCTCAGGAATAAACTTGTAAGAAGTTACATTCTCGGCACCGTCGGTATCCCACTTCGAAGAACCAAGACCAACACCACCGCCGACATACATCTGAGCGTTAGCACTTACTGCCATAGCAGCAACAACCAAAGTCATTAAAATCTTTTTCATAATACTTTTCCTTTCTTTTAAATTAAGTTGTTAAATTTTGAAATTGTGTTTTGTTTATCGTTTCATTATCTCTGAATACGGCTGCAAAGGTATAGCTAATAATTGAAAAACCAAAACTTTTTTTTAGTTTTTGTCGTTAAAGTATAAACGTTTGTTAATTCCTTGTTGCTTCAATCATATTTAATTAACTTTGCACCAAATTTTTTAAAAGTAATAAACAGTTATATACCTTATTATATATATGAAGCCCATTCTGATAGCAGGCCCCTGTGTGATTGAGTCACAAGAACTACTGTTAACGGTAGCCGAAGAGTTGGTGAACATCAACAAAAAACTTGGCACCGAGATTATTTTCAAGTCGTCGTTCGATAAAGCCAACCGCACCAGCATCCATTCGTTTCGCGGCCCCGGACTTGAAAAAGGTTTGCAGATGCTTGCCGAAGTAAAAGAAAAAACGGGGTTACGCCTGCTCACCGACATACACGAAAGCTGGCAGGCCGAGGCCGCCGGAGAGGTGTGCGATGTGTTGCAGATTCCCGCATTCCTTTGCAGGCAGACCGATTTGCTTGTGGCTGCTGCCAAAACGGGACGCATCGTTAATATCAAGAAGGCACAGTTTCTGAGCGGAAAAGACATGCGCTACCCCGTAGAAAAAGCACGCGAGGCCGGAGCCAAGGAAGTGTGGCTTACCGAGCGGGGCAACTCATTCGGATATAACAACCTGGTGGTTGACTTCAGAAACATTCCCGACATGCTCGACATCACCCCGCAGGTGATTATGGACTGCACCCATAGTGTGCAGCGGCCCGGGGGTGGGGGCGGAACCACAAGCGGCGACCGCCGGTTTGTTCCCTCCATGGCCTTGGCTGCCAAGGCTTTTGGCGCAACGGGCTATTTCTTTGAAGTGCACCCCGACCCCGACCGCGGTTTGAGCGACGGTCCGAACATGCTTGAACTGAGCCGACTTGAGCAGCTCATCAAAGAGATTCTGAAATGAAAAACGTAAGAGAATATGCCATACAATGCCTCAAAGACGAGGCAAGAGCCGTGCTGGACATTATTCCACAACTCGATGAAAACTTCGATAAGGCAGTAGACATGATGCTCCACTGTCATGGCAAAATCATTGTGACGGGTGTGGGCAAGAGCGGTCACATTGGTGCCAAGATAGCCGCCACGTTAGCTTCTACCGGCACACCGGCTTTCTTTATCAATCCGCTTGACGTGTATCACGGCGACCTGGGGGTGATGACGCCCGACGATGTGGTGCTTGCACTGAGCAACTCCGGACAAACCGACGAACTGCTCCGGTTCATTCCCATGGTGCTTCACATGAAAGTGCCCATCATTGGCATGACGGGCAATCCCAACTCGCTGCTTGCCAAATACAGCAACGCGCACATCAAGGTGTGGGTAGAAAGAGAGGCCTGTCCCTTGAATCTGGCTCCAACCAGCAGTACCACCGCTGCATTAGCAGTGGGCGATGCGCTGGCCATAGCACTCATGCAGGAGCGTAACTTCAAACCCGGCGACTTTGCCAACTTCCATCCCGGAGGCGAACTGGGCAAGCGGTTGCTCACCACGGCTGCCGATGTGATGCGGTCGGAGGAGATGCCCATTATCCCTGAGGCCATGCACTTGGGCGAAGCCATTATTCATGTGAGCAAAGGAAAACTGGGACTTGGTGTAACGCTCGACAACCAAGGCCGAGTTATCGGACTTATCACCGACGGCGACATCCGGCGAGCCATGGAGAAATGGCAAGCGCAGTTCTTCGACCATACCGTAAGCGACATTATGACCCAAAGCCCCAAGATGGTGCTCCCCACAACAAAGATTACAGAGATTCAACGCATCATGCAGCGACATAAGATTCACACCGTTCTTGTCGTTGACCAAGAGAAGCACTTGCTTGGTGTGGTCGATCACTATTCGTGCATGATTTAATGAAACAGAATACAGAACAACCAATTAGCAAGAAGATGAAACATTGTATGCGTGCATTATTTCATCTTCTTTTCTTGTGCCCTTTATTTGCGCATGCCCAAACCTCCGATTCGCTTCTTGTTGACTGTTTGCGCAAAGAGGGAGTTACTTTCTCCCGAAACAATTCTGTAACCCTCTTGATGAGTGGTCAGGAGAAATTCGACGACATGTTTCAAGCCATCCGGCAGGCACGCAGCAGCATCCATTTAGAGTATTTCAATTTCCGCAACGACTCCATAGCAAGTCTGCTTTTCGACCTGCTGGCCAAGAAAGTGTCAGAGGGTGTGGAGGTGCGTGCTCTCTACGATGCCTTTGGCAATGCTTCCAACAACCAGCCATTGAAAAAGAAGCATATAAAGGCACTTCGGGCAAAGGGCATTCGCATCTATCAGTTCGACCCGCTCACCTTCCCCTGGGTGAACCATGTGTTTGCCCGCGACCATCGCAAGATTGTGATTATCGACGGAGCCATAGCCTACACCGGTGGTATGAACGTGGCCGACTACTATATTAAAGGAACCGATGTGGTGGGTTCGTGGCGCGACATGCACTGTCGCATCGAAGGCGAAGAGGTGAACACGCTGCAAACCATCTTCACCCACATCTGGTATAAAACCGCCCACGAACTCATCAGCGGCAGCAAGTATTTTCAAGGAGGTAACACTCCCGACTATTTTCACAACCTGAAACCCGACACCTGTCCCTCACGGGGACACAAGATGGTGGGCATTGCCAACCGCGAGCCACGTCGTTCGAACAAGATTATCCGCACGTTCTATACCAATGCCATCAACCTGGCACAAGACAGCATCAAACTGGTGAATCCATATCTCACGCTGAACCGCAAGCTGAAAAAAGCCCTGCGCCAGGCTGTGAAACGTGGTGTAAAAGTAGAGATTATGGTTTCCACCCACAGCGACATTCCGCTCACACCCGACTGCATGTTCTACAATGTTCACAAACTGATGAAGCATGGTGTTGACGTTTGGATGTATGAACCAGGGTTTCACCATACAAAGATTATCATGGTAGACGGGCGGTTCTGCACCGTGGGCAGTGCCAACCTGAATGCGCGAAGCCTGAACTGGGACTACGAGGAAAATGCTGTGATTATAGATTCTTGTACCACTCAACAGCTTTCCGACATGTTTGACCGCGACAAGCGCGACAGCTTCAAGCTCACCCCCGAGTCGTGGAACCGTTTCCGTACCGCCGGCCAGAAGTTCCGTGGGTGGTTTGCCCACTTGCTCACCCCTTTTCTCTAACCTGCATCATCCACTGTGTTATTGCCCGACGGGGCACCTATCTTCACAGCTTCTGTAACCCGGCACACTCCACCTGAAACGCAGAAGCGAATATCGTAACCTGCAAAAGACATGCCATAGACCTTTTTCTCACTGTTGTGATAATGCGGGCGCGGGTCCAGTTCCAAGGTCTGCTGCAAAGCCACTAACTCATCAGCATTGAACAGGCAAGCCACTTCTGTAGGAATCTCTACGCTCAGTCGTTCCCAACGATGGTTATCTACAAACCCACTCCGGGCATCGGGGTGACTGTCGGCATAAACAATATAGGGTTTGATGTCAAAGATGGGCGTTCCATCCATGAGATCGGCACCCAGCACATGAACAACCGGGCCGCGAGCAGACTGCCATTCGACATAATCCAACCTCACCGACGAGAGCCCCACCGGGTTCGGTCGGAAGGGCGAACGGGTAGCAAACACCCCTACCCTTTCGTTGCCCCCCAACAGCGGCGGCCGCACAACAGGGCTTGTTGCCTGATGCCGGTTGGCTGAGAACTCCCACAACAGCCAAAGGAAATCAAATTCTTCAATGCCTCGCAAAAAGTCGACATTACGATATTCGGGCTCGAACACTATTTCTCCCCGCAGGTTGGCAGCCAGTCCGCTTTGTCGGGGAATGCCGAACTTCGATTCGAAGGGCGAACAAAATGTAGCGATTGGAGTGAGTAACATGTGCGGCGCTGCGCTAAATGATAAATGATAAATGAAAAATGATAAATGAGAGGGATGAATGATGAAAGCTATATGGTAGCCAATCCCCCTTCGGCGGTTTCTTTGTAGAGCGAGGGGAGGTCGTGGCCGGTCTGTTTCATCACCCTCACCACTTGGTCGAACGACACGCGATGCTTGCCATCAGAGAAAGCAGCATAGAGATTGGAGTCGAGGGCACGTGTTGCAGCAAAAGCATTGCGCTCGATACAAGGAATCTGCACCAGTCCGCACATAGGGTCGCAGGTCATGCCCAAATGATGTTCAAGTCCCATTTCGGCTGCATATTCAATCTGGGCCGGACTTCCGCCAAAGAGCTGACAGGCTGCAGCCGAAGCCATGGCACAGGCCACCCCCACCTCGCCCTGACATCCCACATCGGCTCCCGAGATGCTGGCATTCTGCTTCACCACATTGCCAAACACGCCGGCCGTGGCCAAAGCGTGCAGAATGCGCGTGTCGCTGAACCCATGACCCTTGGCAAGATGATAGAGCACACCGGGCAACACCCCACTCGACCCACAAGTGGGAGCCGTAACGATGGTTCCGCCCGACGCATTCTCTTCGCTCACCGCCAAGGCATAGGCATAAACCAAGGCCCGCGACTGCAACGACTGCTTATATCCCGTGGCCTTCACATAGTAAGTGGCAGCCTTGCGAGGCAGGTTGAGCGGACCGGGCAAAGCTCCCTCGCGGTCTATACCGCGCTCTACCGATGCTTTCATAGCCTGCCACACCTCCATCAGATAATCCCAGATGTCGCTATCTTCACACTCATCAACATATTCCCAATAGCCGCGCCCATGATGCTGGCACCAGTTCAGAATGTCGGAAAGCGTGTTCAAAGCGTACGGCTCGGCACTTTCGCCGTGTGGCAAAAGCAGCGAACAGGAAGTTAAAGAGGGGTCTTCTTCAAGTGCTCCACCTCCCACACTAAACACCGTCCATGCCGACTTGTCGCTAACCGCTTCTTCAGCTTGCGAAGAACCGCAGACTCTGAATTTCATGCCGTTGGGATGATAAGGCAGGAACACGGTAGGTTCCCACACAATGCGCACAGGTGCAACGCTGCTAAGAGCCTCGGTGATAGCCACATCAGTCATGTGTCCCTTGCCAGTAGCAGCCAGACTACCATAAAGCGTCACCTCGAAGCTGTTGGCTTCGGGATGACGCTCTGCGAAAATCTTTGCGGCTTTATAGGGTCCCATGGTATGACTGCTTGAAGGACCCTTGCCTATTTTAAATAATTCTTTTAACGATTTCATCACCTTTGATTTGATTACCGCATGCAAAGGTACGAAAAAGTTTTCAACGTGGCAAATTGAAAGCGCGTGTCATTTCTTTCATCTGTTCGTTGCTCATGCCTTCGGGTTCAAATCCCATGCAGCGTGCGTTTACATAGATTTTAGCACTCTTCGAAAGCACGTCAATCTGGTCGAAAGCATCCATCACATCCAGTCCCTTGGCAAAAACGCCGTGTTTTTCCCAAAGCACCACGTCGTAGTCTTCCAACTCCTTGAGCGTTGCATCGGCCAGTTCGTTTGAACCAGGCAGCGTGTAGGGCACAACCCCCAGTCCGAGCGGACAGAAGGCTTTTGTTTCGGGAATCATCGACCACAAGATGTTGGTGAGCACATCCTTGCCCAGGAATGCACGGTTATGGCTCATGGCCACCAGTTCTATGGGATGCGTATGCACCGTAGCCTTATAAGGCGAACCCGTTTCAATAAGATGAGCATGAACCGTTAGATGCGAAGGCAGCTCACTGGTGGGCATCACTGCTTCGTCGGCAATAATCACATAAGAGGCACAGTCATCCAGGATGCGAATAACCGACCCGTTCTGCATAGGCCATCGAGCCAGGTCGCGCATGCGCTTTCCCGTACCCTTACAATAGAAATAGCAGCCTTTCAGTGCTTGCAGCGTAACCCCTATGGGTTTCACCTCACTGATGGCAGGCAGCTGTCTGATTTCATCATCAACCAGATGCGTGACGTTTACCGTGATGTTGCCGCCATTGCGCTCGGCCCATCCGTTTTGCCACAGGTAGCCGGCTACCTCGGCAATCTTTTCCACCTCGGCTTTCAGTGCCGGGCGATTATCTAATATACTTTTCATAGTGAATAGTGAATAGTTTATAGTGAACAGTTTATAGTGAACAGTTTATAGTGAATAGTGAATAGTTTTGATTACACGAACCACCCCTAACCCCTCCTAAGCCCCCTAAGTTAGGGGGTTGGGGGTCTGTCAAGTTACACGAACCACCCCTAACCCCTCCTTTATGAAAGGAGGGGACTACGCGCGCGGGAACGCTCCTCTGCTTTCTGCTTTCTGCTTTAGCACAGCGCCGCTTTCTGCTTTAGCACAGCGCCTCATTTATCATTTATCATTTATCATTTAGCGAAGCAAAGCGCAGCGCCTCATTTATCATTTATCATTTAGCGAAGCGAAGCAAAGCACAGCGCCTCATTTATCATTTATCATTTATCATTTAGCGAAGCGCAGCAAAGCGCAGCGCAGCGCTACGCGCCATAGCGTTCTTTGGTTATTTGCTGGAGCGACTTGCCGCGCGTGTTGGGAGCACCAATCACACCCACTACGAGCGAGATGAGCAGCAGCGCAACCATACAGTAAGCGGCAACGGTGAAGCCTTCGCCATTTTCGCCATAGATGAAAGTGAACACCAGTCCCCACACAGCCGAGAGGCCACGCACAATGAAGAACATCAGTCCTTGAGCACCTGCACGGAACTTGGCCGGGAACAGCTCGCTACCCCACAAGGCATAGAACACCTGCACCGAACTGCCGTTGTTGATGCCCCATAGGATAGTGAATACCCAGATGCCGGCAATAGATGTTACGCTGCCTCCGATGACCAGAATCCAAGCCGTTAGCGCGGCGGCAAGACCGAACACATAGAACAGGCGGTGAGCCACCTTGTCTACGAAGAACGAGATGATGAACGTTGTCACCACCACAAACACCCAGCTGATGCAGCTGAGCATGTTGGCAGCCTCGTTGCTAAGTCCACCTGCGGTTTCATAAACATGCGGCATGAAGAAACCCATCACCGATGCCACCAGATTCCAGGTGAGATAGATGGTGGCAAGAAATGCCACCGACTTCACAGCCACGCGGTTGGTGAATAGCATTTTGATGTTATCCACGATGCCACGGTTGGCCTCCCCTTTGTTTGCCTCAAACTCGGCATTCTCTTTCAGCTGCCGCTGCAGGTTCCAAGCCACAAAAGCCACCACAAAGAGGGTGAAGAACACCACGCGCGAAGAAAATACCTCTACAGCTGCCTGCGAAGCCTCGGCACCTATCAAGGCATGAGCCAAGCTTTCAACAGGTTCATAGAGATAGCCCCCGGGAGCGAAAAGCATTCCAAAGAAGAGAATGAGCATGGGACCGATGCCCCACGACATCTGCGAGATGCAGATGTTGCGACCTCGGTTGTGCACCTCGCTGCTCTCGGAGATATACGTCCATGATGCCGGCACCCCTATGCCCACCGAGATGCCAGTGATGAGGAATCCGGTGATGAGCATGGGAAAGTTCATCGCGAACATGATGATGAGCACTCCCAGCATGTAAACCAGCAGGTTGTAGGTGAAGATAAACTTTCGTCCGAACCTGTCGGCAAGGAATCCGCCGATGATGGCACCGATGGCTGCACCCATGGCATTGGCACTGAGGGCGTTCAGCCATCCGAGGTGCATTTCGGTAAGTCCGAGATATTTCTGCCATAGGGTGATACCACTGGAACCGGCAACGATGGCCCCCGCATCGAGATAGTTATTCAGAGACACGGCAAGCGTGCTCTTCAAAGAATCGTTCTTCGACATACGCTTCAACGCTTGCTGGTAACATCCTTTTCATACTGCTGTATGCAAGGAATAAACTCCTCACCCACAGGCACATTGTTCTTCAGGTTGAAGTAATCGAACACTGCACCGAACGGCATCGACTTAGCCTCTTCCATGAGTGCGAGGCGTTCGAAGAGCTGTCCGTTGTCTTCATATTGCCTCAGCTGCTGCAGCGGTTCGAGCAGAGCCTGCAGGATGCATTTCTGTGTTGCGCGCGTACCTATAATATATGCTCCTATGCGGTTGATGGAAGCATCGAAATAGTCGAGTCCCACATGTGCACGGTGCAGCGCATCCGAACGAACCAGTTCCTTGAAGAGGTCGAGGGTCTGGTCGTTCATGATGGTCACATGGTCGCTATCCCAACGCACGGGACGGCTCACATGCAGCATCAGTTCCGGCACATACATCAGCAGTGTAGAAACAAAGTCGCTCACATTCTCGGTCTGCTCGTAGTGGCCCGTGTCGAGTGTATACATCTGTTTGCGGGTTGCGCAGTAGGCAGTATAGAAATCGTGACTTCCCACGGTATAGCTTTCCAGTCCGATGCCAAAGAGTTTGGCTTCGAAACAGTTTTTCACACCATCGAGCTTTTCTTCCATAATTTCGTCGAGCGAAGCAGCCAAAATCTCACGGTATTTCTTGCGCTGCACAGGCATGTCCTTCGACCCGTCGTGCACCCAGATGTTCATGATGCAGGGGTCGCCCTGTGCCTTACCCATGGCATCGGCAATGCGCCGACAGCGTTTGGTGTGTTCAATCCAGAAGTCGCGAATGCCCTTGTCGGGGTTCGAAAGAGTCATACTTCCGCTCTTGGGATGCGAGAACGAAGTAGAATTGAAGTCGAGCTTCATGTTGTTCTCGCGCGCCCACTGAATCCAACTCTCGAAATGCTTCACCTCCACCTGGTCGCGGTCAACAAACGTGTTGCCGAAGTCACCATAGATTTCGTGCAGGTTCAAGCGGTGGTTACCGGCAATCAAGGTTTTCACGAACTCTATATCCTGTCGCACCTCATCGATGTTTCGGGCACGTCCCGGATAGTTGCCCGTGGTTTGAATGCCGCCCGAAAGTGCATCGTTGCGTTCGAAACCCACCACATCGTCAGTTTGCCAGCAATGCAGCGAAATCTGTTGTTTTTCGAGTTCGGCGATAGCCTTGTCTGTGTCAACTCCAATGGCAGCGTAGCGTTCTTTGGCCACGGCATAAGCCTTTTCAATCAGTTCTGCTTTCATAATATGGTTATTTGTTTCAATGAATTACTTCAAGATAATGTTCGTAAGCCCCCGCCCACAGTTCTGTGTCTTGCGGATGGAATGCCTGCAGGTTGATGCTGTTGGCAATGATGCGCCGCATGTCCCAGATGTCGGCCACCAGTCCGGCAGCTTTGGCTTGCAGCATGATGTTGCCGATGGCTGTGCCCTCCTGCGGGCCCGCCAGCACCTCGATGCCGAGCGAGTTGGCAGTGAACTGGTTGAGGTAGCGGTTCAGCGAGCCTCCGCCAATGATGTGAAGCACATCGATGTTGAACGGTGCAAATTCCCGCAACCATCCGAACACCTGCCGATAGCGCAAGGCCAGCGAGTCGAAGATGCACCGGCACAGCTGTGCGGGAGTTTCCGGCACCGGCTGACGGGTTTCGCGGCAATAGATTTGTATGGCCTCCACCATCGAAGACGGGTTGGCAAAGCAGGCATCGTCGGGATTGATCAAGCTGCGGAACGCCTCTTCCTGCATGGCCGCACTTTGCAGGGCAGCATGAGAAAGGTCGAGTGCCTTGCCATCTGCTGTATCGGCCTTCAGTTTCCACTCCCTGCGACAACATTCATAGAGCCACATGCCGCAGATGTTCTTCAGAAACCGGGTGGTACCCTCCACGCCACCTTCGTTGGTGAAGTTTCGGTTGTAGCTTTCTTTGCTGATGATGGCTTCTGGTGTTTCAATGCCCATCAAGCTCCATGTTCCGCTGGAGAGATAGGCAAAGCGTTCGTTGCTTGCCGGAACGGCTGCCACGGCGCTACCCGTGTCGTGCCCGGCCACTGCCACCACAGGCACCGCCCCCAGTCCGGTTATGCGCTGCACCTCGGGGGTGAGTGTTCCAATCAGGCTGCCGGGCTGCACCATCGGTCCGAACATGTTGCGGCTCAAGCCCACGCTCTTCAAAAGCTTTTCGTCTAAATCGCCGGTGCGGGCATTCAACATCTGCGAGGTAGAGGCGATGGTATATTCGCACACCTGACGGCCGGTGAGCATCCAGCTTAGAGCATCTGGCACAAACAGAATTTTTTTAGCCTGTTGCAGTGCGCTGTTCCCTGCACTGCGCATGGCATGCAGCTGGAAAAGCGAATTGAAATTCATGAACTGTATGCCGGTGATGTCATACACCTCTTCGCGCGAAGCAACGTGCTCCAGATAGTCTTCCATCTGTCCGAAGGTGTGCGGGTCGCGGTAGGCCAAAGGGTTGCGCAGCAGGGCATCGTCGTCGCCAACGCACACGAAGTCTACTCCCCAAGTGTCGATGCCGATGCTCACCAGTTTCAACTTTCGGGCGGCAGCCATCTTCAGTCCCCTGATGATTTCGAAATAAAGCGCATAGATGTCCCAATAGAAATGGCCGCCCGTTTCAATCAGGTTGTTATCGAATCGGGTTAGTTCTTCCTGTTCCAACCTTCCGTTGTTGATGTTTGCTATGATGGTGCGACCGCTGGTGGCACCCAGGTCAACTGAAAAAAAATATTCTTTCATGGTTCTTTTATAAAAACTCTTTGGGTTCTTGATAGTTGTTGTTCTCTTCAAAGTTCAGCGGTTCACCGTCGAAACTGAAGTCGGTTAACTGATATTTTTCCGACGTTACCACATCCCATTGTTTTTTGCTTTCAATGCTTATGTCGCGCATGATGATGTTGTTGCACCGCGAAAGAGGCATATCGTCTCGTTGCTCGGGTTTGAAGAACTGAGTCCAGGGATGAATGAACAGGAACGACCCGCAATGGCCCGAGATTTTCTCCACCAGCACATACTCATAGTGCTGTGGCGTGTCGGGTCGCATTTTCAGCCAAAGCACACGATTGGCATTCTCAGAATGGCAGTTGCGCAGAATGATGTTGCGGTCGTGCAGCGATTCAGAGCCAAGTGTCAGGCAACCATGCACCTTGCCGTATCTGCAGTTTTCAATGAGTATTCGTTCGCACGGTCCGTTGGTGGGGTCTTGGTCGGCCCAGGTTCCCTTGCCCCCCTTCAGCACCACGGCATCGTCGTTTACGTTCATGTAGCATCCGTTCACCATCACATCGGTGCAGGCATCAATGTCGATGGCATCAGAACTGGGAGCGCCGCGCTGTGGCTGAGGTGCCCACACCCCTTCCGTGGGGGCATAGATGTAGCACCCCAAATAGCGCACATGATGACTTTTATAAACATGGTTGGTCCAGAACGGACTATTAATAAGGTGCACGTCTTGAACCGTCACGTTCGTGCAATTAGAGATATAGGTGAGCCTTGGCCGCTGTGCATCTTTGTTGGTACATTGCGCATTCCAGCTGCGCCTGATCCAGAACTCCTGCCAATAGGCCAACCCGTTGCCGTCGATGGTGCCTGTGCCGCTGATGGTGAATCCATCGAGCCCGTCGGCATTCACAAGGGCACAGAAATACCGGCAGGTTTCTCCCTCGATGCGCGTGGTAGTGATGGGGAAGTCGGCAATGCGGTCTGAACCCTTCAGCCTGCCGCCCTCAGCCACATGCAGGTGTGTGCCCTGTTTGAAAAACAAAGCCCCGGTGAGGAATGTGCCGCGGGGCACCACCACCACACCGCCGCCGTTTCCGGCAGCAAGGTCAATCACATGCTGAATGCGTGCAGTCTGCAACAGACTGCTGTCGGCCTGCACGCCAAAGTCGGTAATCACATACTTCCGACCCAGCTCGTCGATGTTCACCTTCGCAGTGTCTGTAAACCATCGCTCCATGGGTGTTCCGTCGGGCCATGTGGGTTGGGGTCTTTTCATTCTGGCATTCGCTGTTATGGTTATCAGCAATAACAACAGCCCAATCAGGTGTTTCATGTATGAGTTATTCATTGTGTAGTTTGAATGTTCGGCAAAATTACGAAAAGTCGAGAGAAGAACAAAACAAACGTGTTTGTTTTTTCTTCCAAGACGGAGTGATTTCGCGCTTCAAGCGCAAAATTACGAAATAATGCTTTTCGGTAGAGTCTTGCGAGATTTAAAAAATATTAAATATAGGGAGCGTTCGCATGAGAACACATATTTTTTTGTAATATTGCATTTCAAATTGTTAGAAATCAAACAAATTATCTTAAAAAAACATCATGATTATGAAACATCTTTTACTTTCCCTTCTGGCCGCTACTGCCATCAGCATGCAGGCCACGGCTCAAAACCGCGTGATGAACATCTCCACCAGCAGCAAGACACTGAACATGGAGCAAATCCAGAATACCAACCGTGCTGCACAGCTCAACCGATTCCTTTTTGCGGGCTACAACACCTTGTGCCTGCCCATGTCGCTTTCGGCTGATTATCTGGCTCAGACGGCTGCCGACCTTCAGATTGAACGGCTTGCTGCCATCCAGCAAGAGGGTTCCACGCTCTACCTCTATTTCCTCGACTGCACCGATGAGGGCATTGAAGCCGGCGTCCCCTATTTGGTATTCTCGCCCAAGCACCAGAATCTGCATGTGAAGAACACAGAGGCAATGAACATCAACTCGAACCTGAGCACTGTGCGCATGAGCGATGCCAACGGCAATCAGGTGGCTTTCAGCGGAACATGGGAGGCACTGCAACAAAACGGTCGCTATGGCATTCCCGCCCAGCAAGATGCCTACCCGTTGCAGAGTGTGCTGGTGCAGACTCAGGCCGACAAGACCTTCCTGCCCACGCGCTGCGGCTTTGTGTGGGAACAAAAGGCTTCTACTGCCACCGACCTGCAAATCAAGCATGTTACCAGCCTTTCGGAAGTAACAGGCATTAACAACCTGTATGCGAAAGGTGCCCGTGTTGACGTTTACGACATGAAAGGCAACGTGGTGCGCCGCCAAGCTGACGCGCAGAACGCCCTGCAAGGGCTGCCCCGTGGCATGTATGTTGTAGGGGGCGAGAAAGTTTCGGTGAAATAACAGCAAAACCAACAGCTTATGTCACACAAAAAACTGCTCCTGGGCGATGAGGCCATCGCCCAAGGAGCGCTTGATGCGGGGCTCTCCGGGGTGTATGCCTATCCGGGAACCCCCTCTACCGAAATAACAGAATACATTCAGGCAAAACCCATCACAAGCGAAAGGGGCATTCACAGCCGGTGGTGCACCAACGAGAAAACAGCTATGGAGGCCGCCCTGGGCATGTCGTTCATGGGCAAGCGTGCACTGGTGTGCATGAAGCATGTGGGACTGAACGTATGCGCCGACCCGTTTGTGAACAGTGGCATGACGGGCGTAAACGGCGGAGTTATTGTGCTTGTTGCCGACGACCCTTCGATGCATTCTTCGCAAGACGAACAAGACAGCCGGTTCTATGGCAAGTTTGCACTGATACCCACTTTCGAACCTTCGAACCAACAGGAGGCTTACGACATGATGGCCCGCGCCTTCGACTATTCTGAACAACAGAAACTGCCGGTGCTCATGCGCGTGACCACACGCATGGCACATTCGCGTGCGGTGGTGAACGTGGCCGACGAAGCCCGAGAGCAAAACCCGCTCAACTACAATGCCGAGGCCTCTAACTGGGTGTTGCTGCCTGCCAATGCTCGCCGGCGCAACGATGTTGTTACTGCACAGCAAATTCAACTGGAAGCCGACGCAGCCTCTTCACCTTATAATATATATAAGGAGGGGACCGACCACTCGCTTGGCATTCTGGCCAGCGGCATTGGCATGAACTATGTGATGGAATGCTTCCCTGAAAGCAGTCCCTACCCCATACTGAAAATCTCGCAATACCCGCTGCCCAAACAGCTGGTGCGCCGGCTCATCAATGAATGTCAGCGCGTGCTCATCGTGGAAGAAGGACAACCGTTCATCGAAGACATGATGCGCGGCGTGGCCGAAAGCACCAACATCTTAGGTAAGCTGGATGGCACGCTGCCACGCACAGGCGAACTCACTCCCGACATTGTGAAGCAGGCACTCGCTGATGCTAAAGCAGAAAGCGGAAAGCAGAAAGCAGAGTGCAGCATGCTGAAAGCAGAAAGCAGAAAGCAGAAAGCAGAGGACGAAGAGTTGCTGGCAGAGCTTTCGCAGGTGGTGGTGGCTCGCCCACCGGCACTGTGCCAGGGATGTGGGCACAGGGATGTTTACACGGCACTCAACGAGGTGCTCAAGGAATTCGACCACCCGCGCGTGTTTGGCGACATTGGCTGCTACACGCTGGGCTTCCTGCCTCCCTACCGCGCCATCCACTCGTGCGTAGACATGGGGGCCAGCATCACCATGGCGAAAGGTGCGGCCGATGCCGGACAATGGCCGGCCGTGGCCATCATCGGCGATTCCACCTTCACCCATTCCGGAATGACAGGACTGCTCGATGCCATCAACGAGAATGCCAACATCACGGTGATTATCAGCGACAACCTCACCACCGGCATGACGGGCGGACAGGATTCGGCCGGCACCAACAAGTTTGAGGCTATCTGCCGCGGACTGGGCCTGCCCGAAGAACACCTGCATGTGGTGGTGCCCCTGCCCAAGAACATGCCCGAGATTACACGCATTATCCGTGAAGAGATTAACTACCGGGGCACATCGGTTATCATTCCACGACGCGAATGTATTCAAACCTTGCAACGACACCTCAAACAGAAAAGAAAATGAAAACAGACATCATACTCTGCGGCGTGGGGGGACAAGGCATTCTTTCCATTGCCACCATCATTGGCGAAGCTGCCATGGCCGAAGACCTTTTCATCAAGCAGGCCGAGGTGCACGGGATGAGCCAGCGCGGGGGCGACGTGCAGTCGAACCTGCGCATTTCAAGCCAACCCATTGCAAGCGACCTCATTGGCAAAGGCACTGCAGATGTCATCATCTCCATGGAACCCATGGAGGCACTGCGATACCTGCAATACCTGAAACCCGGGGGATGGGTTATCACTTCTTCCACACCATTCAAAAACATCCCCAACTACCCCGATATAGAAGCCATCAACGCACAGCTCAACAAGCTGCCACATGTGGTGAAAATAGACATAGACCAAATGGCGAAGGACAATGGTGTGCCGCGCTCGGCCAACGTCATTCTGTTAGGGGCTGCGCAAAAGGCACTCGGCATCGAATACAACAAACTGGAGAATGCCATCCGCCGCGTTTTCGCCCGAAAAGGCGAAGCCGTGGTTGAAGCCAACATCAAGGCACTGGCGCTTGGCGCTGCGCTAAATGATAAATGATAAATGAGGCGCTGCGCTAAATGATAAATGATAAATGATAAATGATAAAGACTCCTATCAATAAAGAAATTGTTGACTGCCTGATTGAAAAGATGGGCATTCAAGACTTTGCCAAGGCCACCATCCGCGAAGTGAAACAGGTGGCTGCTACGGCCGAAAAAGAGTCGGGGGTGGAATACATCAAAATGGAAATGGGCATTCCAGGGTTGCCTGCCGCACAGGTGGGAGTGGACGCACAGGTGAAAGCCCTGCAAGAGGGCATTGCACACTCCTACCCCGACATTCAGGGCTACCCCGAGCTGAAGCAACAGGCATCACGCTTTGTGAAGGCTTTCATCAACGTAGACATTCAACCCGAAGGCTGCGTGCCGGTGTGCGGCAGCATGCAGGGCACGTTTGCTTCGTTCCTCACCTGCTCACAGGCGAATAAGCAAAAAAACACGGTGCTCTTCATCGACCCGGGATTTCCCGTACAGAAGATGCAGCTGCAGGTGCAGGGACTTGCCTACCATTCTTTCGACGTGTATAACTATCGGGGCGACAAGCTCGGCCCAAAGCTGGAAAGCTACCTGAGCGAAGGCAACATCTGTGCCATCGTCTACTCGAACCCCAACAACCCGTCGTGGATTTGCTTCACCGAAGAGGAACTGCGCACCATTGGCGAACTGGCCACACGCTATGATACGATAGTGATGGAAGACCTGGCCTATTTTGCCATGGACTTCCGGCAAGACCTTTCCGTTCCCTTCCAGCCACCCTATCAGCCCAGTGTTGCACACTACACCGATAACTACATCCTGCTCATCAGCGGGTCTAAGGCTTTCAGCTATGCAGGCGAACGCATCGGCGTTACCTGCATCAGCGACAAGCTCTTCCACCGGCACTTTCCCGACCTTTCGGCCCGTTACGAAGGACTGCCCTTCGGTCTTGTCTTCTCCACACGCATGCTTTATGCCCTTTCGTCGGGCACCAGCCACAGTGCACAATATGCACTGGCAGCATTGCTCAAGGCAGCATGCGACGGCGAATACAACTTCCGCAACGACATCAAGGTCTATGGCGAGCGGGCACACAAGCTGAAAGAAATCTTCTGCCGTCACAATTTCCACATTGTCTACGACAAAGACCTCGACCGCCCCATTGCCGATGGGTTTTATTTCACCATCGGCTATCCCGGCATGACAAGCGGCCAACTGGCACGCGAACTCATGTACTACGGTGTTTCTGCCATCTGTCTGATTACCACGGGCAGCGAGCAGGAAGGTCTGCGCATTTGCACATCGTTCATCGAAGACCACCAGTATGCACAGCTCGAAGAACGCATGAAACTCTTTGCCGCCAACAATCCGGTGACAAAGAAAGCCGTTACAAACGATTAAACCCAAATCAGTCATTAGGGTATGACGAAAGCCCTGTAAGGGCAAAAGCATTGTGTGTATTTGCTTTTGCCATTACAGGGCTTTCTGTGTATGATGCAGCTTAATAAGCGAAGAGCGGATACTGCTTCATTTTCTCGTTCACCCGCTGGCGCACGCTTGCTATCACTTCTTCGTTTTCGGGTGCATTGAGCACTTCCTCAATGAGTTCGGCAATGAGCACCATGAGGTCTTCCTTGGCTCCGCGTGTGGTGATGGCAGGCGTTCCTAAGCGTATGCCGCTGGTTTGGAAGGCCGAGCGCGAATCGAAGGGAACCATGTTCTTGTTCACCGTGATGTCGGCCGCCACCAGAGCGTTCTCGGCCACCTTTCCGGTGAGGTCGGGATATTTCGAGCGCAGGTCTACGAGCATGGAATGGTTGTCGGTGCCGCCGCTCACGATGGTGAAGCCACGCTTGGTGAGTTCTTCAGCCAGCACTTTGGCATTCTTCTGCACCTGCGCTGCCCACTCTTTAAACTCCGGCTGGAGTGCTTCGCCAAAGGCCACGGCTTTAGCTGCAATCACATGTTCGAGCGGTCCGCCCTGCTGCCCCGGGAACACCGCCGAGTTGATGAGCTGGCTCATCATTTTCACAACCCCCTTGGGAGTGGTGAGTCCCCACGGATTTTCGAAGTCCTTGCCCATCAGAATCAGTCCGCCACGCGGTCCGCGCAGTGTCTTGTGTGTGGTGGAAGTAACGATGTGTGCATATTTCACCGGGTTGTCGAGTAGTCCGGCAGCAATCAGTCCGGCCGGGTGTGCCATGTCAATCATGAGCAGAGCCCCCACCTTGTCGGCAATCTCGCGCATGCGCTTGTAGTCCCATTCGCGACTGTAGGCCGAACCACCGCCAATGATGAGTTTCGGTTTGTGCTGAAGCGCCAGCTGTTCCATTTCGTCGTAGTCAACACGTCCGGTTTCCTTGTTCAGGTTATATCCCACGGGTTTGTAGAGAATACCGCTGGTGTTCACGAGCGAGCCATGCGAGAGGTGTCCGCCATGAGCCAGGTTAAGTCCCATGAAAGTGTCGCCCGGCTTCAGCACGGCAAGCAGTACCGCCGCATTAGCCTGTGCGCCTGAGTGTGGCTGCACGTTGGCATATTCGGCATCGAAGAGTTTGCAGGCGCGGTCGATGGCGAGCTGTTCCACCTGATCTACCACCTGGCAACCGCCATAGTAGCGTTTCCCGGGGTATCCCTCGGCATACTTGTTGGTGAGATAGCTGCCCATGGCCTCCATCACCTGGTCGCTCACGAAGTTTTCAGACGCAATGAGTTCAATGCCTCGCATCTGGCGCTGGTGCTCCTGTTCAATGAGTTCGAAAATCTGGTTGTCTCTTTTCATAATTGGTTTGGTTTATGTGTGTTGAATGTTGTTGAAGATTTCAGCATAGTTCCACGCGGTTCATATCCTGTTCCTTGTCGCAATAGTGGCACTTGCAAATGCCGTGTTCCTTATCTACCACATGGAACACCGTGGGCATGGGTTCGTTGTTGGTGATGCACACCGGGTTGTTGCACTTGATGATTCCGCGCAGCTCGTCGGGTGTTTCCACGGTTTTCTTCTCCACCACCTCGTAGTCGCGAATGATGTTGAGCACTGCCTTGGGTGCCACCACCGAAAGGCGCGATATTTCTTCGTTGGTGAAGAACTTGTCGGAAACCTTGATGATACCCTTTTTGCCCACCTTTTCCGAAACGAAGTTGTTTCCGATGGTAACGGCCGAGGTGAGTTCGTAGAGTCCAAGCAGCGAAGCCACCTGATAGGTTTTGGCAGCGGGTATATGGTCTATAACGGTTCCGTTCTGTATGGCGGCAACCATCATTTCTTTCTTGCTCATGATTTTTATTGTATGAAATGCGTTGTATATACCTTATTATTATTATAGGATAGTGGAATCGTTTTTCACCTGTTCCATATCTATGCCGAGCACATAGCAGAAAAGGGCCTGGCGTGCATAGAGTCCGTTCTGTGCCTGTTGAATGTAATAGGCATGTGGGTTTTCATCTACATCGTATGCAATTTCGTTCACCCTGGGCAGTGGATGCAGCACCCTCATGTTGGGTTTGCAAAGGCCGAGCATGTCGCTTTTCAGAATGTAGATGTTCTTCACCCGTTCATATTCCATCAGGTCTGAGAAGCGTTCTTTCTGCACGCGGGTCATGTAGATGATGTCGGCATCGGCAATCACCTTTTCGTTGAATGCCGTGTGTTCCTGAAAGCGTATGCCATGTTCCTTGCAATAGATTTTATATTCGGCAGGCATGGCCAGTTCTTTGGGAGCCACGAAATGGAAGGTGGGGTTGAAATGGCGCATAGCCATGATGAGTGAGTGCACGGTTCGCCCGTATTTGAGGTCGCCTACCAGGTAGATGTTCAGTCCTTCGAGTGTGCCCTGCGTTTTGTAGATGGAATAGAGGTCGAGCATGGTTTGCGATGGATGCTGGTGTGCCCCGTCGCCGGCATTGATGATGGGTACGGGTGCCACCTCGCTGGCATACTGTGCAGCTCCTTCAATGAAATGCCTCATCACAATGATGTCGGCATAGTTGCTCACCATCAGGAGCGTGTCTTTGAGGGTTTCGCCTTTGCTCACACTCGAGGCTTTGGCATCGGTGAATCCGATGACGCGGGCACCAAGGCGGTTGGCGGCTGTTTCAAAACTAAGACGTGTGCGGGTGGATGGTTCGAAGAAAAGCGTAGCTACCACTTTTCCTTTCAGAAGCTCTCTGTTTGGAAACTTTTCAAACTCTCTTGCCATATCGAGCAAATACATGATGCGCTCCTTTGAAAGGTCGGCAATGGTCACAAAATCATGTCTCTTCATTTGTGTAAATGGATGGTTGTTTCAAATTCGACCGCTAAGTTACTCATAATTTTTAATTAAATGGCGATAATTGAAAAGAAAATTGTATTTTTGCACTGATTTTTAAAGAAACAAACATGAGAAAGGCTTTCATTCGCTTCCTTTGGGGCTCGTTTGCGGTTATCGTGTTGGCCACGGTGGGAGCTTTCGCTGCTATATGGAACGGGCTTATCGGCTACATGCCGCCCATTGAAGATTTGCAGAATCCCATCAACCGCTTTGCCACCCAGATTTATTCGGCCGACGGCAAGGTGATTGGCACATGGAACTATAACCGCGAGAACCGTGTGTGTGTTGACTACGAGAACCTCTCGCCCCATTTGGTGCAGGCGCTGGTGGCCACCGAAGATGAGCGCTTCTACGACCACTCGGGCATAGACTTCATTGCACTGGGCCGAGCCGTTGTGAAGCGCGGACTGTTAGGGAACGCCAGTGCCGGCGGCGGTTCAACCATCACACAGCAGCTGGCCAAGCAACTCTATTCCGACACGGCACACAGCACGCTGGAACGCTTGCTGCAGAAACCCATCGAATGGGTGATTGCCGTGAAGCTGGAGCGCAACTACACCAAAGAAGAAATTATTGCCCTTTACCTGAACTACTTCGACTTTCTGCACAATGCCGTGGGCATTAAAACAGCGGCCAACACCTATTTCGGCAAAGAGCCGAAGGCACTGTCGGTAACGGAGTCGGCCATGCTCATCGGACTGTGCAAGAATCCTTCGCTCTTCAACCCCGTGCGCTTTCCCGAACGTGCCCTGCAACGCCGCAACGTGGTGCTTTCGCAAATGCAGAAAGCAGGCTACCTCTCGAAAGCCGAATATAACGAATATAGCGACCAGCCGCTGAAGCTGAACTTTCACCGTGCCGACCACAAGGAAGGGTCGGCAACCTATCTGCGCGAGTTCCTGCGCCAATACATGATGGCAAGCAAACCGCAGCGCAAAGACTACCCCGACTGGAACAAAAACCAATATGTCTTTGACTCGCTCGCCTGGATGAGCGACCCCCTCTATGGCTGGTGCAACAAAAACTTCAAGCGCGACGGAAGTCCATATAATATTTATACCGACGGACTGAAGGTGTTCACCACCATCGACTCGCGCATGCAGCGCTATGCCGAAGAAGCCATGCACCAGCATGTGGCACGCTTTCTGCAACCGGAGTTTAACAAGGCCATACGCAACAAACCCAACGCCCCCTACTCTTCCGGCATCACACCGCAACAGTTCCGCGACATCATGGAAAGGGCTGTCAAGCAGAGCGAACGCTACAGGGCCATGAAAGCCGCCAATGCCAGCGACGAAGAAATTCAGAAAGCTTTCCGCACGAAAACGCCCATGACGGTGTTCACCTATCATGGTGATGTTGACACCCTGATGACTCCCCTCGACTCCATCCGCTACTACAAGTCGTTCCTGCGTGCAGGCTTTGTGAGCATGGAACCGCAAACGGGCCATGTGAAAGCCTATGTGGGCGGAATGAACTACACCCACTTCATGTACGACATGGCATCGGAGGGCCGCCGGCAGGTGGGCTCTACCATCAAGCCCTACCTCTATGCCCTGGCCATGGAAAACGGCTATTCGCCCTGCGACCTCGCACCCAACGTGCAGCAAACATACATGGTGGCCGGTCAGCCTTGGACACCACGAAACGGCAGCCGCTCGCGCTATGGCGAAATGGTTACGCTGAAATGGGGCCTGGCGCAGTCGAACAACTGGATTTCGGCCTACCTGATGAGCCATCTAAACCCGCAGCAGTTTGTGAGCATGCTGCACTCGTTTGGCATCAACAACCCCGACATACATCCCTCTATGGCACTGTGCCTGGGCCCGTGCGACGTGTCGGTGCTTGAAATGGTGAGCGCCTACACTGCCTTTGCCAACCACGGCATTCGCACGGCACCGGTTTTTGTAACCAAGATTGAAGACAACGAGGGCAACGTGATTGCTCAGTTCCAACCCCGCATGAACGAGGTGATCAGTGCCGAGAGTGCCAACAAGATGCTGGTGTTGCTGAAAGGTGTGGTTGACGGAGGAACGGCCGGCCGCCTGCGTTTCCGCTATAACATAGAGGGTGAGATTGGCGGCAAGACCGGAACCACCAACCGCAACAGCGATGCATGGTTCATTGGCTTCACACCCGAACTGGTTTCAGGTTGCTGGGTGGGCGGTGACGACCGCGACATACACTTCGACAACATGGCCATGGGACAAGGTGCCACCATGGCACTGCCCATCTGGGCTTATTACATGAAGAAGATTTATGCCGACGGAACGCTCCACTACAGTCCTGCCGTGCCCTTCGACCTGCCAGAAGGTTACGACCCGTGTGGCAAAGGAAACGACGATTCCGAGGAAGCCAGTGATGGCGACCTCGGAATCGATGAAGTGTTTGAGTGAGCCGGGCAGGGTAACCCGGCCGCTCCCTCTTTATACGCTGCGCTCTTCAAGAAAGCGCATGATGGCTGGTTTATAAGAATCGGAAACGGGAATAAACACATCGCCGAAGACAATGCGGAAACGGTCGATGAGCGTCACCTTCGACATGTTCACAATAAACGAACGATGGATTCTGAGAAACTCCGGACTTGGCAGATGCTCATCGAGCTTTTTCATGTTAAGCAAGCTCATAATGGGCTTCTCACCCTTGTCGGTGTAAATCTTCACATAGTCCTTCACTCCCTCAATGTATAGGATATCATCATATTTGATGCTCAACGTCTTATAGTCGCTCTTCACAAACAAAAGGCGGTCTATTTCGTTTACACATTTTTCCTGTGCATCATGTATAAACCAGTTCAAAGCTTTTGAGGCAGCGGCAAAAAAGTCTTCAAAGCTGATGGGCTTGAGAATATAGTCGAGCGCATTCACCCTGTAGCTCTGCACGGCATACTGCTCATGTTGGGTGGTGAACACCACCTTGATGTTGGCAGGCAGAATTCTTGCAAACTCGATGCCGCTCAGTTCGGGCATCTTCACATCCATGAAGATGAGGTCGATATTGCTCTGGCGAATATGCTTCATGGCCTCAATGGCACCACCATACGTGCCCACGAGGTTCAGAAAGTTGACCTTGGGAAAAAAGCCTTTGAGCCGCTCCACGGCCTGAGCTTCGCTGTCGATGATAATACAGTTAAGTGTCATAATTCGTGATGTTGGTTTTTTATTTTATTAATGCTTTTTATTCATGTTGTTATGCTTTCCCCAACAAGGGCAGGCTTTTTCTCACCAAGGGCGGCCATCACTTGAGCTGCCCGTTGCGATAGAAGTTTAGCATGTTGATGTTCAATATGGCAAGATACTTGCTCTGCAATTCGTTTTGACGAGCCTGCAGCACGGCATCGCGCCCTTTCATCAGCTCCACCACGTTGATGAGCTTTTCTTCGAACTTGCTGCTCAGCAGCTTATAGCTCTCTTCGGCACTCAGCGTGGCCGTTTGGGCAGCCCTGAACTTGTTTTGGTTGTTAACGGCCTGCAGCCAATAGTTCTCTACGGTTGAATAGAGGGTGGTTTGCTTGTCTTGCAGGTCGAGCATGTAATTCTGTCGCTCTATCTTGGCCTTGTTGATGGCTGTGCGTGCCTGCCGGTTATCGAAGATGGGAACGCTGAGCGTGATGCCGCCGCCAAGGGTGAAGTTGGTTTTCATTTGCTCGCGCCACCGGGTGTCGCTCATCGAGGTGGTGTTGGTGACCGCACTGGCATTGAGCCCCACGGTGGGCAGTCGCAGGGCACGGGCAATCTTCAGGCTGATGTTGCTCGACTCTATGCCAAGCAGGGCATTCTTGATTTCCGGTCTGCTGGCAAGTGCAGCCTCGTAGACAGTCCCCACAGCAGGAATGGGCTGCAGTGCCATCTCGTCGGTGGCTGTGGGCACCACAATGTCGAATTCCTCATCGCCCGTGAGCTGGAGCAGCTGTTTGAGCTGACGCTTATAGTTGCGCCAGTTGCTCTCGGCCTCCACCACACTGTATTCGTCTTGGGCACGCTGAGAGGTGAGCTGGGCAAGGTCGGCCTTGCTCATCTTGCCCACACGCAGAAACTCCTGTCCGCGCTCTTCGTTTTTCACACTGGTTTGAAGACTGTTCTTGCTGACGTTGATTGCCTCGGCCGAATAAAGAATCTGCACATAAAGCTGGGCAATCTGTTCCTGAATGTTGCTGGCTGTTACCTCGGCATCAAGTTCGGCCTGCTGCCCGGCCAGCTTGTTCAGTTTAACGGTGTTGAAATTGCGGTTCCCGTTCCACACCGTGAAATTGGCGTTGAGCCCGTATGAACCATTATAATAAACCTTATCGATGCTCGACTGCACATAGCCGTTGGCCACCGTCGACGAACCCGTTTCGGGCCATGGCCGATAGGTGGCATTCTGTGAAGTGGAGAAGCCAAGCGATGGCAACAGTGCCGCCTGACTTTCCTTCACACTTTCGAGGCTGCTCTGCCGGGTGAGCCTGGCCTTTTGCAAAGAGATGTTGTTTTGCAAGGCATACTCAATACATTCTCGCAAAGTCCATTGCTTTGCATCTGCCGCCTGCAGCACAAAGAAAGCAAGAAGAAGAACCGTTGTTCTTTTAATAGGCATCATATAAGCATGTTCGTTAATTGGTTTTTTGACGGACAAACCCAAGAAAGGTTTATAGCGGTTTTAACCAATTAACATTTTTTATGCGTTTAGAATGTCGAGAGCCGGGCCACATACTTGCCAAGTATATCGAACTCGATGTTAACCACGCTTCCCACTTGAATGAATTTGAAGTTGGTGTTCTCATGTGTATAGGGGATGATGGCCACCTTGAAGGTGCTTTCGGTTGGCTCGCACACGGTGAGCGAAACACCGTTCACGGTAACGCTGCCCTTGTCAACAGTGAAATATCCCCGCCGGGCCATCTCCTTGCTATAAGGGTATTCGAAAGTGTAGTAGGTGGAGCCATCGGCATCGGCCACGTTGATGCAACGTGCCGTTTGGTCTACATGCCCTTGCACGATATGGCCATCGAGCCGCCCGTTCATCAGCATCGAACGCTCAACATTCACCTTGTCGCCAACTTGCAGCAGTGAAAGGTTGGAGCGGTCGAGGGTTTCCTTCATGGCCGTAACGGTATAGCAGCCGTTCTGAATATCTACCACCGTCAAACAAACACCGTTGTGAGCAACACTCTGGTCAATCTTCAGTTCACTCACAAAAGAACATGTCAACGAAAAGTCGATATTCCCCTCATACTTTCTGATGGCAGTAACGGTGGCCATCTCTTCAATAATTCCACTGAACATACGCTGAAAGAGTTAATTATGGTTTTAAGAGAAAAGGGAATGCCCGGTGATGTGATGAAACTCCGAGTGTGAATATCATTTGAGGGCTCCCCGTCGTTGTAATCCACCGGCTCTGCAGCTTAGCCCCTTCAAGGGATTTATGTGGCCCGCCATTGACAAGAGAAGCTTGCTCGGCTTTCAGTATTATTTGATGAGTATCCCTATCAAACCGGCGCACTCCCTGTTTTGTTGTCATTTATTGCTTTGTTGGTGCAAAGGTAGTGTTTTCTGTTAATTCCTGCAAATGATTTGATAGAAATTTGCACCAATTCTTGTTTTAAAGGAACCAATTATCTTGACAAACGCCACACCTTGCCATTTGTTTTCCGGTTTCTTTTCATGCGGTTTGCCAAAGCACGCTTTCAGGGTTGCCAAAGCAGGCTTTCAGGATTCTCAAAGCAGGCTTTCAAGGTTCTCAAAGCAGGCTTTTAGGGTTGCCAAAGCAGGCTTTCAGGGCTACCCACGCAAGCTTGGTGCCCGCCGCCCCCATTGGGGCCGTTGTTACACGCAAAAAAACGGATTGGTTTTTCCTGTGAATTATCACTACAAAAATAGTATAATCAAGATACCTTTAAAGTTGTAAGTTTCCCAATATTAAGCGGTTGCGTTTTTGGTAAGCTTTAAAAAAACTCACTTCAAATGCAAAATAAATGTCCAAAAACTTGTCTGTTTAATTTTATTTTCATACATTTGCAGTGATAAGTTCTATATATAGCCATGGCAAAGTACAATATTACAGAAAAGAAGGAAAAAGAGGCTGCCTACAGGTCACTTGTGAACCCAAGACTCATGGACGAAATGAGTGAGCGCATCCTCAATGTTATCCTTGTTCAAAAGAAGTACAGGGATAAAACTTATTCTGCAAAGAAACTTGCTCAGGACCTTGGCACCAACACCCGATACATTTCGGCTGTGGTGAATGTGAGGTTCCACATGAACTACACCTCGTTTGTGAACAAATACCGAATCGAGGAAGCCATGACGTTATTGGTAGACCGCAGGTACCAGAAACTTAACATGGAGGAAATTTCCGACATGGTGGGGTTCGCCAACCGACAGTCGTTCTACGCGTCGTTCTTCAAACTGAACGGTATCACACCCCGAGAGTACAAGATTAATCATCTGGCACAACACCCCTCGCTCACGGAACCACCGAAAAAGAAGGGGCGCAAACCGGCCGAGAAAAAGTCTTAAAGTTCTAAGCAAGAAAAACAAATGCAGGAGAATTTCAATTACACTGATGAGCGCTTCGCTGACATTCAGATGCTGCGCTATCGGTTGAAGGGTTTCGAAACCCTCACGTTGCAACAAAAGCGATTGGTGTATTATTTGTCAGAAGCCACTTTGTGCGGACGTGACATAACGACCGACCAATTTGGCTTTTTTAATGTGCGTATTAGAAAGTTATTGGAACGCGCGTACATTTTATATAAAGGCGACAGGGAGTGTGAAAACTTTCACGCCCTCACCACCTACCTCAAAAGGGTGTGGTTTTCAAATGGCATTCACCACCACTACGGATGCGAGAAGTTTGTGCCCGATTTCTCGGAAGAGTTCCTCAGAGAGGTGCTGCAGTCAATCGGCATCAACAAAAACGAATATGAAGACCTGATGCCCGTTATCTTCAACCCACAGATACTGCCAAAACGTGTGAACAAAGCCGACGGAGAAGACCTGGTGGCAACATCGGCCTGCAACTACTACGAACCGGGAATCACACAGTCTGAAGTGGAGCAGTTCTATGCCAAACTGAAAGAACAGGGCGGCGAAGAGCCGCCTTCGTGGGGACTGAACTCGAAGCTGGTGAAAAACAGCCAAGGCAAACTCGAAGAAATGGTGTGGAATGCCAACAGCTACTACGGCCCCTGCATCAAACGAATCATATACTGGCTGGAGAAGGCTTCTGCCGTGGCCGAAAACGAACAGCAGCGAAAGGTGATCGGCCTGCTTGTCAATTATTATAAAACCGGCGACCTGCGTCTCTTCGACGAATACTCGATTGAATGGCTGCGCGAAGTTGACGGGCGCATAGACTTCATCAACGGATTCATTGAGGTGTATGGCGACCCACTCGCCCTGAAAGCGTCGTGGGAAGGCATTGTGGAATATAAAGACCTGGAAGCTACCCATCGCACGCAAACCATCAGCCAGCATGCACAATGGTTTGAAGACCACTCACCCGTGGACCCGCGATTCCGCAAGCAGGTGGTGAAAGGCGTTACCGCCAACGTGATTTGTGCCGCCATGCTCGGAGGCGACGAATATCCCTCAACGGCTATCGGCATCAACCTGCCTAATGCCGACTGGATTAGGGCACGCTATGGTTCGAAGAGCGTAACCATCGGAAACCTCACTGAAGCTTATAATAAGGCGGCACACGGAAACGGATTCCGCGAAGAATTTGTGATTGACGATGACACCCGAAAGATCATTGATGAGTATGGCGACCTGTGCGACGACTTGCATACCGACCTGCACGAATGCCTGGGACATGGCAGCGGACAACTGCTGCCCAACACCGACCCCGATGCTCTGAAAGCCTACGGCAACACCATTGAAGAAGCACGCGCCGACCTCTTCGGACTCTACTACATGGCCGACCCCAAGCTGGTGGAACTGGGACTGCTGCCCGATACCGAAGCCTACCGCTCGCAATATTATACCTATCTGCTGAACGGACTGATGACGCAGCTAACCCGCATCAAACCGGGCCACCAGATTGAAGAGGCACACATGCGCAACCGCGCTCTCATTGCACACTGGACCTTAGAACATGCCAACGGTGCCGTGGAACTGGTGAAGGCAGAAGACGGGCGCACCTTCGTGCGCATCAACAACTATGCTGCCCTGCGACCGCTCTTTGCACAACTGCTGGCCGAGGTGCAGCGCATCAAAAGCGAGGGCGACTACGAAGCGGCCCGCTCACTGGTGGAACGCTATGCCGTGAAGGTAGACCCGCAACTTCACCAAGAAGTGCTGGAACGATACCGGAAACTGAACATCGCTCCCTACAAAGGCTTCATCAACCCTTGGCTGAAACCCATTACCAACCGGCAAGGAAACATCGAAGACATAGAAATTGACTATACAGAAACGTATGAGCACCAGATGCTCAGATACAGCAAAGAATATGGATACCTGTGAACAACTGAAAGCCATCAAGCAGTCGTTCCGCCTGCTCATGAACGGCGAAACGTCGCGCTCGATGAGAGAGAAAGGGGGAAGCCAATATAAACTGAACTGGGGCATTCCGCAACACGAACTCAAAAAGATGGCTGCCGAACTGCCACACGACTACAACCTGGCTATTGCTCTTTGGAAAGAAGACATCAGAGAATGCAAGATTCTGGCCACCATGCTCATGCCCCGCGAACGCATGAGCCAAGAACTGGTGGATGTGTGGATGGAACAAACACACTCGCTGGAGATAGCAGAGGTGGCAGCCATGAACCTCTATCAGCATTTGCCCTTTGCACCTGCCATCGCCTACGAGTGGATGGCTTCCAACAACGAACTCCGTCAGGTTACGGCCTACCATATTCTGGCTCGCCTCTTCATGAACGGCCGAGAACCCAACGACCGCGGCATCAACGAACTGCTCGACCAGGCACTCACGGCATTGCAAGACAAAAGTGCTGCCGTGCGCCATGCTGCCAACAACTGTTTGGTGCGCTTTGGCGAACTGGGCAACGAATATCAGACGCTGCTCGACAAAGCACTCGCTACTTTAACTCCAACTGCTCCTGCAGGCGAATAATCTCGTCGCGATATTGGGCGGCCTGCAAGAAGTCGAGGTTCTTCGCGGCTTCTTTCATCAGCGCGGTGGTGTTGGCAATGCTCTTTTCTAACTGCTCGCGACTCATGCTGCGCACAATGGGGTCGGCAGCAAACACGGCCTCTTCCTGAATCTGGGGATAGCTTCGCTTTGCGGCCTTGCTCTGCGCGGTTGCAGATTCGGGCGCACTGCCCGCCACGCGCAGCGAACTGCCAATGGCTTTCACAATCTGCTGCGGCGTGATGTGATGCTCTTCGTTATACTTCAGCTGCTTCGTGCGCCGGCGAAGGGTTTCGTCAATGGTGCGTTGCATGCTGGCAGTGATACTGTCTGCATACATAATCACCTTTCCGTTCACGTTACGCGCCGCCCGGCCAGCCGTTTGCGTGAGCGAACGATGGTTGCGCAGAAAACCTTCTTTATCGGCATCGAGAATGGCAACCAACGACACTTCGGGCAAGTCCAGCCCCTCACGCAAAAGATTCACACCAACGAGCACATCGAACAAACCGGCCCGCAGGTCGTTCATAATCTTCACGCGGTCGAGTGTGGCCACGTCGGAATGAATGTAGTTCGCCCTCACCTCATGGTTCAGCAGATATTCAGTGAGCTCCTCGGCCATGCGCTTGGTGAGCGTGGTAACAAGAATGCGCTCGTCGCGCTCTGCACGCAGAAGAATCTCCTCCATCAGGTCGTCGATCTGGTTGGCCGTGGGCCGCACCTCAATCTCGGGGTCGAGCAAGCCCGTGGGACGTATCACCTGTTCCACCACCACTCCTTCCGACTCCATCAGTTCAAAGTCGGCCGGTGTGGCCGAAACATAAATCACCTGATTCACCATTTCCTGAAACTCCTCGAACCGGAGCGGACGGTTGTCGAAGGCTGCCGGCAAGCGGAACCCATATTCTACCAGGTTCTGCTTCCTGCGGCGGTCGCCGCCATACATGGCATTGAGCTGCGGAACCGAAACATGACTTTCGTCAATCACCATCAGATAGTCTTTGGGGAAGAAGTCGAGCAGACAGTAGGGCTTCTGCCCCGGTTCGCGCCCGTCGAAATAGCGCGAATAGTTCTCGATGCCCGAACAATGACCCAGCTCTTTAATCATCTCCATGTCATACTCCACACGTTCCTTGATACGCTGCGCCTTGATGCTGTCGCCCTGTTCGTTGAAGAAATCAACCTGAGCCGTCAGGTCGTCTTGTATCTGCCTGATGGCACGCTCGGTTTGCTCCTTGGAGGTCACAAACAAGTTGGCGGGATAAATCTGATAGTCTTCGAAAGTGGCAAGGCGGTGATAGCTAACGGAGTCTACCTCTTCAATCTCGTCAATCTCATCGTCCCACCAGGTCACGCGCAGCACATTGTCGCTGTAGGCCATATAAACATCCACATGGTCGCCCTTCACCCAAAAGTTGCCGCGCTTCAGCTCAATGTCGTTGCGAACGTAAAGCGCATCAACCAGCCGGCGAAGAAAGGCGTTCCGTTCCAACTTCTGTCCTCGCTTGATGGAAATCACACTCTCGGCCATGGCCGTGGGACCGCCCATACCGTAGATGCACGAAACCGAAGAAATAATCACCACATCCCGCCGCCCCGAAAGCAAAGCCGACACCGCCGAGAGCCGCAGCTTGTCTATATCGTCGTTGATGGCCAGGTCTTTCTCTATGTAAGTATCGGAAGAAGGCAGATAGGCCTCGGGCTGGTAATAGTCGTAGTAAGAAACATAATACTCAATGGCATTCTCGGGAAAGAAGCCCTTCATCTCTTCATACAACTGAGCAGCCAACGTTTTGTTGTGACTCAATATGAGCGTAGGCCGGTTCACATTGGCAATCACATTGGCAATGGTGAACGTTTTCCCCGACCCCGTCACACCCAAGAGCACCTGAGCCTTGTCGCCACGGTTCAGTCCGTCGGTGAGCTGGCGAATGGCTTCGGGCTGGTCGCCCGTGGGACTGTAAGATGATGATAACTTAAAGTTCAAAGCAGATGATTTAAAATAATTCGCGTGCAAAATTAAGCAATTTAGATGTAATAAACGTTATAAAGCCCGCTAAAATGCGAAAAAACGTTTTAAAGGCTTTGCCAAATGGGGAAATATGTGTAATTTTGCAGTTCAAATGTTTAAACGTATGCGCAAATTTCTCTTATTCTATATACTGGCAACTCTGTTGACAAGCTGCACAAGCGAGTTTAACAAAGTCTACAAATCGCCCGACAACCGTTTCAAATACGAATATGCCAAAGAATGCTTTGCCAATGGCAAATACACCCGTGCCATTTCGCTGCTGCAAGAACTCGTGACCACCATGAAGGGAACCGAAAACGCACAGGAATGTCTCTACATGCTCTCCATGGCACAATACAACCAGGGCGAATATGAAACGGCGGCAGAATATTTCAAGAAGTATTATTCATCGTACCCCAGAGGAACCTATGCCGAAAAAGCAAAGTTCTATGTGGGCCAAAGCCTCTACCTGTGCACACCCGAACCCAGGCTCGACCAAACCGACACCTACGATGCCATCAAAGCCTTTCAGGAATTTCTCGACCTCTTCCCCAGCTCTCAGCTGCGACCCGTGGCACAGCAGAAACTCTTCGACCTGCAAGAGAAACTGGTGAGGAAAGAACTCTACTCGGCTCAGCTCTACTATAACCTGGGCGGTTATTTCCTCAACAGCCTGCATGGGGGAAACAACTACGAGGCCTGCATCATCACTGCACAAAACGCACTGAAAGATTTTCCCTATACCGACAGGCGCGAAGACTTTGCACTGCTCATCATGAAGAGCAAGTTTGAACTGGCTCAGCAGAGTGTGGAGGAAAAGAAAATGGAACGTTTCCAAGATGCCGAAGACGAGTGCTATGGGTTCATCAACGAATATCCCGACTCGAAAAACAAAGCTTTGGCCGAAAAATACATTGCCAAGTGCAAAGTATTCACACAACACCTGCCGGCGAAAGAAGACTAACACGGCTCCGGCATCTGTGAGGAGTGGGGGTGCTGTAACAACAACAGCATACAACAGAAAGAAAACGAAACAAATTAATTTTTTAACAGAATATATGGATTACAGAAAGTCAAAAGCACCAGTGAACACTGTCACACGCGACATTATGGACTTGAGTGACAAGACGGGCAACATTTATGAAAGTGTGGCCATCATCTCTAAGCGGGCTAACCAGATTGCTTCTGAAATTAAGCAAGACCTCACCAAGAAGCTTGCCGAGTTCGCTTCGTATAACGACTCACTCGAAGAAGTTTTCGAGAACCGTGAGCAGATAGAGATTTCGCGCTATTATGAAAAGCTTCCCAAGCCCACACTGCTTGCCACCGAAGAGTTTTTAGAAGGCAACGTGTATTTCCGCGATCCGTCAAAGGATACACAAGAGGAAGAGGAAGCCTAAGAGCAAACAAACATGATACAGCGCAAACAAAGCATCTTCTTGCTATTGGCAGCCATCTTTTCTGTTCTTTGCCTGTGCATGCAGGTGGGAACATACACACCCGATGGCATGGGGGTGGGCAGTAAAATGATGAACCTCTGGATTCTCAATGAAAACGGAAGCACCGACATGAAAGTTTGTCCGCTCTTCGTCTTGCTCTTGATGAGTGCCACCATCAGCCTGCTAACCATTTTCCAGTATAAGAAACGCCTGTTTCAATCTAAGTTATGCGTGTTTAACATGCTTTTTATTGTGGGCTGGTATGTGGTTTTTGCAGTATTTGGATATGTGCTCACACCCGAGCAAATGACCTTCCACCCCGAACTGGCAGCAGCCTTCCCCGCCGTTACACTCGTGTTTATATGGATGGCACGCAGGGCCATTCTCGCAGACGAGCGGTTGGTGAGAGCTGCCGACCGAATCAGATAAAGCATCTTACAGAACACATCAAACGCAACATATAAAAAGGCAAAACACATCTAACGCAACATTCAAAAAGGGCAGTACCGATGGTACTGCCCTTTTTATATGTTTCATCCAAGATGGCGTTTTACATCATGCCGCCCATTCCGGGAGCGCCACCCATTGGCATGGCGGGTTCCTTTTCGGGTTTATCGGTGATGAGGCACTCAGTGGTGAGGAACATGCCGGCGATAGAAGCGGCATTCTCAAGAGCCACACGAGCAACCTTTGCCGGGTCAATGATACCAGCCTTGCGCAAATCTTCATATTCACCGGTGCGAGCATTGTAACCATAGTCACCCTCGCCCTCACGAACTTTCTGAACCACTACGGCACCTTCGCCACCGGCGTTGGTTACAATCTGGCGAAGCGGTTCTTCGATGGCACGCTCCACAATGCGAATACCCGTCTGCTCATCGGCATTAACACCCTTCAGGTCTTTCAGAGCTTCCAGTGCACGGATGTAAGTGGTACCGCCACCGGCCACAACACCTTCTTCGATGGCTGCACGAGTAGCACAGAGTGCATCGTCAACACGGTCTTTCTTCTCTTTCATCTCCACCTCAGAGTTGGCACCCACATAGAGCACAGCCACACCACCGGCGAGCTTAGCCAGACGCTCCTGCAGCTTCTCCTTGTCGTAAGAGCTCTTGGTGTTCTGAATTTCGTTCTTAATCTGGTTCACACGCTCGGCAATAGCCTCCTTCTGTCCGGCACCGTTCACAATGGTGGTATCGTCCTTCGAAACAGTCACCTTCTCAGCAGTACCCATCATTTCAATGGTAGCCTGTTCGAGCTTCAGACCCTTCTCTTCGCTGATGACGGTAGCACCCGTGAGCACAGCGATATCTTCGAGCATAGCCTTGCGGCGGTCGCCGAAGCCGGGAGCCTTCACAGCACAAATCTTCAGTCCGGCACGCAAACGGTTCACAACAAGTGTGGTGAGTGCATCAGAGTCTACATCCTCGGCAATAATCAAGATAGGACGACCCGTTTGAGCAGCCTGTCCGAGCAGTTCTGCAAACTCCTTGCTGAAGTTAGAAATCTTCTTCTCGTTGATGAGGATGAGCGGATTCTCCATCACGCACTCCATCTTCTCGGAATCGGTGATGAAGTAAGCCGAAAGATAACCACGGTCGAACTGCATACCCTCAACCACACCGATGTGTGTATCGCGGCTCTTCGACTCTTCAATGGTGATTACACCGTCTTTTGAAACCTTGCGCATGGCATCAGCCAGCAGCTTACCAATTTCCGGATCGTTGTTGGCACTCACCGTAGCCACCTGCTCAATCTTGTCGTAGTTGTCGTTTACCTTTTCGGCAGCATTCTTGATGTGGTCAACCACTGCTGCAACAGCCTTGTCGATACCACGCTTCAAATCCATGGGGTTGGCACCAGCTGTAACATTCTTCAAGCCTTCGCTAACAATGGCCTGCGTGAGGATGGTAGCGGTGGTGGTTCCGTCGCCGGCATCATCGCCAGTCTTAGAAGCCACGCTCTTCACAAGCTGAGCACCGGTGTTCTCGAACTTATCTTCCAGTTCAACCTCCTTAGCCACGGTAACACCATCCTTGGTGATTTGCGGAGCACCGAACTTTTTCTCGATAACCACGTTGCGGCCCTTCGGACCAAGTGTAACTTTCACTGCATCGGCCAGCTGATCAACACCTCTTTTAAGAAGGTCGCGGGCCTCAATATTGAATTTAATGTCTTTTGCCATAAACTTTTTCGCGCTTTACGCTTATTAGAAAATGTTAGATGTTAAATGAAAAATTAAAAAGAAGAAACAATTGCTTAACCGATTACGGCGAGCACATCGCTCTGGCGCATGATGAGGAATTTCTCTCCATCGAGTTCAAGCTCTGTGCCAGCATACTTGCCATAGAGCACCTCGTCGCCCTCTTTAAGAACCATTTCTTCGTCTTTCGTACCCTTACCGGCAGCTACAATGCGTCCGCGCAGGGGTTTCTCTTTTGCTGTGTCGGGGATGATGATTCCGCCAACTTTCTCTTCGGCCGCAGCAGGAGCTACCAGCACGCGGTCTGCTAATGGTTTGATGTTCATAATTGCTATTGTTTTATGTTTATCTGTTTATATGTTTTTGCTGTTCACTATACGAAAAGCGTGCCAAACCTGCAAATGACAGATTTGGCACGCCTGCGACTGACAAAATGTCGGGCACCTTCTCATGATGTCCAACGCCGGGCTGTTTACATGGCAAAGATATTGAATCCGCCATCAACCACCGCCACGGTGCCTGTTACAAACTTCGAAGCATCCGACATGAGGTAGTGAATGGTTCCGCAGAGTTCCTCCGGCTCTCCCATGCGCCCGAAGGGGGTCTGGCGAATCACATCCTGTCCGCGTTCGGTATAGGTTCCGTCGGGGTTGGTGAGCAACGAGCGGTTCTGCTCGGTGATAAAGAACCCCGGCGCGATGGCATTCACGCGAATGCCTTCGCCAAACTTGCGTGCCGTTTCGTGAGCCATATACTGTGTGAAATTGCTGATGCCGGCTTTGGCCGCAGCATAGCCGCACACACGGGTCATGGGTCGGAATGCAGCCATCGACGAGAAATTGATGATGCTCCCCTTTCCCTGTTTCACCATGGGCTGCAGGAAAATCTGCGTGGGAATGACCGTACCAGTGAGGTTCAGGTTGAGCACCGTCTGAAACTGTGCCACATCCAGGTCGAAGAAAGTTTCCTGCGGCCCGATGGTAGCCCCTTTCATGTTGCCGCCAGCAGCATTCAGGAGTGTGTCCACCCTTCCGTAGATGGAAAGAATCTCTTCGCAGTTTTGCCGAACCACTTCAGCATTCATCACATCCGTTTTCATAAACCTGATGTCGCCCACCGCCTCTGTTGACGAAGCAAGCGCCTGGTTCACATTCTTCACTATTGTTTCTCCAACGTCTTCCTTACGTCCGAGAATCACTACGCGTGCACCATTCAGTGCCAGATATTTGGCAATGGCTCTTCCGAGCACACCAGTACCGCCCGTGATAACGGTCACATTGCCTTGTATGTTAAATAGATTATTCATAGTTTTGCGGGCTTTCGCCCTAAATGATAAATGAGAAATGATAAATGATAAATATTATGAGATGCCTAGTTCGCGGTGAACAGTGGCCAGCATACCTTGCACCTGTGCGAGAGCGAACATGCGGCCCAGGAAAGAGTAGCCGGCATTATAGCCCCGGTGTTCGTCGCCGAGCATGGTCATACCGTGGTCAACCCTCATGGGAATATCAATGAAGGTAGAGGCCTGATAATTTGGATACCTACCAGCCCTAAAGTCGCGAGCGCGGTTCAGGCACTCCTGTTCGAAGATGCGTGCCAGCTCAATCAGGTTTGCCCTGCCCCCCAGATGACTGGCTTCAGTGAAGTCGCCATTGGGGAACACCTTGCACGAACGCATGTGCACGAACCACGTTCTGTGGGCATACTTCCGTGCCATGGCCACCACGTCGTTATGGATTCCTGCCGAAAGACTCCCAGCGCAGAACGTGAGTCCGTTGCGTGGGTTGTCGACCGCCTTGAAGAGCCAGTCGATGTCTTCTTCGCAGTTCACGATGCGGGGCAGTCCGAGTATGGGGAATGGCGGGTCGTCGGGATGCACACACATATACATATCATACTCTTCACAAACGGGCATGATAGCTTCCAGGAAGTAGCGCATGTTTTCGCGCAGCTGTTCCTTGGTTATGCCTTTGTAAAGAGCCAGCAACTGCCGGAAGAGTTCCACCGGGTGTTCATCATCCTCTTTGATGTTACCGCTCACAAAGCCCTGGGTCTTCACAATGATATTCTCCACCAGTCGGTGCTCGTCTTCAGGTGTAAGCTGCTCACGCAGACTCTCCACCTCTGCCAGCACCTCCGGGGCATAGTCGTTTTCAGCCCCCTCTCTTTTCAGTATGCAGATGTCGAAATAGGCAAACTGCGCATGACTGAAAAAGAGGTTGCTTGTGCCGTTGGGGTTGGGGTGCAGCAGGTCGGTGCGTGCCCAGTCGAGCACCGGCATAAAGTTATAGCACACCACATGAATATCCTGCGAAGCCAGATTGATGAGACTCTGCTTGTAATTCTCAATCAGCTGTTCGCGGTCGGGTCCGCCATACTTGATGCTTTCAGCAACGGGCAGACTCTCTACCACGCTCCATCGCAGTCCTTCGTGTTCAATAAACTGTTTCAAGTCACAAATTTTCTCTTGGCTCCACACCTCGCCGTTGGGCACATCGTGCAGCGCCGTCACAATGCCCTCCACACCAATCTGTCTGAGCATAGAGAGCGTAATCTTATCGTTCTTTCCGAACCATCTCCAGGTTTGTTCCATATTATATAAGTAATAAGTCTAAGTCCCCTAAGTTACTAAGCCCCCTAAGTTAGGGGGTTGGGGGTCTGTCTAAGCCCCCTAAGTTAGGGGGGGGCTGTAGTTTCACGAACCACCCCTAATCCCTCCTTTATGAAAGGAGGGGACCACGCGCTTGAGGTTTGCTCGCGCCTTATTTATCATTTATCATTTAGCGTAGCGTCTCATTTATCATTTAGCGTAGCGCAGCGAAGCGCCTCATTTATCATTTAGCGTAGCGCTTCATTTATCATTTAGCGTAGCGCCTCATTTAGCGAAGCGCAACGCTCACCTGCTATATACGAAGCGGCCGGTGGGGGTTACCCCCGCTGCGCTCACGCGTATGCGCGTGTCGCGCGCATTATTATATAAGGTGGCAGAGAAGTTTCCCTCTTCATCTGTGCGCGCGTTTGGGTTCCAGTAGAGTGTGCGCCGATAGTCGGTGGGTTCTCCTGTGGGTCTTGTGCTGTAGTCGGGTTGATAGAACTCTTCGGGAAAAGCGATGCCCGGCAGAATGTATCGGCGGTCGCGATAGGTGATGCGCTTGGCATCGTTGGGAACTGTCTCGTAGACGATGGTGATATCAGCCTGGTTGAGCGACTCTGGTAAGCTGTCACCCGGGTTGCGCAGTTCGTAGTCGGTGAAGAACCGAATGTTCTGTATTCGGCGCAGGTGCAGGTCTTTCAGCAAGTTGGCGCTACTGCGTGTGCGAGTGTCTGTTTGCACGTCCTGGTAATTCTTATAGAACGTATAGTCGTTGAGCTTGGCTCTCACATGCAGCGAGTTGTAGCGTTCCATGTTGCCATAGAGCGTATAGCAGGCAATATAGGGGAAGGTGCCCATGTTCACCACTCCCCACGAGAGTCCGCGGTCGGTGGCAAGGTTATAAAGCTCGTATGCATCCATCACCTGCGCCGGCTTGGTATAGTCGATGCCGCGCCTTCCACGCCGCTTTCCCTTCACGTTCACCGTTTGCAGCTTGCGTGTGCTGTGCACATCCGAGTCACCCTCTTCGTCTTCATCTTCATAGAATCCCTCGTCGAGCATGGGCACATCAATGTCGGGCAGGTGGTTTTGATAGTAGGTGTATGGATGTGAGAACACCGGATAGAAGAGGTCGCGCTTCACATAGAAGTCGGCATACTGTTCCTCGTCGAACATACCCTTGTCGGTGGCAGCTGTCATGCTCTTCTTGGCAGAATCGGCCACCTCGTATGCTTTCATCAGCAAGATGGCATTTCCGTAGTATGGTGGCAGCTGAAACTGGAACCTCCCCCCTTTGTCGGTTCTGATGGCAGCTCCCACTGTTTTGTAGCCATCGGTGAGTTCAGCCTCAACCATCACCTCGCGTTTCAGCGTTCCATGGTTCACGCCAAGGAACACATCGTCGGAAGGGTCTTCAAACGTCGGACTCTCCGTAGAAGCTTTCATTTCAGCATCTTCCGTTTCTGCACTGGCCGGGGTTTCGGTGAACGTGTCGCCCGTGTTGAGTCCTGAGACCTTAAGAGCTTCTAAGTTCATGGCTGCCGAGAGAGAGTTGTTGTTGTTAAGTCCCTCCACTTCATCAATCTCGAGCATGTCAACGGGAAGCATTTTGTTCACCTGCCCTTCCACGGTGAGCGACTGTTCCGGTTCATAGCGTATGGGCGCATGGCGATAGCGTCTCCAACCCTGCACCATGAGCAGCAGGTCGAGGGCCTGCCTGTGGGGTTCGTCGTCGGCTTCAAAATAGTAAGCGGGATGGGCGATGAACCCTTTCAGGTCGGAAGTGAGCAGCATGTCGGTGAGAATGTTGCCATCGTCGAAGGAAGCATCATCGGTGCTGCCGTCACGCACAGAGATACTGAACAGCGTTGGTTCGGCCGACTTCACCTGCAGCGAGATGGGGTCGTAGGCAGCATAATCTGTTTTGCCTTGAGTGCTGATAGTGAGCGGCAAATCGCGTTCGTGATTGTTCACAAAGATGAGGCGCGAAGCCAAGATGCTGCCATCTTTGGCAAACAACATCAGCTCGTTCACTCCGGAGGGAAGCTGTGCCAGCGGCAACGACAGGGTTGCACTGCTACCCTGTAGGGCAACCCGGTCGAAACGTTCCAGCTTGCCCCTGCAGAGCACTGCCAAGCCACACTCGGCATTGGCAAAGCTTGGCGAGGCTGCCAAGTTGAGTTTCCCATCGTCATAGCGCATCACCACCCCCTCGTCTATGGGCTGGGGCAGCGTGAAGGAATAGTTTTTATCCTTCCACGTGAAACTGGCCTTCATGGAGTTTCCGGTTGGCGTAACTTCTATGTAGCCCCGCCCCATGTGTGTGGGTTTCAGCTTGGTTCCGTCGGAGAGTTGACCTTCCACATCGAGCGCCATGCTGAACTGGTCGGTAGCCTCGAAAGCCACCCTGCTTTTCACGCCCTTCACCAACGAACCGCCTTCGGGGAAGAAACTCACATGCAGCCGGTCGGCAGGTGCTTTTACAATGCGCTGCTTGGGCCGCTGATACATATACTTGCCCCCATAGTCTCCGGCCTTTTCGGGTTTCGAGTAAACAGGAAGCACCCGCGAGAAGAGTCCGTCCCAGTCGCGGAAGAAATCCTTCGCCATCTGCGTGCTATAGAACATGTGGCCTGCATCTCTGGTGAACTTCCGTTCAAACACGTTGAAGTTGAGCATCCATTTGGTGTAGGCCCTCAGTTCGTAGTAGCCCGAGTAGAGCGAGTCGGTGAGCACAAACTGTCCGCAGGCCATTCCCTGTGCACTCACAATGAGCCGCTGGCGCTCCACCAGCAGTCCGTCGGGCGAGAGCAGTTCCACATACACCATCTTGCTCATATCGGTGATGGTGAGGTCGTCGGCCCTGAGCACATAGGCTTTATACCAGAGCGTGTCGCCCACGAAGTAGCAGTTGTTGTCGGTGTGCACATACACCTTCTCTTGCACCTGTTCCTGCTGCACCAGTTTCTGTTTCAAGCTGTCGAGTGCATCGGCATGTGCATTGTGTATGGCAAAAGAAAGCAGTAGTACTGTGAAAAGCGTTCGCATGGCTTTATTGTTTTGGAATTGTTTTGAGCGTTTTGAGCCACTGGGCGAGTTCGTCCGTCATCTGTTCGTGATAAGCGAAGTTGGTGCGGCATCCCCAGCCGTGGCCTCCCGAAGGATATACATGCAGCGCACAAGGAATGCCGGCCGCCCACATAGCCGAGTAGTAGGCGATGCTGTTGGTTGCGGGAGGCACCACGCGGTCGTCGCCCGAAGTGAGAATGATGGCTGGTGGTGTGAGCGGCGCACTCACCGCCTTGTCGCTTGAAAACTCGTCTACCAGTGTCTTGTTCGAGCGTTCATCGCCTAAGAATCCCACCACCGAGCCGCGGTGTGTGACGTGCTCGTCCATCGAGATAACGGGATAGAACAGAATGGTGAAGTTGGGCCTTGCATCGGCAGGTGCATGAGTGCTCACCGCCGAAGCCAGATGTCCTCCGGCCGACGAGCCCATGATGCCGATGTCGGCTGCATTGATGTGCCATGCCTGTGCACTGTCGCGCACGGTTCGAATGGCTTGATAGGCATCGCCGAGGGGGATGTTGCGGTTGCCTTGCGGCATGCGGTATTTCAACACGAAGTAGGCAATGCCCAAGCGGTTGAAGAAGGGTGCCCACTGGGTTCCCTCGTGCTCCATGGCCAGATGAGAATAGCCCCCACCCGGACAGGCCACCACTGCCCTGCCCGACGGCTGCGACGGCAGGAAGCAGGTGAGTGTTGATGCGCCGTCGGCGGTGATGTTCAACGTGAAGGTGCTAACGGATTCCGATGCTGCATCGGCGGTTTGTGCCTTAGCTCCCAAAGAAACAAAAAAGGCTGGCACTGCCCACAGCAATGCCAGCTTATTCAAATAGTTTTTCATTTTACAACAATTTTCTTTCCGTTCTGGAAGTAGATGCCTGCGGGCAGTCCGTTCAGGTTGGTGGCATTGCTGCGCACCAGCTGTCCCTTCATGTTATAGATGTTGTTGCGTGTTGCCGTTGCGTTGTTGCGAACCGTTTCCACGCCATCGGTAGTGGTGATGTAGAGGTAGCCTTCGGCATAGTGTGTGGTGTCCCACTCCAGTCCTGCTGGCAGTTCAGGCAGCGAGAACCTGGGGGTTCCTGCCACTTGGTTGGCAACGAAGATGTTGATCTTATCGCCAGCCTTGGGTTCATAGCCTTCATAGAGGTTCAGCACAACAGTACCGTTGATAGTGAGCTTGTTGATGCCTCTAACGAGTGTAGAGGTTGAAGCATTGCGCGCGTTCACCACCAAGCGTCCACCGGTTCCGATGAGCACGTTCTTGTTGCCAAAATAGAGATTGCCCCTATACTGGCTGACATTAACACCGGCCTGCAGTGTTCCGTTCACCGTAATGGTAGAATTGGTGAATCCCGTAGCTTCGGTGTTGGTTCCGATCAGGGTTCCGTTGGGTCCTACGGTAATGGATCCGGTTCCCAGTGTTCCTCCATTGATGCAAAGCGTTCCCTCTGTCACATTCGAGCTGCCCGTGTTGGTCCAGTGTCCCTTCACGGTCATGGTGCCTGTTCCCACCTTATTAAATACAGAGTTGCCCGTAACGGTTCCTTCCCAAGTGAAGTCTTTGTCGTTACCCACTCGCCAGGTGTTGGCCCCACCGTTGCTGCCGTTGCTGAACGACGCATAGCCGCCAAGCATTCCCTTGCCTGCCAGCACACCAATGGCAAAGGCCTTGCCTGTGTTCTGCACTTCAAGTCCTTCGGCAATGTCGAGTGTTGCCTTGGGCATGCCGCTGCCGTTGTTCAGCGTCCAGCGAGCACCGGTGTCGTCGGTGCGCCCAACAGCCTTAATGGTTCCCTCAAACTCGGTGAGGTTCATGCCCAGCTGTGTGCGGGTTGCAAACCAGCTGCTTCCCTTCTCTTCTTCACAATAGATGGTGAGCGCTCCTGCACCCGTAATCTTGTTGGTGTAGGTAGCGCGGTTGGCCGTGTTCCAGCGTCCACTCTGTCCTTCGGGCACATGTATGGCATAACTGGTACCGCCATTCTCGGTGAGTGTTCCGCCTGCATATTCCACTGTGGCTGCGGGCTGTGTGCAGTTCACACACTGCACGGTTCCGCCACCCACCACCAAGCGGTTCAGTCCGGTGTTGTTGGTGTTGAGCTTCATCCACCCGGTGCCAAACTTTGAAAGCTTTGTTCCGGTGATGCCGCGGTTCACAATAAAGTCTTGCGAATTGCTGATAACGCCGCCCTCTTCGGTAAGCATCTGCATGGGCGAGCCTTGTGTTACAGCTGCTGTGGATGTGAGACGTGCCCCGTTTTCCATGATGAATTTCGAAGCCGATGTTGAAACGGCTCCCGTGTTGCCCATGGCCTGGTTTTCATTCGAGAGCGAAGAAATAATGAGTGTTCCGCCAGAGATGCGGGTTCCGCCTTTGTAGCTGTTGTCTACCTTCATGGTGAGTGTTCCGTTGCCTCGCTTCACCAGTGTGGTGTTGCCCACGAGCGAGCCGTTGCCTTGGAAGGTGTAGGGACGGGTGTTGTCAACAATCACCGAGTCGGCTTCAATGTTGCCGTTCAGTTCAACATTGAACTTGGTTGCGCTGTCGTCGAAGAGCACCTTGTCGCCGGTAACGAAGATTTCGCTGGTTTGGGAGTCATCGCTGGCGAGTGTGAAGTTGGTTTCGCCAGCCATTGCCCAAATAGCGCTCTCGTTGCCGTTCCACACCACGCTGCTGGCACCGCGCACGCCTTCGATGCTCAGATAGAGCTTCCCGTCTTCATAAACGAGCGAACTCTTGAAGCTGGTGCCGAGCCCTTCAATGGCAATGCGGTTGAGGTCGCCTTCGATGGCTTCGAACTCGCCAATGAGATATTTTCCCTGAACGATGCTCTCTTCGGCAGTGCCGTGCGAGTTGAACTCGAACACGGGAGTGAGGTATTTGGGTCCATACTGCCAGTCTTTGGTTTCTATGCTCAGCACCTTGGCCTTCACCTGGTCGGCTGTGAGGTCGGTTCCATAGATGTCGAACACCACACGCGAGCCGAAGCCCAGCTTCAGCGAGTCGGCAATGATAATCTGTCCTTTGCTGTCGGCACGGCCGGGGCGCAACTTGGCATCGTAGTTCATCTCCACCTGCTTGAACTCACCACCGTTTGAGTTGAGTTCGGCAAAGCGGTTCATCCATACTTTCGACTGGCGCATGGTTCCGTCGAAGTTCACGGTGCCTGCCCAGATGTCGGTGTTGCCGGTATAGGTGTTGTCAACCTTGGGCAGGTTCAGAATGCCGTCGCCCTGCTTCACCAGTCGCATATCGCCGGTGAAGGCAGCTCCGGTAACGTTGCAGGTGAAGTATTCATAGTTGATGACAGCCCGTCCGTTGAGCAGCGGACTGTTTGTTCCCTGCACATGCGAGGGCACGTTGAAGGTGGCGATGTAGGGGTTGGCACCTTCGGCCACGGTGATGTTGGTGTTTGCAGTTTCGCACACCATCACATGCTGGTCGGCGTTAGCCGATGAAATGGTTCCTCCGTTGGCAATTTCTGTGCGCCCTTCCATGGTAAAGGGTGGCGGTGCAATGGTGATGCCCTCCAGTTCACCCACGAAGTAGCTCTTGTGAGGGGGCTGGTTGTAGCCCATCGACTGCCACACCATGGCGTTGCGATATTGGTGGTCGTGCCAGAGTGTATAAAGACTGTATTGGGTGGGAATGTTTGTAGTCCAGATGCGAATGCAGGTATTACCGGCCGCACGCATCACCAGTTCTTCGCGCCAGTCGCCAAAGAGGTCGGCAATGGCACAGGGGTTGTTTTTCGAAGAGTTGTTGGTGTTGCAG
>CACXFT010000070.1 GCA_902767045.1 uncultured Prevotellaceae bacterium | reverse complement strand
TACTGCAATGCAATGCGGGAGAGTAGGTCGCCGCCTTCTTTTAAAATGTGAACGTCCCGGCTTCCAAACATGGAGGTCGGGACGTTTTGTGTTTATCCATTTTCTCAGGATGTTTATTATTTCTTTTTCTTAAAGATTAGCTGTTTGGGAAGCTTTTGCCATTTGCGGTTCACGGCAAACTTAATGGTGCTTCCTTCTTTTTGTGTGAGGGTGTAGGTGGAGTCGGTAGTAGCGGTGAGGGTGGCTTGAAGGTCTTCGCTGCCGTAGTCGTTGATGATGCTCAGTGTTGCTGTTTTGTTTTGAACTTCAGATTCAACAATCATCCATTTACGCGAATCTTTTTCTGAACCAATGTAACCCGGCACCTCGCCGAAAATCTCTTGCTGGGGAACAAGAATGTTCTTTTCTATGAAATTCATTTCAATCCACACCTTATATTCTTCGTTGAAGATTTTACCTTTGAAGGCAGTTGTGGCATCTTGCGACCATGACGGACATGCAATGGCAAACAGTGAGGTTAGTGCTATCCACTTTTTCATTTTCTTCATATTTTAAAGAGTTTTTACTAATTTGTATTATTTCTTTACAAAGGTACGCATTTCTTTTCTTAAATGGCATTTTATTAGAAATTTTATGCTTTTTGAGCATAGTATTTAATATATTTTTTAGTAACTTTGCGGTCGATTTACGTAAATTAGTATGAAACAAGATTTTCTCTTTCCCGATTATATCTTCGAAAGCAGTTGGGAAGTGTGTAATAAAGTAGGTGGTATATATACCGTTTTATCTACCAGAGCCAAGACATTGCAGGATAAGATGAAGGACCGGATTATCTTTATTGGGCCCGATTGTTGGCATGATAAAGTGAATCCCTATTTCGTTGAAGACAAGCACCTGTTCAGTGATTGGAAGAAGTATGCAACCGCAGATGGTTTGAAGCTCAAAATTGGGCGTTGGGATATACCAGGTTCTCCTATAGCCATATTAGTTGATTTTGAAAGCTATTACAGCGAGAAGAACGAAATTTATGGAAAGTTGTGGGAGCTTTATCAGGTTGACAGCCTTCATGCCTATGGCGACTACGACGAAGCATCTATGTTTTCCTATGCAGCGGCATTGGTGGTTGAAAGCTTCTATAAGTTCTATTTAGATGATTCCAAGAAGGTTATTTATCACGGCAATGAATGGATGACTGGTCTTGGCTTGCTTTACATCAGATATAAGATGCCACAGATTGGCACTATCTTCACAACCCATGCAACGAGTATCGGACGTTCTATAGCCGGAAACAATAAACCACTTTACGATTATCTCTTTGCCTATAACGGCGACCAGATGGCTGGCGAGCTGAACGTGCAAAGCAAGCATTCAATAGAAAAGCAAACGGCACATTATGTTGACTGTTTCACTACCGTGAGCGACATCACCGCCAATGAGTGTAAGGAGCTGCTCGACAAACCGGTTGACTTTGTGCTGCCCAACGGATTTGAAAATAACTTTGTTCCCAAGGGGGCTGCTTTCGGACGCAAGCGAAAAGCTGCAAGAAAACGTTTGCTTGACGTTGCAAACGCATTGATGGGCACCGATTTAGACGATGACACATTGATTGTTTCAACGAGCGGGCGCTATGAATTCCGCAACAAAGGCGTTGATGTGTATATTGAAGCCATGAACCGATTGCTGCGCGAACGCAGTTTGAAGAAAAAGGTTTTGGCATTTATAGAAGTTCCCGGTTGGGTAGGGGAACCCCGACAAGACTTGCAGGAACGACTGAAAAGCGGAAAGAAATTCGATACCCCATTGGAAGTGCCTGAAATTACCCATTGGCTGAACAACATGAGTCACGACAACGTTCTGGGCATGCTCAAGTTCCTCGACATGCATAACAGAAAGGAAGACAATGTGAAACTCATCTTCTTGCCATGCTATCTCACCGGTGACGATGGTATTATCAACATGACTTATTATGATGTGGTGCTTGGTAACGACCTCTGTATCTATCCCTCTTATTATGAACCATGGGGCTACACCCCGTTAGAGGCTGTTGCCTTTAAGGTGCCGTGCATTACCACCGACCTGGCCGGATTCGGACTTTGGGCCAACACGGTGAAGGGCGCTTACAGTAAGATTGAAGATGGTGTGGAGGTGATTCACCGCACCGACTATAATTACTCGGAGGTGGCCGACCGCATCAAAGACACTGTGGCAGCCTTTTCAAACTTTACCGATGCTCAGGTGAAAAAGGCGCGTGCCAATGCCGAGAAGCTCTCGAAGAAAGCATTATGGGGCGGCGAGTTTATCACCTATTATGAAAAGGCATACGATTTTGCGCTGCATTGCGCAGAAAACAGAATGGCCGAAGAGAAAAAAGGAACCATCAAGAAATAACAAATACTAAAACTTGAGATTTATTAATTAATTCAATATTTTATGAAAATTAAAGCCGATTATGCAAATGCTCCCCAGTGGAAAGAAGTGACTATCAAGTCGAGTCTTCCCGAGCAACTGAAGTGTTTGGATGAGATTGCCCACAACATGTGGTGGGTGTGGAACTACGAGGCCCGTGACTTGTTCCGTGACCTCGACCCTGAGCTTTATCATGACGTGAAGCACAACCCCGTGCTGCTGTTAGAGCGTTTGAGCTTTGCCCGTAAAGAAGAAATTGTGAAAGACAAGGCTCTGATGAAACGCATCAATGGCGTGTATGATTTGTTCCGTAAATATATGGATGTGAAGCCCGACAGCAAGCGCCCGTCTGTTGCCTATTTCTCTATGGAGTATGGTATTCACTCTGCCCTGAAGATTTATTCCGGCGGTTTGGGTATGCTTGCAGGCGACTATCTGAAAGAAGCTTCAGACTCGAATGTAGACATGTGCGCCATCGGATTCCTGTATCGCTTTGGCTACTTCACACAGAGCTTGTCGATGGACGGTCAGCAGGTGGCCAAATACGAAGCGCAGAATTTCAATTCGCTTCCCATTGAGCGCGAACTCGACGAAAACGGCAATCCTGTTGTGGTTGACGTGCCCTATAACAACTATCAAGTTCATGCCTATGTGTGGCGTGTGAATGTAGGTCGCATCAAACTCTATCTGCTGGATACCGACAACGATATGAACTCTGAGTTCGACCGTCCCATCACCCACTCTCTCTATGGTGGCGACTGGGAAAACCGCCTGAAGCAGGAAATTCTGTTGGGTATCGGTGGTGTGCTCACCTTGAAAAAGTTAGGCATCAAGAAGGATATTTATCATTGCAACGAGGGACATGCTGCTCTTTGCAACCTGCAACGCCTGTGCGACTATATTGAAGGTGGATTAAACTTCAATCAGGCCATGGAGCTGGTGCGCGCCAGCGGTCTTTACACTGTTCACACTCCTGTGCCTGCCGGTCACGACTACTTCGACGAAAGCCTCTTTGGAAAATATATGGGTGGCTATCCCCAGAAGCTCGGCATTTCTTGGGATGAGTTCATTGGCATGGGGCGCACCAATCCCGACGACCATGGCGAGAAGTTCTGTATGTCGACCTTTGCCTGCAACACCTGTCAGGAAGTAAACGGTGTGTCGAAACTGCATGGCTGGGTGAGTCAGCAAATGTTCTCACACATCTGGAAAGGCTACTATCCCGAAGAGAATCATGTGGGATATGTTACCAATGGTGTTCACTTCCCCACATGGTCGGCAACAGAGTGGCGTAAGCTCTATGCTAAATATTTCGATGAGAAATTCATGGGCGATCAGTCGAACCAGAAAATTTGGGAGGCCATCTACAAGGTGCCCGATGAGGAGATTTGGGAAACCCGCATGGCTCTGAAGAACAAACTCTTCACTTATATCAAGGAGCAGTTCCGCGAAGCATGGCTCAAGAACCAGGGCGACCCCTCGCGTGTGGTATCGCTGCTTGAGAAGATGAATCCCAACGCACTGGTGATCGGTTTCTGCCGTCGTTTCGCTACTTACAAGCGTGCTCACCTGCTGTTTATGGACGAGGCTCGGTTGGCAAAGATTGTGAACGACCCCGAACATCCCGTCATCTTCCTCTTTGCTGGTAAGGCACACCCTGCTGACGGAGCCGGCCAGGGTCTCATCAAGAAGATTTATGAGATTTCGCAGCGCCCCGAGTTCCTCGGCAAGATTATCTTCCTTGAAGACTACGACTTCCTGCTGGCACGCCGTTTGGTGAGCGGTGTTGACATCTGGATGAACACTCCCACTCGTCCGCTCGAGGCATCGGGTACATCAGGCGAGAAGGCCGAGATGAATGGTGTTGTGAACCTTTCGGTGCTCGATGGCTGGTGGCTGGAAGGCTATCGTCAGGGAGCAGGTTGGGCACTCACTGAAAAGCGTACCTATGATAACCAGGGCTATCAGGATCAGCTCGACGCTGCAACCATCTACTCGCTGCTCGAAAATGAGATTCTGCCCCTGTATTATAAGAAGAACAAGAAGGGCATCAGCGAGGGTTGGATTAAGGTAATCAAGAATTCGATTGCCCAGATTGCACCTCACTACACCATGAAGCGCCAGCTCGATGACTATTACGACAAGTTCTACAACAAGGAGGCAAAACGCTTCAAGAAGATTAGTGCCAACGACAATCATCTGGCTAAAGAGATTGCTCTCTGGAAGGAGATGGTTGCCGAGCGTTGGGATGCCATCAACGTGGTGTCGTCGGAATGGAACATGCCCCTCACTTCGGCCGAGACAGGACAGAATTACACAGTGAAGTATGTTATCAACGAACAGGGACTCGACGATGCCGTTGGACTTGAAGTGGTGAATGTGTTCACCGACAAGAATGGCGAAGAGCGCATCTTCTCTATTGTACCGATGAAGATGGTTGGCAGAGAAGGCAACAACTTCACCTTCGAGGCAGTGCTCGAACCCGATCAGGCCGGACTCTATAAGACTGGCATCCGCATGTTCCCGAAGAATGAGAACCTGCCTCACCGTCAAGACTTCTGCTATGTGAAGTGGCTCGACTAAGAATAGATGGTTTATATTAATAAAAAAGCTTGGCTTTTGAGTTTGAACTCGAAAAGCCAAGCTTTTTTATTAGGTGAACCAGGTAATGCTTGAGGTTTTGTTTACCTTTCTGATATTTCAAATAAGATATTGCGAACTGATGCTCTCGTTGTTTTCCACTCGGCGGATAGTTTCGGCAAACATGTCGGCCACAGAGAGCTGTTTCACCTTCGAACAGCGGTTGGTGTAGGGAATAGAGTCGGTGAAGACAATCTCTTCGAGTGCAGAGTCCTGCACTCTCTCGCTGGCCGGTCCGCTCATTACACAGTGGCTGGCACAGGCACGAATACTCTTCGCTCCGGCTTCGCGCATGATGTCGGCAGCCTTGGTGATGGTGCCGGCCGTGTCTACCATGTCGTCGATGATAATCACGTTTTTGTCTTTCACATCGCCAATAATCTGCATGCTCTGCACCACATTTGCCCGTGCGCGGGTTTTGTTGCACAGCACCAGAGGCACCCCCAGATACTTGGCATAGGTGTTGGCGCGTTTTGAACCGCCAACATCGGGCGAAGCAATAACCAAGTCTTCAAGTTGCAGGCTCTGCAGGTAGGGCATGATAACCCCTGAGGCATACAAGTGATCGACGGGCACATTGAAGAACCCTTGAATTTGGTCGGCATGCAAGTCCATGGTAATCAAACGGTCGATGCCGGCCACGCTCAGCAGGTCGGCAACCAGCTTGGCACCAATAGAGACACGGGGCTTGTCTTTACGGTCCTGACGTGCCCATCCGAAGTAGGGGATTACGGCAATGATGCTTCGTGCCGATGCCCGTTTGGCAGCATCAATCATCAGTAGCAGCTCCATCAGATTGTCGGAATTGGGGAAAGTGCTCTGCACCAGAAACACATCGCGGCCGCGGATTGATTCCTCATAGGAAACAGCGAACTCGCCGTCAGAGAATTTGGTGATTACAAGGTTGCCAAGGTCGCAACCCAAGCTGGCGCAGATTTTCTCTGCAAGGTATCTCGTGCTGGTGCCCGAGAATACGAGGTAAGAGTTTTTCTGACTCATCGGTTTTGAATAACGGGTTATTTCAATTAATAATGAATTAGCGTGTGAAGGAAAAAGTTAGTCGACTGCTTTTTGCAGTTTTTCGAAATGCGAGATAATTTCTTTATAGTCGAGTTGTTTGTGAATATCGAATCTGTTCCACAGGTCGCCGCAGATGACAACGCCGCCAAATCCGAGCTGCTTGGCCAGATGAATATTGTCGATGCTCATGCCACCGAGCGCATACACATGCTTGTCGATGAGCCGGTTGCTGGCGGCTTCTTCAAGCTGTTGCATGTTGAAGGTGGAGGTTTCTTCTTTAAATTCTATGCAGTTGAAAATGTTCTTCAGAAAAACGTAGCGCGACTTCTTCTTCATCTCGTTCAGCATCGACAAGTCTTGACAAGAGCGGCTGAAACTGCCTTTGTAGCCTTCGGGAACAGGCGAAAGGGCATTGTCGAGATGTATGCCTGCGAGATTATATTCCGATTTCAGATAGAAATGTTCATGAACAGTGATGCGTTTATGATATTCCTCGGGCAGGAGTGTGAGCAGGCGCTCGCTATACATGGGGGATGAACCTGGCTTGAAAAGGTGCAAGTCGTTCATTCCCTCATCGAAGAGAGTCGTCAGTATTTTATCTTCTTCCACAAAAAATGTGGATTTGGTCATTATAACGAGATTCATCGTTTAATAATATTGTATGCAAACGTATTAGTAATCGTTTCCAATGCAAAATTAAGTATTTTCTGTTAAACTTGCAACCTTCGGGCTGATAAAATTTTGCTGCATGGGTGAAATTGGGTATCTTTGCAGAAATAATTTTATAAATGTGTGACAGATGACTACAGATAAGGAAACTTTTCAGGGTGTTGACAAGCCGATGTATATTGTTGAAGAGGAACGCCTGCGCGCGAACCTTTCTTTAATTAAGCGTGTGGCATGTGAGGCAGAGGTGGAGGTGATTCTTGCGTTCAAGGCTTTTGCCTTGTGGAAGACATTTCCTATATTCCGGGAATATATTGGTGCAACCACCGCCAGTTCTCTTTACGAGGCCCGGTTGTCTTATGAAGAGTTCGGAAGCATGGCCCACACCTATTCGCCAGCCTACACGGAGAGTGAAATAGACGAGATTTCACGCATGTCGAGTCATCTCACCTTTAATTCCCTGAGCCAATATGAACGGTTTGCACAGCGAGTGAAGCAAGAGAATCCGCAGGCGAGTATAGGTTTGCGCGTGAATCCGGAATATTCGGAAGTGGAAACCTTGCTTTACAACCCATGCGCACCCGGCACACGGTTTGGAGTTAGTGCCGCGCAGCTGTCAGCGCAACTTCCGCCTTTGGTTGAAGGGTTCCATTGTCATTGTCATTGCGAGAGTGGGGCCGATGTGTTTGAGCGAACACTTGTGCATATTGAAGAGAAGTTTGCCCGATGGTTCCCCCAGCTGAAGTGGATTAATTTTGGTGGAGGGCATCTTATGACCCGTGCCGACTATGATGTTCCCCACCTTATTAATATATTAAGGGAGTTCCGCAGACGCTATCCTTGGCTGCATGTGATTTTAGAGCCAGGCAGTGCCTTTGCCTGGCAAACAGGACCGCTGGTGTCACATGTGGTGGACATTGTGGAAGACAATGGAATAAGGACGGCCATTCTTGATGTTAGCTTCACCTGTCACATGCCCGACTGCCTGGAAATGCCTTACATGCCAGTGGTGAGAGGAGCGCGTATTGCAGAACCCGGTAGTTCGTTGGAGAAAGAAAAACCTGCAAAGTGGCATTACCGCTTGGGAGGCAACAGCTGCTTGAGCGGCGATTTCTTAGACGGTTGGGATTTCAATCACGAACTGAAAGTGGGCGAGCGCATCATTTTCGAAGATATGATACATTACACCACCGTGAAAACCTGTATGTTCAACGGCATCGGCCATCCCGCCCTGGCCATGCTCCATGGTGATGGGAAACTGGAGCTTTTGCGCACTTTTGGGTATGAAGATTACCGAAATCGCATGGACTAAAGGTAGAAAACATACTTTTTTTGAAAAAATATCAAGAAAAGTTTGGTGGGTTAGAAAAAAACACTTACCTTTGCAACCGCATTTAGAGAAATGCTCCTTGCAACAAGGAAAAAGGCGGAAATAGCTCAGTTGGTAGAGCACAACCTTGCCAAGGTTGGGGTCGCGGGTCCGAGTCCCGTTTTCCGCTCAAACATTCTGAATACAAACCAAATGCCCAGGTGGCGGAATTGGTAGACGCGCACGTTTCAGGTGCGTGTGCCGCGAGGCGTGCAGGTTCGAGTCCTGTTCTGGGCACC
>CACXFT010000069.1 GCA_902767045.1 uncultured Prevotellaceae bacterium | reverse complement strand
TGCTCGGAGCTTGTACAGCTGTCGTTTGTCGACCGCGAGGGCAAACGGCTGTTCACGCCCATTGCCATGTCGTTTCACGACGAGAGCGGACAGATTACCCCTTACTGGCAAGCCTTCTACAAAAGCCACAACATGCCGGTGCCCGAAGGTGAACCGGGCACAAACCCCAACGAAATGGCTCGTCGCAAACAAATTAAAATCATAGGAAAGCTGAAATAAATATATGACAGACATCATCACCAGCATGAAGAACCCCAAGGTGAAGCATCTGCTCAACCTGCAACAAAAGTCGGCCATGCGCCGTCAAGAACAACTGTTTGTGGTGGAGGGGCAGCGCGAGCTGTCGCACTGCATCAATTTGGGTTACGAGGTAGACACCATCTTCCATTGTACGGAGTTGGAAACCCTTCCCCCACCGCCCGCACCAAACCTCTATGAGGTAACACCCCAGGTGTATGGCAAGATTGCCTACAGAGGTTCCACAGAAGGAGTTGTAGCCCTTGTGCGCATGAAGCAGCACAACCTCAACAGCCTGAAGCTGAAAGAGAAACCACTGATTGTGGTGGTGGAGAGCGTTGAAAAGCCCGGCAACTTAGGTGCTATACTCAGAAGTGCCGATGCTGCCGGGGCTGATGCCGTGATTGTTTGCGATCCGCTCACCGACCTCTACAACCCCAACCTCATACGCTCGTCGATAGGAGCCATCTTCACCGTGCCCTGCGTGGCATGCACAAGTGAGCAATGCATACAGTTTCTCAAAGAAAGAAACATTGCCATACTCACCGCCCAGCTGCAAGACTCATCGCTCTATTACGACATCGACATGAAGCGCCCCACTGCCATTGTGATGGGTACCGAATCGACAGGACTCACCACCCAATGGCGCGAGGCTGCCGATGCCCACATACGCATTCCCATGCTGGGCCAGCTCGATTCGCTCAACGTTTCGGTGAGTGCTGCCATCCTGCTCTTCGAGGCCGTGAGACAGCGAACGCTCACAGCTTGAACCGATGCTTGTGCGTCGCTTTCTGCGGAGCCGACCCCGACGACGAAGGAGCAGCATGGGCTACACCCCGATACTGCGCCCACCGATGACGGATAGAAGAAACATAGTTAACGGTTTCTTCTCCGCGCATGTAGCCATACTTCACCACAGGGTCGTTATAGAACTGGGGCGAGCTGAGCTTCAGCACAAACTCCGAAACATCAGCCCAGCGATAGGGATTCTTGCCATACTTGCGTGCCAACGCCATGGCATCGCGAATGTGAAAGAAACCACCGTTGTAGCTGGCCAACACATAATTGTGACGTTCGTTGGCATTGCGCACGTCGCTGAACTTCCCGCTCAGCTCGGCAATGTAGCGGGCAGAAGCAGATATGTTTGGTTCGGGTTCATAAATCATGCTCATCGGCAACCCTAAATGAGCAGCCGTGGCGGGCATAATCTGCATCAGTCCGCACGCCCCTGCCCACGAATGAGCCTGAGGGTCGAAGGTCGACTCCTGATAGCATAGGGCTGCCAGCAAACGCCAGTCCCAGCGTGCCGTGGGGGCATACTTCATGAACAGGTGGTCGTAGTGTGAGATGGTACCCTTGGCACGATTGAGCATAGGCAGATAAACCCGCCGGGTGACACTACGCGACGATAAGGCAAAGTCGGCCTCACGCTGCACCTGTGCTATCAGCTCGGGGCGAAACCAACTCTTAATGGAATCGGCCAGCTCGCCTTCACTTTCAGCAAGCCGCCAGTTGAGCCTTTCTATCGACTGCTGCGCATTTGTGCCAGCACCGGTTTTGGAACTGTCGGCTGCAACCTTCAAGGGGCCTGCCGCTATGTCGCCCTCACCGGCATCAAGGCGCTGCAACATCTCGGCAGAGTCTTTGCACAACTCCACACGCAGCGACACGCCAAGGTGTTGGGCCAGCTTCTCGCAAAGCAGATACTGCGTGCCCATCCCGCGCCCGCGATAATCATAATAGGTGTCAGGACCGCTCGTGGTGAGCAGAATCATCTCGCCGTTCGACTGAATGTCGGTGAGTGAGGAGGAAGCAGAGTCGGCCGCCTCCAAAGGGAGCCCCGTTTCACTGTCTATGGGAGTTCCCCAGGGTGTGAGAGCCGTTTTCGACTTCTGTTCACACGAAACCAAGCACAACAGGCTCACTATGAAAAACAAAAAACGCTGCATAAATTACGAATAAACTAATGCCACTTTGAAGTAAAACGGCACAAAATTACAACATTTCTTGCGAAATAAGCCAAAAAGAAGTATTTTTGCATCCTATTTTAATTTAATTAGCTAATTATGTTACGAATTGCCGTACAATCCAAGGGCCGTCTGTTCGACGACACCCTGCATCTGCTAACAGAAGCCGACATAAAAATAAGCTCTAACAAGCGCACACTGCTCGTTCAGTCATCTAACTTTCCGCTGGAGGTTCTATACTTGCGCGACGATGATATTCCACAGAGTGTGGCCAGTGGTGTGGCCGACATCGGCATTGTGGGTGAAAACGAGTTTGTGGAAAAAGGCGAAGATGCACAAATCATCCAGCGCCTGGGGTTCAGCAAATGCCGCCTCTCGCTCGCCATTCCAAAAGCTCAACGCTACACGGGCCTGCAATGGTTCGGCGGAAAGAAAATTGCCACTTCCTATCCCAACATCTTGCGCCGGTTCCTCAACAAGAAAGGTATCAATGCAGAAATTCACGAAATTACGGGTAGCGTGGAGATTAGTCCGGGCATTGGACTGGCCGATGGCATCTTCGACATCGTGAGCTCGGGCTCTACCCTGATAAGCAACAACCTGGTGGAAGTGGAAGTGGTGATGCAGAGCGAGGCCCTGCTCATTGCCAACTGGAACCTCGACGACGAGAAACACCAGATACTGAACGAGATGCTCTTCCGCTTTGAAGCTGTTAAACAAGCCGAAGACAAGAAATATGTGCGCATGAACGCTCCCAAAAACCGGCTGCAGGAAATCATCAGTGTGCTGCCCGGACTGAAGAGTCCTACCATCATTCCGCTTGCCGACGAAGACTGGTGCTCTGTTCACACCGTGCTCGACCAGAAGCGGTTCTGGGAGATTATAGGCAAGCTGAAAGAAATGGGAGCACAGGGCATTCTTGTTACTCCCATTGAAAAAATGATTCTTTGACATAAGGTAGAAAGATATTGTTATGGAGATAATCCGATATCCACAACGTGAAGACTGGGCAGAGATTGTGAAACGTCCGGTGCTCGACGTTTCGCAACTCAACGACACCGTGACTTCGGTATTAAACGATGTAAAATGCCAAGGCGATGTGGCAGTGCTCAGCTACGAAGAGAAGTTCGACCATGTGAACCTCTCAACGCTTGCCGTAACCGAAGAAGAAATAGACGAGGCCGAACAGCTGGTGCCTGCCGAACTGCGGGAAGCGCTGATTCTTGCTCATGCCAACATCCAGAAGTTCCACGAATCGCAACGCTTTGAGGGTGAAAAGATTGAAACTGCACCGGGGGTGACATGCTGGCAACGCAGCGTGCCTATTGAAAAGGTGGGACTCTACATTCCCGGTGGCACTGCCCCACTCTTCTCCACGGTGCTCATGTTGGCTACTCCCGCCAAAATTGCCGGTTGCAAAGAGATTGTGCTCTGCACTCCTCCCAACCGTGAGGGTAAGGTGCATCCGGCCATTCTGGTTTCGGCACGCATCGCAGGGGTGAGCAAGATTTTCAAGGCTGGCGGCGTGCAGGCCATCGGTGCCATGGCCTACGGTACGGAATCGGTGCCGAAGGTGTATAAGATTTTCGGACCGGGCAACCAGTTTGTGATGGCTGCCAAACAACAGGTGAGCCTGCACGATGTGGCCATTGACATGCCGGCAGGCCCTTCGGAAGTGTGCGTGATTGCCGATGCCAACAGCAATGCAGCATTTGTGGCCGCCGACCTGCTGAGTCAGGCTGAACACGGGGTGGATTCGCAGGTGCTGCTCATCACCACAAGCGAAGAAAAACTGCTGGAGGTGAAGGCCGAAACCGAACGGCAGTTGCAACTGCTGCCACGAAAGGAAATGGCTGCCCGAACGTTGGAAAACAGTAAGTTCGTGCTGGTTGCAAACACCACAGAAGCCATCGACCTGAGCAATGCCTATGCACCCGAACACCTTATTCTCGCCACCGACAACTACGAACAGCTTGCACAGCAAGTGGTGAATGCGGGTAGCGTATTTCTGGGGAAATATGCGTGTGAGAGCGCCGGCGACTATGCCAGCGGAACCAACCACACCCTGCCCACGCATGGCTATGCCACGGCCTACAGTGGCGTGAACCTCGATAGCTATAACAGAAAAATCACATTCCAACACCTCACCGAACAAGGCATACGCTCCATAGGCCATGCCGTGGAACTGATGGCCGAAAATGAACAACTCGATGCCCACCGCAGGGCAATGAGCATTAGAATGAAAGAACTGGGAATATATGAAACGACTTGAAGAACTTGTTCGACCCAACATACTGAAACTGGCTCCATACAGCTCGGCACGCGACGAATACAGCGGGCACGAAGCACATGTGTTTCTCGATGCCAACGAGAATCCCTATAACAAACCGCTCAACCGCTATCCCGACCCGCTGCAACGCGAACTGAAAGCAAGAATTGCCCAAGTGAAAGGGGTTGCACCAGAGAATATCTTCTTAGGCAATGGTAGCGACGAAGCCATCGACCTGCCCTACCGATGCTTCTGTAAACCGGGCATCGACAACGTGGTGGCCATAGAACCCACATACGGTATGTACCGAGTGTGCGCCGACATCAACGATGTGGAATACCGGCCGGTGAAGCTGGATGACAACTTCCAGATGAAAGCCGACGACTTGCTCGACGCTTGCGACAAAAACACGAAGCTCATTTGGATTTGCACACCCAACAACCCAACGGGCAACAGTCTCAACAGAGAGGAAATTCTGAAAGTGCTCAGCTCGTTCGAAGGACTTGTGATTATCGACGAGGCATACAGCGACTTCTCCAGTCAGAAACCTTTCCGCTCCATGCTGCATGAACATCCCAACCTGATTGTGCTCAACACCATGAGCAAGGCGTGGGGGTGTGCGGCCATCAGGCTGGGCATGGCTTTTGCCAGCGAAGAGATTATACATATATTTAATAAGGTGAAATATCCATATAACGTGAACCTGCTTTCACAGAAGAAAGCACTCGAGATGCTGAACAACCCCTTCGAGGTTGATAAATGGGTGGGCATTCTCATTCAGGAGCGTCACCGACTGATGGAAGCTTTCAAACAACTTCCCCTTTGCAAACAGGTTTATCCAACGGATGCCAATTTTTTCTTGGCCAAGGTCGATGATGCCAACGCCATCTACAACTATCTCGTAGAAAAAGGCATTATTGTGCGCAACCGCTCACGCATTACGCTGTGCAACAACTGCCTGCGCATCACCATCGGCACCAAAACCGAGAACAACGAACTGATGGGGGCACTGCGCTCTTATTGATTAATAAATGCGAATGCGCTCACCTACACGAATCTGGTGAGTGGGCTCGAAATGGTTCATCTTATAAAGACTCTTGAGACGGATACCATAGCGCTGGGCTATGTCGTACATGCTTTCGCCCGACCTCACTATATGGGGTTTGCCCCTGAAAGCTTTGTCGGCATGGCTTCGTTTCTTCTTCAGATAGATGATGTCGCCTTCATGCAACTCGGCTTTATAAGATCGGTCATTATATCGGGCCAGCTTTCGGCCTGAGATGCCTACCTCTTTGCCCAACGACTTGAACGTGTCGCCTTGGCGTGCTTTCAAATAGTAATTCTTATTGTTAATAGTGATGGGGGGGAGGGCACCCGAACCCACCTGGCCTGCATGCTCAACCAAGAATTTATCGGCATGCTTGGCTTTGTCGAATTGGTGAAGTCCATACAACTCAATGATGTTTATCAGACTGGCGGCATACTGTGGGTTGGTGGCATAGCCACAAGCTTTCAATCCATGTGCCCACCCTTTATAGTCGGTGTGAGAAAGACGGAAAAGACGCTCATAGCGTTTCGAGCTGACCAGAAACTTGCTATGGTCTTCATAACTCTCATAGGCATTCTTGTATGCCCGGAAACATTCGTTCCGTGCATCATCGTCGTGATAAGTGGTGGCACCGGTCCAACCGTGGCACTTGATACCAAAGTGGTTATTGCCCTTGCGCGTGAGCTCACTCTGCCCAGCCCCACTCTCAAGCAAACCCTGGGCAAGCGTAATGCTGGCAGGAATATTGTAACGCAACATTTCACGAATGGCAATATCCTTATATTTATCAATGTAGGCCAGGTAGCGCTGGTTCTGCGCCACCCCGGTAGTCAGGGAACAAGACCAGGCTACCACAAACATGATGAGAGTTTCAAACCTTTTCATGCTGCAAAAATACGAAATTAATTAAGAAAGGGAACCAAGAATCATGAAATATTTCGTAATTTTGCAGCATATAATGAAAAAGTATAAGTTTATCATAGCATTAGGTTCCAATTCGCATCAGCAACAGCTCATCGGTATGGCTTGCGATGAATTGGAGCGGCTCGTCCCAGGCATTTCCTTCACTCAAATGCTATGGACAGACCCCATCAACATGCAATCCACAAAGTTCCTGAACAGCATTGCATGGGGAGAAACCTCCATGTTGCTCAACGAACTGCAACCTTTGCTGAAACAACTGGAACGAAACCTTGGCGATACACCAGAACTGAGAAGCCAAGGCATCGTTAGAATAGACTTAGACCTGCTTTTGTTTGACCGCCAACAGCTGCACCAGCAAGACTGGCAGCGCCCTTACATCAAACAATTATTAAAGGAAGTTGGTGAGTCTCTTTTTTTATAATAAGGTGACGATTATCCTATAATCTTGTATTTGGCGAATTTCAAGAGCAGCTGTTTGAGTCCAGTGTTGCGGAACTCTACCGTAGCCTTGGTGTTTTCGCCGCTGCCCTCTACTTTTACAACACGCCCTATGCCAAAACGTTGGTGTTCGATGGTTTGTCCCTCGTGAAGCGCTGAAGCCGAACCTGTTGTAGGCTGGGCCGCGCTGCCGGCAGCATTGTTAACAACTCTACTTGTGGCAGTTCGTTCCACCCGTTTGAAATTTCCACCGGCCTGTTGCAGCTGTCGTTTAAAGCTTTCACTGAAGGGGTCTACAGGTGTTTCCGCTCTGCGTGGACTGGTAATTTTGGGTTTCGGATCGGCTTTGAACTGACTTGCCACCGGTCGTGAGTTCTGCATGCGCGTGCCAAAGGAGGGGAAGTCGCGGTAGCCATAGCTGCGCTGTCCGAAATCGCCCACCGCCGACTCTCCTTCCACCTGCATCAGCGCCGGGTCTATATCTTTCAGGAACCTGCTGGGCACGTCCATTTCCATTTTGCCATAGCGCCATCTGTTTTTTGCACAAGTGAGGATGCAGTGCTTTTCGGCACGGGTGATGGCCACATAGAGCAACCGCCGTTCTTCTTCGATTCCGCGCAATGAGTCGGCTGACATCGGACTTGGAAAGATGTTCTCTTCCATTCCCACCACGAACACCGTTGGAAATTCAAGTCCTTTGGCGGCATGGATGGTCATGAGTGAAACTTTGCTGTCTTCGTTGTCGTCGCTGTCGAGGTCGGTCAAGAGCGACACTTCCTGCAGGAAGTCGGGCAGGAACATGCTGTTCTCATCCCCCTCTTCGCGTCGGCTCTCAACAAACTCCTGCATACTGCTCATCAGCTCTTGCATATTCTCCTGCCGCGACAAGTCTTCAGGGTCGTTGCTCGCGAACAAGTCGGCCGAGATGCCGCTCAACTGCACAATCTCTTTTCCCAGTTCGTATGCATCTGTGTTTTGCAGTTTGTCAGTGAAGGAAGCAATCATGTTGCTAAAAGCGGTGAGCTTGGCCAGTGTGCCCTTGTTCACATCAAGTTTGTAGAGAGCTGGGTTGCAGATAACCTGCCAGAAGCTGGCCCCATTGCCATGTGCACATTCTGCAATTTTCTGCACGGTGGTGTTGCCGATTCCCCTGGCGGGATAGTTGATGATGCGTTTGAAAGCCTCTTCGTCGTCGTGATTGCCCACCAGCCGGAAATAGGCGATGATGTCTTTAATCTCCTTGCGCTGATAGAAGCTCAGTCCGCCATAGATGCGATAGGGAACAGACTGCCTGCGCATTTCCTCTTCGAAAGAGCGACTTTGCGAATTGGTTCTATAGAGGATGGCGAAGTCGGAATAGTTAGCCGCCTCGTTAGCCATGATTCGTTTGATGTCGTTGCACACGATGCTTGCCTCTTCTTTGTCGGAGTAGGCGTGTTTGAGAATGAGCTTCTCCCCCTCGTCGTTTTCGCTGAACACATCTTTCTGTATTTGTCTTTCGTTCTTGCGGATAAGGCTGTTGGCCGCTTTCACGATGCGTTTTGTAGACCGATAGTTCTGTTCCAGTTTAAAGAGTTGAGCATTTTCGAAGATTTGCTGGAAGTTGAGAATATTGTCGATGTTGGCCCCGCGGAAGGCATAAATGCTTTGTGCATCATCGCCCACCACACAGATGTGCTGGTGGTCTTTGGTGAGCTGCAGCACAATTTGCTGTTGGGCAAAATTGGTATCTTGATACTCGTCAACCAACACATATTGAAACTTATTGGCATATTTCTTTCGCATCTCATCGATGGTGAACAGCCGGTGGGTGTGCACGAGCAGGTCGTCGAAGTCCATGGCGTTGGCCATTCGGCACCGTTGTTCATAAGCATCGAAGATTTTCCACACTGCGGGCACTCTGTTGTCGTGGTCGCGGCGCAAAGCTGCTGAGTCAACGGCATACTGACTGCTTGAGATAAGTCGGTTTTTGGCCATTGAAATGCGTTTGTGCACATCAGCGGGTTTATAAACTTTGTCGTCGAGTTCCATTTCCTTGATGATGCTTTTCAGCAGCGAGCGTGAATCGGCCTCGTCGTAGATGGTGAAATTGGGGTTGAACCCCAACTGTGCGGCTTCTACCCTCAGAATGCGCGCAAACACAGAATGGAAAGTGCCCATATAGAGCGACTGTGCCATGCTGTCGCCCACCAATCGGCCAATGCGTTCCTTCATTTCGCGTGCAGCCTTGTTGGTGAAGGTTAGTGCCAGAATGTTCCAGGGTTTCATGCCCATTTGCAGCAGATAGGCAATCTTATAGGTGAGCACTCGTGTCTTGCCCGACCCCGCTCCGGCAATCACCAGTTGCGGTCCGTTGTTATATTCCACAGCTTGTCGCTGACTCTCGTTGAGTTGTGCCAATAAATTGTTTGTTTCCATCATTATTTGTTTTTATATACCCCGCCCGATACTGTTTCGGGGTTTACCTGCTCTCCTTCTTTCGGAAACGAGGGAATGAATTTCATTTCGTGCTGAATGCGTCTCTGTCTTTTACGCATATAGCTGCTTGGGTTGAGCGAGCTGTATAGCCTTGGGTTGGGCAGTGTGGCAGCAATCAGGGCGCAGTCGGCTCTGGAGAGTTCGGCTGCATCTTTGTTAAAATGGTGCTTGGCCACCGAAGCCACTCCGTATATGCCGTTGCCCATTTCAATGGAGTTTAAATATACTTCCATGATGCGCTGTTTCGACCACATCAGTTCGATGAGGGCTGTAAAATAAACTTCAAATCCTTTGCGCGCCCACGACCTGCCCGGCCACAGGAACACATTCTTGGCTGTTTGCTGCGATATGGTGCTGGCCCCATGTTTGGTTTTGTTTGTTTTGTTGTGTTCGGCAGCTTTCTGGATGGCATCGAAGTCGAAACCATGATGAAGCAGGAAGCGCTGGTCTTCGCTTGCCATCACTGCCACCGGCATGTGGGCCGACATTTCATCGAGCGCCACCCAATGGTGATGCCATTCCAGCGACTCGCCGTTTTTTAGCTGTTCGGCACACCTGATGAACATCAGTGGTGTAACATATACCGGCAGGAACCGATAGGCCACCACCGCCAGCAGGGTTGAAGCGAAAAAGAGGGCCACAACCCATCTCACCGTTTTGAGAATAATCTTCATTAGTTATTTCTTGCCTCTAACGATTTGAGTTTAGGGTAAAAAAAAGAGGGCACGCCAATTTTTCACTTTTGGCATACCCTCTTTGTGTTCAGTATATTTATTGAAGAGTGCCGTTGTTGGCGGCGTTGATCATGGCTTCGCTGGCATAGAGATAAACCTCTACGCGGCGGTTCTGAGCCTGACCTGCGGCAGTGGAGTTGTCGGCCACGGGGTTAGCCTCGCCAAGACCCTCAACGCTCTTCATCTGTGCAGAGCTAACGCCCTGCGAGAGCAGGTAGTTCTGCACGCTCTGTGCACGCTGCAGCGAGAGAGCCTGATTCTTCTGGGCGCTCTGCTCGGCAGTAGAGTTTTTCCATCCCTGGTTGTCGGTATAGCCCTGGATGGCCACGTCGGCATCGCTATACTGCTTCAGCACATTTGCAAACTGGGTGAGCGAGCTCTTGGCAGTTCCCTGCAGCGTAGAGCTACCAGTGGTGAAGAGGATACCAGAGTCGAACGACACCTTCACGGCAGTGAGGCCATTGGCATCGGTCACCTGCTCAACCTGAGCGTTCTTCACCTGAGCGGCAGCGGCAGCAGCCTTGTCCATCTTCTTGCCGATGAGCACGCCGGCACCTGTACCCACAGCCATGCCTATGGCTGCACCCAGAGCCGTGCTTTTAGAATTCTTACCGATAACATTGCCCATGATACCACCGAGCAATGCACCACCACCAGCTCCGAGCAGACCACCCTTGGTGGTGTTAGAGGTTGTGCCGGTTCCACATCCTGATACAATCATCAAGGCACAAAGTGCCAATGTTGCTAATTTAATCTTTTTCATTTTTTGTTTATTTAATAAATGTGTTACATAAAACTTTCGAACTGCAAAGGTAAAAGAATTTTTTCAATTGCCGCACAAATAAATATTATTTAATACTCCAAAGCCAAGAAAATTGTGAAAGCACTGCTTAAACAAAAATTTTTATGTAATTTTGCAGCGAAATATATCAATAAGGTATCAACAACATCTAACTTTCAGCATTCTTGAAGTTAGGTTAAAGAGAATTTTTAAATAAGAAATGGCAAAAGAATTGAAAGACTTGACCAAGCGTGCCGACAACTACAGTCAGTGGTATAACGACTTGGTCGTGAAGGCCGACCTTGCAGAGCAGTCGGCCGTGCGTGGTTGCATGGTTATCAAGCCCTATGGCTATGCCATCTGGGAAAAGATGCAGCACCAGCTCGACAAGATGTTCAAAGAAACCGGCGCACAGAACGCCTATTTCCCGCTGCTTATTCCCAAATCGTTTCTTTCGCGCGAAGCCGAGCATGTGGAGGGCTTTGCCAAAGAGGCTGCTGTGGTTACCCACTACAGGCTGCGTGCCAAAGCCGACAAGAGCGGAGTTGAGGTAGACCCCACCGCCAAACTTGAAGAGGAGCTGATCATTCGCCCCACATCGGAAACCATTATATGGAACACCTATAAGAACTGGATACAGTCGTATCGCGACCTGCCCTTGATGTGCAATCAGTGGTGCAACGTGATGCGTTGGGAAATGCGCACACGTCCCTTCCTGCGCACCAGCGAATTCCTCTGGCAAGAAGGTCACACCGCTCATGCCACCAAAGAAGAAGCCGAAGCCGAGGCACAGAAGATGCTGTCGGTTTATGCCAAATTTGCCGAAGAATGGATGGCTGTTCCGGTGTTGCAGGGTGTGAAGAGCGAAACAGAGCGTTTCGCCGGTGCACTCGACACCTACACCATTGAAGCCATGATGCAAGACGGAAAGGCTTTGCAGAGCGGCACCTCTCATTTCCTGGGTCAGAACTTTGCCAAAGCCTTTGAAGTTACGTTCCTGAACAAAGAAAACAAGCCCGAATATGTGTGGGCTACTTCGTGGGGTGTATCCACCCGACTGATTGGAGCGCTCATCATGACCCACTCCGACGACAACGGACTGGTGCTGCCCCCGCGCCTTGCCCCCATTCAGGTGGTAATTATTCCCATCTCGAAAGGCGGCGACCAGTTAGCTGCCGTGAGCGAGCGCCTGCAGCCCATCATCAACGAGCTGCGTAGCCGCGGTATCAGCGTGAAGTACGACGATTCAGAGAACAAACGCCCCGGATTCAAGTTTGCCGACTACGAGCTGAAGGGTGTGCCCGTGCGTTTGGTGGTGGGTGCCCGCGACCTTGAGCAAGGCACCATCGAGGTGATGCGCCGCGATACGCTTGAAAAAGAAACGCGCCCCATTGAAGGCATCGTAGACTATGTTGAGAGTCTGATGACCGACATTCAGCAGAACATATTCGAAAAAGCTCGCAAATATCGCGATGAACATGTGTATGAATGCGATAACTACGAAGAGTTCAAGCAAAAGGTGAAGGATGGCGGTTTCTTCTTGTGCCACTGGGACGGCACTGCCGAAACAGAAGCCCGCATCAAGGAAGAAACCCAGGCTACCATCCGCTGCGTGCCCTTTGCCTACGAGCAAACACCCGGTGTTGACATGGTGAGCGGCAAACCCGCCAAGCATCGTGTGATTATTGCCCGCAGCTATTAATCAGCGTTGCTCATGAGAAAACTAATCGCATGGGGTCTTGCGGCTATTCTCGCCGGAGCGTGCAGCACCGACAACGGTCGCACGGCAACATTCAAAGGCATGGAGTTCGACAGCATTGTTGTCGACTCCACGCTTGTTTTGTCTAAAGCCGATGATTCTCCCCAATGCCATGTTCGACTGAGCATACAGTATGCCAAAGGCAAAAATGCCGAGCTCATCAACCACTCGCTGTTGCGCTCCGGAATACTTTCGCCCGACTATCTGTCTTTAGGCACCGAAAAGCTCACCACCCAGCAGTCGGCAGATTCGTTTGTGTGCCGTTTTCTGAGCGACTATCAGCGCGACTATGGCGAACTCTACCGGGCCGACACCGAGCATGCCTCATCGTATAACTGCACATACACTGTTGACACGCGCACCTATAACGGTGCAGACGGAACGCTTTGCTATGAAGCCCGGGTGTACACCCATGCCGGCGGAATGCATGGCATCACCCAAACCATCGTGCGCAATTTCAAGGTAGAAACAGGCGAGATGCTTTCGCTTGAGCAGGTCTTTAAACCCGGTTCAGAACCGGCTCTGCGCGAACTCATTATCAAAGAGCTGGCCAACCAGTTTGATGTTGATGGCCTCGATGGATTGCAAAGCAAAGGCATCTTTGTAGACGGCAACGTGTATGTTCCGGAGAACTTCATTCTTGGCAGTGACAACGTCACCTTCATTTATTGTGAAGACGAGGTGGCACCGCATGCGGTGGGAGTACTCAGGGCCGAGATAGAGCGAAGCGACATGAAGAAACTATTGAAATAAGGCCTCACACACATGACAACGATTATCGACAAATATTTTCCCCGCCTCACCCAACGGCAACAGCAGCAATACGAGATGCTCTATGAGCTCTACAGCGAATGGAACGCCAAAATCAATGTTGTTTCCCGTAAAGACATCGACAACCTCTACGAGCACCATGTGCTGCACTCGCTGGCCATTGCCCGTTTCCTTCACTTCAAGTCCGGCACCACCCTGCTCGACTTTGGCACCGGGGGCGGCTTCCCCGGCATTCCGCTGGCCATTATGTTTCCCGAGTGTCAGTTCAAGCTCATCGACGGCACCGGCAAGAAGATTCGCGTTGCCACAGAAATAGCACAGGCCATAGGACTTGAAAACGTGGTGGCCCAGCACCTCAGGGGTGAAGAAGAGAAAGGGAAGTTCGACTTTGTGGTGAGCCGTGCAGTGATGCCCCTACCCGACTTGGTGAAGATTGTGCGCAAAAACATATCAACCCGCCAGCGCAATGCCATGCTCAATGGCGTAATCTGCCTGAAAGGGGGCAACCTACAAGCCGAGCTGCAGCCATTTGGCAAAAAGGTGGAGGTTGTGCCCATCAGCTCCATGTTTCAAGAAGAGTGGTTCAAAGAAAAGAACGTGGTGTATCTGCCCTTATAGCACACAAGCCGTTCTTATATCACAAGTTTAATCAAATAACTCCATTATGCTTAATATCAAAAAGATAGTGTGCAATATGTTGCAGGAAAACTGCTACATCGTGAGCGACGAAACCAACGATTGTGTAATCATCGACTGCGGTGCATTCTATCCCGAAGAGCGCGAAGCCGTTGTGGAATACATCCGCGAGAACAAGCTGCGTCCGCAGCATCTGCTTTGTACGCATGCACACCTCGACCACAACTTCGGCAACAACACCATTGAACAGGAGTTTCAGCTGCTTCCCGAAATTCACGAAGACGATGCCGCCATGCTCACAGACCTGAAGGTGCAGGCCGACTTTCTCACTGAGTTTGCCAGCCAGCTGAACCTGCCTCAGCCGGGTCGTTTACTGCACGACAAAGACGTGATAGCCTTTGGCAGTCACCAGCTGACGGTGCTTTCCACTCCGGGCCATTCGCCCGGCGGCGTGGTCTTCTACTGCGAGAGCGAGCATGTGGCTTTCAGCGGCGACACGCTGTTTCGCCATTCCATTGGCCGCACCGACTTCCCCGAAGGTTCGATGTTTGCCATCATTCAAAGTCTGCGCATGATTTCGCAACTGCCCGACGATACTGTGGTCTATCCCGGTCACGGACCACAAACCACCATCGGCGAAGAGGTGGCCCACAACCCCTATATCGACAGGTGAGCAGCTGACATTCATATCGACAGGTGAGCAGTTGCCATTCATAACCATTACAAACCCGTTGTTTAAGCAAACATGAAGCAACCGACAGTGAAAACCGAAAAGATTATATTGGGCATCGACCCCGGCACCAACGTGATGGGCTATGGCGTCATCAGGGTGGTGGGCAATAAAGCCGAAATGGTTGCCATGGGCGTAATCAACATGCTGAAGATGAGCGACCCCTACCTGCGCCTGGGGCATATCTTCGAGCGAGTAACGGGCATCATCGAATCCTATCTGCCCGACGAAATGGCCATTGAAGCGCCTTTCTTTGGCAAAAACGTGCAGTCGATGCTGAAGTTAGGTCGTGCACAGGGGGTAGCCATTGCTGCGGCCATAGAGCGGCAGGTGCCCATTCACGAATATGCCCCCATGAAAATTAAGATGGCCATCACCGGCAACGGCACGGCATCGAAAGAGCAGGTGGCAGGTATGCTTCAGCGCATGCTCCACCTCAACCCCGACGAGATGCCGCACTATATGGATGCAACCGACGCACTGGGGGCTGCCTACTGCCACTTCCTGCAGATGGGACGACCCGCAACAACCAGCGGCTATAAAGGCTGGAAAGATTTCATCAATAAGAATAAGGAACGCGTAGGCGGACTCTAACACGCTCAGCAATATGAGAGAAACAACACCACAAACCATCATCCGGCTCAAAGGTGCCGTGTGCCGCAAACCCGAGTGGAGCATGGCTGAACCGGCAGACTTTGAGCTCTGCGAAGGCGAACACATTGCCATCGTGGGCGAAAACGGAGCGGGAAAGTCGATGCTTGTAGGCATGATTACAGGCCGACACCCGCTATTGGGCCACGACCCTTTCTACGACTTCCGGCCCAGCCCGAGCAAGCTGGCATCAGAAAACATTGCCTACATCACCTTTCGCGACTGCTATGGGGCCGACAACGACCGCACCTACTTTCTGCAACAACGCTGGAACCAGTTCGAAATAGACCCTGAAACACCCACCGTGGGTGCACTGTTGGAAGAGGCTGCCGCCTTCTCCGGCATAGCTGGCGAGGTGTGGTTTGACCACTATCGGAACAGTCTTTTCGAAACCTTTCAGATAGGTTCGCTTTTAGATAAATACATCATTCTGCTTTCGAGTGGCGAATTGCGCAAGTTTCAGTTGGTGAAGGTGCTGCTCAAGCATCCAAGGGTGCTCATCATCGATAATCCCTTCATCGGACTCGACTCGCCCACGCGCGCCCAGCTGTGCGAACTCTTTGAGGTGCTTGCATCCAAGAGGTATGTGCAAATGGTGCTGGTGCTGAGTAGGAAGAGCGATATTCCCCAGGTGGTTACCCATGTGGTGGAGGTGAGCAACCGCAGGGTGATGCCCAAGCAGCCCGTAGCGGAATACCTGCACAACAGCGGCAACGGCCAGGCACATGTTGTGGTGGGCATGAACCACATTACCGTGCGCTATGGGGCGCGCACCATTCTGAAAGACTTTTCGTGGACTGTTCGCCGTGGCGAGCGATGGGCTCTCACCGGCGAGAACGGTTCGGGGAAGTCAACGTTGCTGAGCCTGATCTGTGCCGACAACCCTCAGGCCTATGCGTGCGACATCACCCTCTTCGACCATCCCCGCGGTTCGGGCGAGAGCATCTGGGACATTAAACGCCACATCGGGTATGTGTCGCCTGAGATGCACCGCGCCTATCAGCGCAACATTCCTTGCGAGAAGATTGTGGCCAGCGGACTGAAGGAAACCATTGGTCTTTACGAACGGCCCACCGAGGCCGACTACCAAAAGTGCCGCCGCTGGATGCAGATATTCGGCATAGAGGAGTTGTGGGGCCGGTCTTTCCTGGAACTGTCGAGCGGCGAGCAACGACTGGTGCTGCTGGCACGCGCCTTTATTAAAGACCCGCAATTGCTGATTCTCGACGAACCCCTGCACGGACTCGACGACCGCCGGCGAAAGATGGTGCGCATGATTATCGACGGGTTCTGCCAGAACCCCGAAAAGACGCTGCTGATGGTGAGCCACTACGAAGATGAGTTTCCACAGTGCATCACCAACAGACTGCATCTTCAGAAAACAACATAATTCCTTCCCATTTTACCGAAACAACAATTAAAAGAAACAAAGCAAATATGAAAAAAATCTTATTCACCCTGTTCCTGGGCATTCTTTCGCTGCAGAGCATGCAGGCCCAGGAAGTTTTCAATGAAGTGGTAAAAATTGCCAAGGCCAACAGCGAAGACACGAGCAAAACGTTGGAAACCCGCAAGGTTGCCACCTTTCAGATGGATGCCTTGAGCTATATGGCCATGAAAGTGCGCGACGAGGTGCTTGCCGACACCACCAGTGTTGAGAACCTGAATGCCAACATCAACTATCTCAACGAACAGTCGCTGGCCATGTATAAGTTTGTAACCTTCTTTGTTGAGTCGGTGATGAAAGCCCGTCGCGACAAAGATAAGGAGTTAGTGGTGGCGCGGTTCAAGAAGGCTTCGCTCGACAACCCCTATTTCAACGACACCGACAAGGAGCTCACCCTTGCCTATTTCGACAAAGAGGGCTACATCACGCAGTTCTCGCTCGACACCGATTGGCAGAAGGCACTCCAGCAGGTGGGCTATGTGGAACCCGATGAGCGGGTGAAGCGATAAGCTCCACCCCTCACCCCTCCTTTACTTACTAATCCTCATTACCGGCGCAATCTTATTGCAGGGCTTGGGAAGAGTGACGACCAGGCCTTCAGCCGTTTGGCGGGCCTTCAGCTTGCCGTGTCCCAGCAGATAGACGCTGGAGATTTTTTTGCGCAGGTTCTTGTTGCCCTTGGCCAGTGACTTGATGGTGAGCTGTCCGCTCTCAGGCCATCCCATGGCGGTGACGTAGAGGTACTTAGCAGTCTGATTGAAACGGATGTCGCGCCAGTCCATGCCGCCAAACTTACTGTCGTTGAATCCCTGGTTGTTGAT
>CACXFT010000068.1 GCA_902767045.1 uncultured Prevotellaceae bacterium | reverse complement strand
GCCCCTCCCCCCGCCCTCCCCTGTAGGGAGGGAGCTGAAGCGCTCAGTCTGGATGTTGCGGGCACGGATGACTCGCTCGCGGATAGCAGCCGACGGCTCGCCGGGCTGCATCTGCGAGAGCTGGGCGAAGGGCACGGCCTGTATCTCGCAATGGATGTCGATACGGTCGAGCAGCGGACCGGAGATTTTGTTCATATAGCGATGAATTTGCCCGGGTGTGCACACGCAGTGATGGGTGGGGTCGCCGTAGTAGCCGCACGGACAAGGATTCATGGAAGCCACGAACATGAACGAAGCAGGGTAGTCGATGGAATATTTGGCACGACTCACAGTGATGTGCCGGTCTTCGAGCGGCTGGCGCAACACTTCGAGTGTTTGTTTGTTAAACTCCGGCAGTTCGTCGCAGAAGAGCACTCCGTTGTGTGCGAGTGAGATTTCGCCGGGCTGCGGGGTGGCACCACCTCCTACCAGGGCCACCTGCGAGATGGTGTGATGCGGGGCTCTGAACGGGCGCTGCGAGATGAGCGAAACGTTGTGGCCCAGCTTGCCTGCCACACTATGTATTTGTGTAGTTTCAAGACTCTCTGCAAGCGAGAGCGGCGGCAGAATGCTTGGCAGCCGCTTGGCCATCATCGACTTGCCCGAACCCGGAGGTCCAATCATGGCAATGTTGTGCCCTCCGGCGGCGGCCACCTCCAAGGCCCGTTTCACGTTCTCCTGTCCTTTCACGTCGGCAAAGTCGAGGTCGAAGTGCGACTGCTGTTCGTAAAATTCCCGTCGGGTGTCAACCACCGTGGGTTCATATTGTTGTCGGCCCGTGAGCAGGTTTATCACGTCGAGCAGGTTCTCCATGCCAAACACTTCGAGGTTGTTCACCACAGCCGCTTCTCGTGCGTTCTGTGCCGGCACGATGAGACGTTTAAAATGCTCGGCCCTTGCCTTGATGGCGATGGGCAGCACCCCCTTGGCAGGTTGCAGTCGGCCGTCGAGTCCCAGTTCACCCACGAACATATACTTTTCCAAGTCGTCGCATACGATGCTTCCGCCCCCGGCCAGCAAAGCAATAGCCAGCGGCAGGTCGAACGACGAGCCCTCTTTGCGCAGGTCGGCCGGAGCCATGTTCACGGTGATGTCGCGTTGTGGAAAGCGATAGCCTATTTCCTGCAAGGCAGTAGCAATGCGTTCGCGCCCCTCCTTCACAGCCGTGTCGCCCAGTCCGGTAAATTTATAGAGCACTCCAATGTTCATGCTCACCTCTATGGTAACAGTTGTTACGTTCAGTCCGTTCACCGCAGCGCAATATGTTTTTACAAGCATAATGTTTCTTGTTTTTTAGAAAGGGTATAGAAGAAAGAAGTCAGTCGGCGATAGAGAAGTCGAGTTGTCGTTTCTCAACGTTGGCTTTTTCCACTCTGATGCGAATAGGGTCGCCGAGTTGGTATTTATAGTGGTGCCGTCGCCCGATGAGGCAATAGTTTTTCTCGTCGAACTCATAGTAGTCGCCTTCAAGGTCGCGAATGGCCACCAGTCCCTCGCAGTGGTTCTCGTCAATTTCGCAATAGATGCCATAGCTTTGAATGCCGCTGATGTGTGCGTCGAACACCTGTCCAACCTTATCACCCATAAACTCCACCATTTTATATTTTATTGACTCCCGTTCGGCATTGGCTGCAATCTGTTCCATTTCGCTTGCGTGTTCACACTGTTCTTCGTAGTATCGCTGGTTAGCGCTGGGTGCTCCCTGCTCATAGCGTGTGAGCAGCCGGTGCACCATGGTGTCGGGATAGCGCCGGATAGGACTTGTGAAGTGGGTGTAGTAGTCGAAGGCCAGTCCGAAGTGTCCGATGTTGTGTGTAGAGTATTTGGCTTTCATCATGGCCCTAAGCGCCACGGTTTGAATGAGTTTCTGTTCGTTGTGCCCTTCGCAGTCGGCCATCAGTTTGTTCAGCGAGCGTGCCGTTTCGCCCTTGGTGCTGGTTGTTTTCAGCTTGTAGCCAAACTTGGTGATAAACTCTCGCAGCGTTTCCAGCTTTTGCGGGTCGGGATTGTCGTGAATGCGGTAAGGTAAGGTTTTGGCACGTTTGCCTCGCTTCACCTTTCCCACATGTTCGGCCACGGTCCGGTTGGCCAGCAACATAAACTCTTCGATGAGTTTGTTGGCCTCTTGCGAGCGTTTGAAATAACAGCGGATAGGCTTTCCCTTCTCGTCTACGTCGAACCTCATTTCCTCGCTTTCGAAGTTCACTGCCCCGTTTTGGAACCTGCGTTCGCGCAGTTTCTGGGCCAGCCGGTTGAGTGTGAGCAGCTGTTGGCTGTTTTCTCCCGCTCCGTCTTCGATAATCTTCTGCACCTCTTCGTAGGCATATCGCCGGTTCGAGCGGATAACGGTATGTCGAATGCGATAGTTCTTCACTTCGGCCTCTTCGTCGAGTGTAAAGATTACGCTGTAGGCGAGTTTGTCTTCATCGGGTCGCAGCGAGCAGATAAAGTTGCAGAGGCGTTCGGGCAGCATGGGAATGGTACGGTCAACCAGGTAAACGCTGGTGCCCCGTTTCTGTGCCTCTTTGTCGATGATGGAGCCCTCGGTCACATAGTGGCTCACGTCGGCAATGTGAACCCCCACCTCGTAGAGGTTTTCCTGCTCGCCGGTTTGCCGTATCGAGAGCGCGTCGTCGAAATCCTTGGCATCGTGCGGGTCGATGGTGCAGGTGAACACCTCGCGGAAGTCTTCACGCTCGTCAAGGTCTTGCTGTGTAATCTCTCCCGAAATCTGGTTGGCTGCCTCCTCCACTTCCTGCGGATAGGTATAGGGCAGTCCGAACTGAGCCAGAATAGCATGCATCTCGGCATTGTTCTCGCCCGTGGGTCCCAGAATGTCAATCACCTCGCCCATCATGTTCTTGTGGTTGGCATCGGGCCACTGCACCACCCTCACCACAGCCTTGTCGTTGGTTTTTCCTCCTTTCAGTTTACTTTGCGGAATGATGATGTCGTGAACAAACAGATTGTCTTGAGTAACCAGGAAAGCCATGTCGCTGTCAACCTGCAGCCGGCCCACAAAAGTGTCTTTGGCGCGTTGCAGAATCTCCGTTACCTGTGCCTCTTTGATGTGGTTGCGGCGGCGTGCCATGAAGGTAAACCTCACGCGGTCGCCGTGGAAGGCATAGAGCGAGTTGCGCTCGGGCACGAAAACGGGTGTGCCGCCCCCGTCGGGGATGATAGAGTTTTTGCCGTTGGCTTTCCGCACAAAGGTTCCTTCCTGTTCCTGCACGCTTGTGTTCAGCCGATACGACGAGTCGGTGACCCGTGCCAGAAAGTCGTCCCAGGCCATCTCTTCCATAATGTCTATGGCAAGCATTTTCAGCGGGTGGGTTTTCAGTTTAAGCTGGCGGAAGATTTCTTTAAAGGAGAAAGTCTTGCCCGCATTCTCTGTAAAAAACTGCTGTATGGTTTGTGCAAGCTGTGCCTTGGTGGTGTGCTTGCCTCCCTTTTTTCCTTTGGCCATATTGTTTAGTTGTTAAAGATTGTTGTGCAAATTAACAAAATAAAAACGACATTCCAAAATAATTCACCTTTCATCGTCTATTATTTATATTTATTTATTACCTTTGCCGACAAGATGGAAACAAAGATATTGGTAACAGGTGCCAGCGGCTTCATTGGCAGTTTTATTGTTGAGGAAGCTCTGCGGCGGGGCATGCAGGTGTGGGCTGGAGTGAGAAAGAGCAGCTCTCGTGCATTCCTGAGCGACGAGCGCATTCATTTTCTCGAACTCGACTTCAGTTCAGAAGAGCGGCTTGCCGAACAACTGCGCGGCCACGAGTTCCACTATGTGGTTCATGCTGCCGGCGTTACCAAGTGCCTGCATCGTGCCGACTTCTTTCGGGTGAACACCGAGGGCACACGCCATTTGGTTGACGCACTGCTGGAGTTGCATATACCGTTGCGCCGCTTTGTATTCATCAGTTCACTGAGTGTGTTCGGCCCTATTCGCGAAGAGCAGCCTTACGAAGAGATTACTGCCGGCGACCAGCCGCAGCCGAACACGGCCTACGGCCAGAGCAAGCTGATGGCCGAGCAATATTTAGAGAGTGTTTCCCAAAGGCTGCCTTTCGTTATCCTGCGCCCCACGGGGGTATACGGTCCGCGCGAACGCGACTATTTTCTGATGGCGAAAAGCATCAAAGGGCACACCGACTTTGCTGTGGGCTTTCGCCCCCAAGACATCACCTTTGTGTACGTGAGCGATGTGGTGGCAGCTGTTTTTCTCGCCTTCGACCACGGAAAGGCGGGCGGCAAATATTTTCTCAGCGACGGCGAAGTGTATCGCTCATCGTCGTTCAGCAACTACATCCGCGAAGAGCTTGGCCATCCGTGGTGGATTCGGCTCACGGCCCCCATCTGGGTGTTGCGCATCGTTACCTTCTGCGGCGAATACATAGGCAGGCTCACCGGCAGCGTTTCGGCACTGAACAACGACAAATACCACATTCTGCGCCAGCGCAACTGGCGCTGCAACATCGCTCCTGCCAGGCAAGAGCTGGGCTTCACCCCGCAAGTGACGCTGCGCGAAGGGGTGCACCTAACCATAAACTGGTATAAGGAAAACAACTGGTTATGAAGAATAAAGGACTCCTGAATAGATTTTTCGCAATAGAGAAGCAGCCCGTTGAAGGGTTCATGGCTTTCGAATGGGTGGTGCTGGGCTACCTGACATTCACGCTGGCACTCATCTTTTTCACCTACACCCGCCTGCAATATCCCGACGAGATGGTGTGGGGGCGCATGCGCATTGCTGCCGTAACCCTTGCCATGTGGGGAGCCTACCGGCTGGTGCCCTGCGGTATAACCCGACTGGCACGGGTGGTGGTGCAAATGGCATTGCTTGCCTGGTGGTATCCCGACACCTACGAGCTGAACTGCCTGTTTCCCAACTACGACCACCTCTTTGCCGGCTACGAACAGTCGCTCTTCGGCATGCAACCCGCGCTGGTGTTTGCCCAACAGTTTCCGCAGGCAGTGGTTAGCGAACTGATGTGCCTGGGCTATGCTTCCTACTATCCGCTCATGGCCGTGGTGTTGCTCTACTACTTTTTCTGTCGCAACCAAGAGTTCGAGCGGGCTGCCTACATCCTGATAGGTTCATTCTTTGTCTACTACCTCATCTTCGTATTCCTGCCCGTAACTGGTCCGCAATACTACTACCTTGCAGCCGGCATCGACAACATATCCAAAGGCGTGTTTCCCAACGTAGGCGATTATTTCTGCACCCATCAGGAAGCACTGCCCATACCCGGCTGGAAAGAAGGCTTTTTCTATCACATGGTTGAGAATGCCCATGCTGCGGGCGAGCGCCCCACGGCTGCCTTCCCCTCGTCGCATGTGGGCATCACCATGGTGCTGCTCTGCCTGGCAGTCCACACCCGCTCGTGGCGGCTCACGGCATTCATCGTTCCCTTCTTCCTGCTGATGTTTGCTGCCACCGTTTACATTCAGGCACACTATCTCATCGATGCCATAGCCGGTTTGCTAAGCGGTTTGCTCTTCTTCACGGTGTTTCTCTACTCCAAGCAACATTATTCATAGGAAACCACATGTGCTTGGGGACTTCCATACCCAGGGTGACACCCTGGATTCTGATAAACAAAAATTTGTGCACATGATTGGATGCACGAAGCAAAGATAAAACAAAAAATCCGAACCGCCAAGCGATTCGGATTGTTTTTTTATGTTTCTGCCTTGGGCAGAGCAAGTTTCAATTACACTTTGATTTCTACTTCAACGCCGCTGGGGAGTTCGAGTTTCATCAGTGCATCTACGGTTTTGGCAGAAGAGCTGTAGATGTCGATGAGGCGCTTGAAGTTAGAGAGCTGGAACTGCTCGCGGCTCTTCTTGTTCACGAAGGTAGAGCGGTTAACAGTATAGATGCGCTTGTGTGTGGGCAGGGGAATAGGACCGCTCACGATGGCACCGGTGGCTTTCACAGCCTTCACAATCTTCTCGGCCGATTTGTCTACGAGCTTGTGGTCGTAGCTCTTCAGCTTGATACGAATTTTCTGACTCATAATTGTTTCTTAATGTTTAAATTTGATTGTTGTATGAAATGAAGGGGAGCCGCTAAAGAGTCATTTGCTCAGCGACTCCCCTTTTGTTTTTAAATTACACCAGGTCGGCACGTCCCTTCACTTCTTCGAGCACAGCCTTGGCAATAGAGCTGGAGAGCGGTGCGTGGTGGTCGTATTCCATAGAGCTGGTGGCGCGACCCGAAGTGATGGTGCGCAGGGCGGTCACATAGCCGAACATTTCGGCCAGAGGCACCTGAGCCTTCACGATGCGGGCACCCGAGCGTGCCTCGTCCATGCCTTCAACCTGTCCGCGACGCTTGTTTAGGTCGCCAATCACGTCACCCATGTTCTCTTCGGGGGTAACAACCTCTACCTTCATTATAGGCTCCATGAGGGCGGGGCCGGCCTTCGGGCAGATGTTCTTATAGGCGTTGATGGCAGCAAGCTCAAACGAGAGCTGGTCGGAGTCTACGGGGTGGAACGAACCGTCTACGAGTGTTACCTTCAGTCCGGTCATGGGATAGCCACCCAGAATACCGTTCTTCATGGCAGTCTCGAAGCCCTTCTGCACAGAGGGGATGAATTCCTTGGGAATGTTACCACCCTTCACCTCGTTGATGAACTGCAAGTCGCCCTCGGTGTAGTCTTCGTCTTTCGGGCCCACGGTAACGATGATGTCGGCAAACTTACCGCGACCACCCGACTGCTTCTTGTAAACCTCACGGTGCAGGGCAACCTCTTTGGTGATGGCTTCTTTATAGTTAACCTGGGGTTTACCCTGATTACACTCAACCTTGAATTCGCGCTTCAGGCGGTCGATGATGATATCGAGGTGCAGCTCGCCCATACCCGAGATGATGGTCTGTCCGCTCTGTTCGTCGGTGCGCACGGTGAATGTGGGGTCTTCCTCGGCCAGCTTGGCCAGTCCGTTGTCGAGCTTGGCAATATCGGCCTGGCTCTTGGGCTCCACAGCGATAGAGATCACGGTGTCGGGGAAAGTCATCGACTCCAGCACGATGGGGTGACCTTCGTCGCAGAGGGTGTCGCCGGTGCGGATATCCTTGAAGCCTACACCTGCGCCGATGTCGCCGGCATCGATGCTCTCCATAGGAATTTCTTTGTTCGAGTTCATCTGGAACAGGCGGCTGATGCGCTCCTTCTTGCCCGAGCGGGGGTTGTAGACGTAGCTTCCGGCTGTAATCTTACCCGAATAAACACGGAAGAACACCAGGCGGCCCATGTAGGGGTCGGTAGCAATCTTGAATGCCAGTGCTGCTGTGGGTTCATCTTCGCTGGGTTTGCGTCCCTCTTCTTCATCGGTTTCGGGGTTGGTGCCAATCACAGCCTCTGTGTCGAGGGGTGAAGGCAGGAAAGCACAAACATAGTCGAGCAGGGGCTGCACGCCCTTGTTCTTATACGAAGAACCCAGAGTCATGGGAGTGAGTTCCATCGATATGCAACCCTTGCGGATGGCAGCGATGATTTTGTCTTCGGGAATGTCTTGTCCTTCAAGGTACATCTCCATCAGCTCGTCGTCGAAGTTGGCAGCCTGTTCGAGCATCTTCTCGCGCCACTCGTTGGCTTCGTCAACGAGGTCGGCGGGAATCTCTTCAACGTCGTATTCTGCGCCCATTGTTTCGTCGTGCCACAGGATTGCCTTCATTTTGATGAGGTCTACAACACCCTTGAAGTTCTCTTCGGCACCGATAGGAATCTGCACGGGGCAGGGGTTGGCACCCAGGATGTCTTTCATCTGTTGCACGGTTTCGAAGAAGTCGGCACCCGAGCGGTCCATCTTGTTCACATAACCAATGCGGGGCACGTTGTACTTATCGGCCTGGCGCCACACCGTTTCAGACTGGGGCTGCACGCCGTCGGCAGCAGAATAGGTGGCCACGGCACCGTCGAGCACGCGCAGCGAGCGCTCCACCTCGGCAGTGAAGTCTATGTGTCCCGGAGTGTCGATCAGGTTGATTTTAAATGTCTTGTTGTCGTAGTTCCAGTTACAGGTGGTGGCAGCACTGGTGATAGTGATACCGCGCTCCTGCTCCTGAGCCATCCAGTCCATGGTGGCGGCACCATCGTGCACCTCACCAATCTTGTGGGTTTTACCGGTGTAGAAGAGGATACGCTCAGAGGTTGTGGTCTTACCGGCATCGATGTGAGCCATGATACCGATGTTACGAGTCAAGTGTAAATCGCGATTTGCCATTTTCTTATTATCCTTTTAATAACTTTTTTACCTTAGAATGTTAGAATCGGAAGTGGGCAAATGCGCGGTTAGCCTCGGCCATGCGGTGCATGTCTTCCTTGCGCTTGAAGGCGCCGCCCTGGTTGTTGTAGGCATCCATAATCTCGGCAGCCAGTTTCTCGGCCATCGACTTGCCGCTACGCTTGCGTGCGAAGGCAATCATATTCTTCATAGAGATGCTCTCTTTGCGGTCGGGACGAATTTCAGTGGGCACCTGGAAAGTGGCACCACCAATGCGGCGGCTCTTCACCTCCACCTGCGGAGTGATGTTGTCGAGGCCCTGTTTCCAGATTTCCAGGGGCGACTTCTCTTCCTTCTCCATCTTGTTCTTCACAATTTCGAGAGCGGTGTAGAAAATTTCATAGGAAATGTTCTTCTTACCATCATACATCAGATGGTTCACGAACTTTGAGACCTTCTGGTCGTTGAACACCGGATCGGGCAGGATCAGGCGCTTCTTGGGTTTTGCTTTTCTCATTTTGTTGTTTTCGAATTAAAATTTGCGGAGGCTGTCCTTGTTTTTGTTCTTCAACGCCCGCTCCCGGGCATTTACTCAACCTTTCACGAAAGATTCTCCAGCAAAACTTTTATAATATAAATAATGTGTATGCTTTGCTTGTGAAGCTGTGAAGGGGCTTTGACGAGTTTTTGAGTTCCGGCTCTGCTTTTCCGAGCCCCGGCCCCGAAGTTATGTGTCTGCCACATGCTTACCGGCCTTAGGAACTCAAAAACTCTCAAAAGCGCCTTGTTTTCTTACTTCTTCTGCTTGGGACGCTTGGCTCCGTACTTAGAGCGGCGCTGGGTGCGGTTGGCAACACCGGCGGTATCGAGCGTTCCGCGCACAATGTGATAGCGCACACCGGGAAGGTCTTTCACACGACCGCCACGCACCAGCACGATAGAGTGCTCCTGCAGGTTGTGTCCCTCGCCGGGAATGTAGGAGTTAACCTCCTTTTGGTTTGTCAAACGAACACGGGCAACTTTGCGCATTGCCGAATTAGGCTTCTTGGGAGTGGTGGTGTAAACACGCACGCAAACACCGCGACGCTGAGGACATGAGTCCAAGGCGGGCGACTTGCTCTTGTCTACAAGCTCCTGTCTGCCTTTTCTTACTAATTGTGAAATAGTAGGCATAATTGTACTTAATTTTTGTTATTTATATATTTTATTTATTGATTTTCAAACTTTTATGCTATACCCTTCGCTTGTTTGCACGATTATCCCCGTTACAAAACGGTTACAACGAGGGCGTTTTCGGGCTGCAAAATTACAAACAAATTCTCAATCCACCTAATATATAGAATGGGAAAGTAGGGTTAAACCTTATGTTTTAACAAAATATAACTACTGTACGCTATTTTTAACTCGAACAGATCAGTAAAATGTGACGCACGACAAAAGCCCGAAAGGGCTTCACCGCCTGCCTGCAATTCTGTCGCCCCTTCTTTTGTCGTGCGTCACATGCTAAAGACCGATTTCCTTTCTTTTTATCAGTTAATACGTGTCCCGTCCCTAAAGCCATGAAGGCGATAAAGAGACCAAGGACATAAATTATTTGTCGGTTATCGTCCAAATCCTTGAACATTGGTCCTGTCCTCCAAGTAGCACCGCTCGCGGCGGAGAGGCACGTTTCTGCCCTCCAAGTAGCATCGCTCGCGGCGGAGGGGAAGCAGAATGTAGGTCTATTGCTCCTTGACGAGCCTCGTCTGCATGAACTCGTCGAGCGTGACGAGGTTCAGCTGCGGAAACGGCGTGTCGTGGAGTATGCGGAAATGGCTGTCCTCAGACACCAGATAGTCGGCTCCTGCGGCAAAGGCGCAGTCCACGAACTTGTTATCGTCGGGGTC
>CACXFT010000067.1 GCA_902767045.1 uncultured Prevotellaceae bacterium | reverse complement strand
GCTTCGCTAAATGAGTCGCTTCGCTAAATGAGTCGCTTCGCTAAATGAGTCGCTTCGCTAAATGAGTCGCTTCGCTAAATGATAAATGATAAATGATAAATGATAAATGAACTCAAGCAAACCTCCAACTCGTAGTCCCCTCCTTTCATAAAGGAGGGGTTAGGGGTGGTTCGTGTAACTTCAGACCCCCAACCCCCTAACTTAGGGGGCTTAGATATTCACTGTTCACTATAAAGAAGAAATTGATAAAACCAAATAACAAATACTCGGCCCGCAGCATTCTCAGGTGGCTGTGGCAGGCATGGCGGGGCAACCGGTTGCAGGCTGCTCTCAATGCCCTCATCGGCTTCTTGCAAGTGGCAGTGAGCCTGGCCCAGGTGTGGGCGGTGCAACATGCCATCGAGGTGGCCGAGGGTGCCGTCGCCGGGTCGGTGTACATGGCCGTGGCACTGATGGCCCTGTTCATTCTGGCCGACTTCGCCCTGCATGTGGCCAGCGTGTGGGTGAAGAGCATGCTCGGCATCAAGGCCCAGAACCGCATGCAGCAGCGCATGCTCGACCGCATCCTGCGCTCCGAATGGCGCGGCAAGGAAAGTCATCACTCCGGCGACGTGCTCAACCGCTTGGAGTTTGATGTGAACAGCGTGGTGAACTTCCTCACCGAGGTCATTCCCAACGCCCTCTCCGTGCTGGCCATGTTTATTGGTGCCTTCGGCTATCTGTTCCTCATGGACAAGACACTGGCCCTCATTACCGTGGCCATCATTCCCGTGTTCATTGCCGTGAGCAAAATCTATATGGGCCGCATGCGCAGGCTCAACCGTCAGGTGCGCGACAGCGACTCCAAGGTGCAGAGCGTGCTGCAGGAAACCATTCAAAACCGCATGCTCATCAAAACCCTCGAGAGCGATGAAGCCATGGTAGACCGCCTGGAGCATACGCAGAGCCAACTGCGCCACCGTGTGGTGCGGCGCACACTGTTCAGCGTGTTCTCTCAGCTCATCCTCAACTTCGGCTTCGCCCTGGGCTACATCGTGGCTTTCCTGTGGGCTGCCCTGCGCATGTCGGCGGGCACCCTCACCTTTGGCGGCATGACAGCCTTCCTGCAACTGGTGGCGCGCATACAGGGGCCGGCCCGCAACCTCACCAAACTGGCACCCCAGTTTGTGACCGTCTTCACCGCTGCCGAACGGCTCATGGAACTCGAAGAGAACCCGCTCGAAGAACAGGGCGACCCCATCTATTTCGATGAACCGTGCGGCATACGTTTCAAACAGGTGTGCTACAGCTATGCGCCCGCAGAAGGCAACGTGATAGACAAGCTCGACTTCGATTTCCAACCCGGCTCCTGCACCGCCATCCTCGGACCAACCGGTGCCGGAAAGACAACCCTCGTGCGCATGCTACTCGCGCTTGTTCATCCACAGGAGGGGCGCATACAGATGTACGACCGCTATAAGCGGCGAGCCCTTTCGCCGCGCATGCGCTGCAACTTCGTGTATGTGCCGCAGGGAAATACCTTGATGAGTGGTACCATTCGCGACAACCTTCGACTGGGACGGCTCGATGCCACCGACAGCGAGATGCGCGAAGCCCTGCATCAGGCATGTGCCGACTTCGTGTTTGAACTGCCCGCCGGACTCAACACCGTGTGCACCGAAAAGGGTGGGGGACTCTCTGAAGGACAGGCACAGCGCATTGCCATTGCACGGGCCTTGCTCAGAGACCGTGCGGTGATGATTTTCGATGAGTCTACCAGTGCCCTCGACATCGACACCGAGAAGCAGCTGCTGCAGAACATCCTCGCCGGAAGGGATAAAACGGTTATCTTTGTTACACACCGCCCCGCCGTCATCGACTACTGCGACCAGGTGCTGACGCTTCGTTTCGCTACGCTAAATGATAAATGATAAATGATAAATGATGAATGATAAATGATAAATGAGCTATATGAAGAAATTACTTTTCTCTTGGATGATGGCTGCCGCTGCACTGCTGGTTACGGGCGTGCAGCATGTTGCAGCCGAAAACCTTGACTCACTCTATGCCAAGGACATGCTTCATGTGGGCATGAAAGCCCCCGACTTCATGATTGACAGCCTGAGCAACACCACGCTCGCAAAAATGCAGGGCCGCTTTGTGGTGCTCCACTTCTGGGCTTCGTGGTGTCCCGACTGCCGGAAAGACACGCCACTCTACAACCAGCTTTATGAAGAGTTCGCCTCAGACAGCGTGGTGTTCATCAACATCTCTTTCGATACCGACCGCGAAGCTTGGCAGAAGTATGTGCGCGAATCGGACATGGGCGGACTCCAGCTATCGGAACTGAAGAAGATGAAAGAGTCGGCAACGGCACAGGCCTACCAGGTGAAGTGGATTCCTGCCTACTATGTGCTCAACACCGAAGGCAAGGTGATTCTTGCCACTGTGGAGGTGGAGAAACTGCAACGCCGACTGCAGATGCTCGACCTGAGCCGTGTGCGCATTCCACGCAACCAGATGTCTACACTGCCATCCTATCCCGGGGGCGACAATGCACTGCGGGCGTTCCTGGTGAAAAACGTCAACCACCCGCGCACAGCCTCCAACTACGGGCTTGAGGCGCAAACCATCATGCAGTTCACCGTCGACATCGATGGCTCCATCCGTGACATCAGCGTGAAGAGCAACCGCATTACCCGCAACGATCGCGCACCCTTCCAACGGCTCTCGGCCGACGAGCAGCGCAACGTGAGCGAGCGATGCCTCGAAATGTTTGCCGAAGAAGCCGAGCGCGTGATCAGCATCATGCCCAAGTGGAAACCCGGCCGACGCTTCGGCATCCCCTTCAAAACACGCTTCCAAATGCCCATCAACTATAAAATCTTTGTCGACAGCGACTGGCAGGCTCAATGATTCCAATGCAATGATTCTACTCAAAAACATCAACAAGACTTACTACGGAGCACAGCCCTTGCATGTGCTCAAGGGCATCAACCTGCATGTTGCTCCCGGTGAGTTCGTTTCCATCATGGGAGCATCGGGGTCGGGGAAGTCCACCTTATTAAATATATTAGGCATTCTCGACAACTACGACTCCGGCGAATACACCCTGGCCGGCACACTCATCAAGAACCTCTCGGAGCGCAAGGCCGCAGAATACCGCAACCGCATGATCGGGTTCATCTTCCAGTCGTTCAACCTCATCAGCTTCAAAACGGCGGTAGAGAACGTTGAACTGCCACTCTTCTACCAGGGGGTGAGCAGGAAGAAGCGGCACCAGCTGGCTCTGGAATACCTCGACCGGCTCGGACTGCTCGCCTGGGCCGACCACTATCCCAACGAACTCTCCGGCGGACAGAGGCAGCGCGTGGCCATTGCCCGTGCGCTCATCACACGGCCGCAGATGATTCTGGCCGACGAACCCACCGGAGCCCTCGACTCGAAAACCAGTGTGGAGGTGATGCGCCTGCTCAAAGAACTCAACGAGCGCGAACACATGACCATGGTAATCGTTACACACGACCCGGGGGTGGCACAACAGACAAACCGCATCATACGCATCAAGGATGGAATTATTGAATGAAATTTGGCAAACAACCAAGCGCAACCGCCTGCGCACCGCACTCACCGGGTTTGCCGTGGCATGGGGCATCTTCATGCTCATCGTGCTGTTGGGGGCGGGAAACGGACTCATCAATGCACAGATGCAGAACAACAGCCGCTTCCTCGATAACTCGATGATGGTGGGCGGGGGCATGACCACTAAAGCCTACGACGGACTGAAAGAGGGACGGCGCGTGACACTCAACGATGCCGACCTTGAAACCACTGCCCGCCGCTTTGCTGAAAACGTTGACGAGGTGGGGGCCGAAATGGAACAGGCGGGAGTGACCATCTCGCTCGCCGACCGCTATCTGAGCTGTTCGCTCCAGGGCGTTTATCCCAACGAACCCAAAATCAATAAAATTGAAATGCTCCACGGCCGTTTCATCAACGAACAAGACAATGCCGACCGCCGGAAGGTGCTCGTGGTGAGCGACCAGCAGGCCAAGGAACTCTATGCCGGCAGTGTGGCCGACTTGGTGGGGCAGCATGTGAAGGTAGATAATTTCTCGTTCCGCATTGTGGGCATCTACAAAGGCGACCGCAGCCGCATGCAAACCAATGTCTACACTCCCTTCCACACCGTGCGAACCATGTATAACCGGGGCGACAAGGCCGACCAGATTGTGTTCACCTTTCACGGATTGGAATCGGAACAGGCCAACACCAACTTCGAACAGCACTATCGCACTGCGGTGAATGGCAACCACCGGGCTGCCCCCGACGACGAGGGAGCCACCTGGATTTGGAACCGCTTCACACAAAACCTGCAGATGTCGAAAGGCATGGGCATCCTGCGCACGGCTCTCTGGGTCATCGGCATCTTCACGCTGCTGAGCGGCATTGTTGGCGTTTCCAACATCATGCTCATCACCGTGAAGGAGCGTACCCGCGAGTTTGGTATCAGAAAAGCTATCGGTGCCAAACCATCGGCCATTCTCAAACTCATCATCTCTGAAAGCATCATCATCACTACTTTCTTCGGCTACATCGGCATGCTGCTCGGCATTGCCGCCAACCTCTATATGGATGCCACACTCGGACATCAGGTGATCGACACCGGACTGTTCCAGGCTACCATGTTCGTAGACCCCACCGTGAGCATCGGCATCTGTCTGCAGGCCACGCTGCTCATGGTGGTGGCGGGAACTATTGCCGGACTCATTCCTGCGCGTAAGGCGGCGCTCATCAGACCCATAGAAGCACTGCGGGCAGAATAACATTCTAACATACACTGCCATGAGAATAGACTTAGATACCTATCGCGAAATTCTCGACACCCTCACGCGCAACAAAAGCCGCACACTGCTCACGGGCTTCGGCATCTTCTGGGGGGTGTTCATGCTCGTGGGACTGATGGGCGGGGGCGACGGTGTGAAACAGCTGCTCGAGAGCAACTTCGAGGGCTTCGCCAACAACTCGACCATTGTTTTTGCCCAACCCACCACCAAACCTTTCAGCGGGTTCCGCAAAGGGCGAGCGTGGAGCATGAGCTACAAGGATGTGGAACGCCTGCACCAACAGGTGCCCGAACTCGACGTGGTGGCTCCCATGCTCTCGCAATGGGGGGCCACAGTGGTGGCAAGCGACAACAAGTCGGCGTGCTCCGTGCGCGGACTGATGCCGGAATATGCCAAGGTGGATGCTCCGAAAATTTTCTATGGCCGCTTTATCAATAGTATGGATTTGGCACAGCGCCGAAAGGTGTGCGTGCTGGGCAAAAAGGTCTATAAAACGCTCTTCCCACAGGGCGGCGACCCGTGCGGCCAGTTGGTGCGCATCGACTCGATGTATTTCAGTGTGGTGGGGGTAGACTACAGCAGTGGAAACATCAACATCAACGGGCGTGCCGAAGAGAGTGTTACCATTCCGCTCACACTCATGCAACAGGTCTATAACAAGGGCGACCAGGTAGACCTGCTCTGCGTGACGGGTAGGCATGGGGTGGTGATGAGCTCGCTGGCACAGCGCATTCGCGAAACCGTGGCACGGGCACACCGCATCGACCCTACCGACGAAACGGCCGTTACGGTGTTCAACACCGAGGTGCTCTTTCAACTCATGGACAGTCTCTTCGATGGGGTGAACTTCCTCATCTGGCTGGTGGGCATAGGCACGCTGCTGGCCGGTGCCATCGGTGTGTCGAACATCATGATGGTTACCGTGCGCGAGCGCACCACCGAGATTGGCATCCGCCGGGCCATCGGAGCCACTCCTGCAAGCATCCTCTCGCAGATTATCAGTGAGAGTGTGGTGCTCACGGCGGTGGCGGGCATGAGCGGCATTCTCTTTGCGGTGGTGATCCTGCAAATGCTCGAACTGGCCAATACCACCGATGGCATATTGACCGCACGGTTCCAAATAGACATTGGCACGGCGCTTGGGGCTCTGGCGCTGCTTGGTGTGTTGGGCATTGTGGCGGGACTGGCTCCGGCAGCACGCGCCATGGCCATCAAACCCGTCGATGCCATGAGAGACGAGTAATAAGTAATAGGTAAAAAGTAATAAGTAGCATGTAAAACGAAATAAAGATGAAAAAGTATTTCAAACTCTTTGCTGCGGCACTGGTCGCACTGGTTTTTATAGGTATGTTTGTGTTCTTGTGGCAACGGTCGCAACCCCAGCCGGTGGTCTACGACGAGTTTGTGCCTGAGGTGAAAGACCTGCGCAAGACTACCGTGGTGACGGGGAAAATTGAACCGCGAAACGAGGTGAGTGTGAAGCCTCAGATTTCGGGCATCATCACAGAAATCTTCAAAGAGGCGGGCGACCGCGTGCAGGAAGGTGAGGTGATTGCCAAGGTGAAGGTGATTCCTGATATGCAACAGCTCTCGTCGGCACAATCGCGGGTGCGGCTTGCGGGCATCAACCTCGCACAGGCCAAAACCGACTACGAGCGCGAGAAAACACTCTTCGACAAGGGACTGGTTGCGGCCGACGAATACGACAAGCTGCGACAGACCTACGACCAGGCGCGCGAAGAACTGGCTGCCGCCAACGACCAGCTCGAGGTGGTGCGCGACGGCGTTTCGCGCAGCAATGCGTCGGCTTCGTCTACACTCATCCGCTCTACCATCTCGGGGCTCATCCTCGACATTCCCGTGAAGGTGGGCAACTCGGTGATCCTCTCCAACACCTTCAACGATGGTACCACCATTGCTACCGTGGCCAACATGAACGACCTCATCTTCCGGGGCAACATCGACGAAACAGAGGTGGGACAGCTGGTGGTGGGCATGCCCATGAAAATCACCATCGGGGCACTGAGCGACCTGCCTGTTGAGGCTCGGCTCGAATATATCTCGCCGAAGGCGGTGGAGAGCAACGGGGCCAACCAGTTTGAGATGAAGGCGAACATTTCCTTGGCTCCTGAAAAGGCTGCCCAGGCTGCCACCACCATTCGCAGTGGCTACAGTGCCAATGCCGAAATTGTGCTGCAACAGGCGGGAAAGGTGCTGTGTGTGCCCGAGAGTGCCGTGGAGTTCAGCGGGGGCGAAACCTTCGTGTATGTAATCAGCGGTGAGGGAGAAGAGAAAACATACGAGCGCAGGAAAGTGGTCACCGGCCTGTCTGATGGCATCAGCATAGAGGTGAAGAGCGGGCTCACCAAGAAAGACCGCGTGCGCGGTCCGCAACTGGTGACAGAGGAATAAGCCGGCTGTTTCTATGGACAGGGAAACCTACGAGAGCCAGAAACCTTTTGCCGGCGAAAAGGTGCCATCGATGAACCGCCGTATGGTAGGCCACGACTACCAAGCGCGGCAGATGTATATGATTACGATGGTTACGGAGGGCCGTCGCCCGCTGTTGGCAACCGTTCAAGGAAAGAGCGATGGTGCGGCCGGAACGCCCGATGCTCCTCGTGCCGTGCCCACCGAACTGGGTGCCCGTGTAGAGCAGTGTTGGAGAGAAATTTCCGTTCGATACCCTCAGATAGCGTTGCTGGGCTTCCAGCTCATGCCCGATCACTTCCACGGCATTCTCTTTGTGAAAGAACACATAGAGAAGCCAATGGGCAAAGTGCTCTTGGGCTTCAAGCAGGGCTGCAACAAAGCCTTTCGCGAGCTGGTTCTCGGCGAGCCCGCCAGGCCCGGCGGGCCCGGCGCCCCCTTCGTCCCCGGCGTTCCCGCCAGCCCTTCCGTTCCCGCCGGCCCTTCCGTTCCCGCCGTTCCCGCCGGCCCTGGCGCCCCCTTCGCCCCCTTCGGTCCCGCCGTTCCCGCCAGCCCTTCCGGGCTCGCCGTTCCGTCTGTTGCTGTAATACAGCAACAAACAAAACGCGGGGCGAGCGACCGCCGCCACGGCCTTCTCTTTGCCCCCGGCTTCAACGATAAGCTGCTGCTGCGGGCGGGGCAGCTCGATGTTTGGCGGCGCTATCTTGCCGATAACCCCCGCCGGCTGCTGATGAAGCGCGAACACCCCAATCTGTTTCGGGTGCAGCGGGGGCTGGTGGTTGGCGGGCAGTCGTTTTCGGCCATTGGCAACAGGTTTTTGCTTGAGCGCCCCGTGCGGCTGCAGGTGCAGTGCTCCCGCCGGCTCACTCCGGCAGAGATAGAGGGTGTTGTTCAGCATTTTCTGGCAGCGGCAGCGCAGGGGGCTGTGCTGGTTTCGCCCTCCATCTCTCCGGGCGAAAAGGCAGTGATGCGGGCCGCCTTCGATCAAGGGTTCCCCCTCATCTACCTGCAGGAAAACGGGTTCACCGACTTGGCGAAACCCGGTGGGCAGCGCATGGAGGCCTGTGCCCGCGGGCAGCTGCTCATCTTAGCTCCGTGGGAACATCACAACGAGCGAATGGTTATTCGCAGAGACCAGTGCCTTTCTTTAAACGAAATGGCACAAATGATTTGTTCGTTTCATTAAAATTATGTACATTTGCACGATTTTAAGAAACTCTGATATTTAACTCTAATATTTAACTATAATATTTAACTCTAATATTTATTATGCAAACAAAACATTTATTTAACTTTTGGCTCCTCCTATGCCTTTTTGTTACTGGGGGGGGTAGTTTCGCGTGGGCGGATGAAGTGACTATAACTCCAACAAGTACTTCTGCTACCCAAAATAATGTTTCTTTATCAGCTGCTATAGGGAGTGGTTCAACGGATCCCTCTTATAATGCCACAGGAAAAGATCTTCGGGTATATGCAAAAGGCACCGTAACAATCTCTTCTGTTGATAAGATTATTACCGGGATTGTATTCAATATCTCTGCTCAAGGAAAAAAGCGCTTAGCTCCAGTGACAGCTTCTGTGGGAACTGTTGCTTCTCAATCTTCTGGGGATGAAACAGTAACATGGTCTGGTTCTTCCTCGACAGTTACTTTTACAGTAGGCGATAAAGCTGATTACGGATCAGATGGAAGTAGTAGAGCAGGTCAGCTTTGTTTTACATCTGTTGTTGTTACTTTAGCATCCTCCAAATCCCCGGCTGGCCTTTCCTTTGGCGGAACCACGGCATTCAATTCTCTTCCCTCGGCTGCTTTCACGGCTCCTACACTCTCTAACCCGAATGGGTTGACGGTGAGCTATGCCACAACGGATGCCGACATCGCTGCCGTGAACGCTTCTACGGGTGCTGTTACCATTGGAACGAAGGAAGGAACGGCCACCATCACAGCATCGAGCGAAGAAACCGAAAAATACGCAGCGGGCGAAGCTTCCTACACTATCACTGTCACAAACGCTATTCACACGGTGACTTTCTCCATCGACGGCAATACCACCCGCACTGCCCCTGTGGTGGAGGGCGAGGAGATTCCCTTCCCCTCTGCCGTGGCCTCTCCCTCCACTGCCAATGAGTTCGCAAGGGAGAACAACGGCTTCACCTTTGTGGGATGGGCAGAAGCAACCATCGCCGGCACTGCTAATAGTGCCACGCTCGTAACCGAGCCTGCCACCATGGGCGATGCCGACAAAACCTATTATGCGGTGTATGCCGAGGAGACAGTAGAAGAATCGGATGATGTTGCTGATGCAGTGCTGGCCCAAACCCTGCAATATGACACCTGGACTTATTCCGGTTCTACAACTGATAAGAGTAACTACCGTTTATTCCATTCGGGCAGTTATATTGAATCAGCTGCTTTCGATTTGAGTAAGTTGATGAAAGTAAATATTTATGGTGGCTATTTTGGTGGTGGTGAATATACTTCATTAACCATTGGCGATGGAACCAATACTTGGAAGGATGTAAATGTTACAGAAAACATAGCAACTAAGAAACATGAGTTTACCGGCGGTTCAGCTTTAACCGGAACAAAGACTTTGCGTGTGACTTCTAATTCAGGAACTGCTTCAAGTTCAGGCGTTCGCATATCTAAAGTAGAAATCTTTGTGAAGGGAACCAGGGCTTCCTATACCAGTTACTGCACCACCGTTTCCACTCTTCCCAAGCCGGAACTGACAATGGGGGATGTGGAGATGACGTGGGGCGATGCCGCCAAGCGTGTTGCTGCTACGGCAATGGTGAATGGCGAACCGCTCAACGAAACCATTACTTACTCCTGCGACGACGACAACCTCACCATCGCTGCCGACGGCACACTCACTTGCAACACACCGGGAACCTACAGTGTTACGGCCTCTGTTGCTGCCACGGCCGGTCACCGCGCTGCCGAAACCACTTGCACCGTAACGGTGAACAAGAAAGATATTGAGGTGGCGTTTGCTCAAGGCGAAGTAACTAAGCTGTTGGGCGAGAGTCCTTATTGGCAGTCGGCAACCGTCACCACGGGTTACGATGGCACCCTGACTTATAGTATCGTTTCGTTCACTTCTGCCGGGGCAAGCTTAGATGCCGAAGACGAGAAAGTTATTTTCAGTGCTACCGGTGATGTGGTTATCAAGGCCACAGCCGCCGCTACCGCTCTTTACAATGCCGCCGAAGACACTTACACCCTGAAAATCAGGAAGCAGCCCACCATCACCGTGAGCGACCAGTCGGTGGTATGCGGTGCCGCTTGCGTTGCAACCATCGAGGGTGGTGAACTCACCGCCACCTCTGCTCCCGCCGGCTTTGTAACTGTTGAGGGCACTACCGTCACCGCTGCCGCCGTAGGCACAGCAACTGTTACCCTCAGCACTGCCGCCGATGATACCTACATTGCAGGCGAAGAAACCTTCACCCTCACCGTTACTGCCCCCGCAGCCCTCTCTGCCGTTCCTGTTGCCGAAGATGTAACTGTGTTCTATGAGAGCTTTGACGAATGTAATGGAACAGGAGGAAATGATGGCGCATGGAGCGGTTCTGTTGCAAACGGAGACTATAGTAACACCTTAGCAGATAATTCTTGGACTATGAGTAATGCCTTTAAGGCAAACAAATGTGTGAAGATGGGTTCAGGATCTAAGTTGGGTAAAGCAACAACTCCATCTATTTCTCTTGCTGCAGGCAACACTTATACTCTAACCTTTAAGGCTGGTGCTTGGAAAGACAAGTCTACCAATTTGAAGGTTTCTATGAGTAATGGCACGTTGAGTGCAAGCAGTGTAACAATGAAACAAGAAGCATTTGATAATTTTGAATTGACTATAACAGAAGCTTCGGCCGGTGCAACAATTACGTTTGAAGGAAATGCTTCCAGCAATTCTCAGTTCTTCCTCGACGAAGTCAAAGTCATCTGCCCCGGCACTCCCATCTCTTCGGTGAACATAACCATTCCTGCCAGCGGCATTGGCACTTATTGTTCTGAATATCCGCTTGATTTTTCGAATGTGACCACCAACGACCTTTCGTTCAAGGCTTACACGGTGAAGCGCATCGATGGCAGCAACATCACGCTCGAGAAGATTACGTCGAGGGTGAAGGGCGGCGTTCCTTTCATCATCACCGGTGAGGGCGGCGAAACCGTGAGTGTGCCCACGGGCGACAGCAACAACGTGCCTGAGAACCTGCTCCGCGGAACGCTGGCTCCCACCTATGTGGAGGCTGCCGCTGCCGGCTACCACAACTATGGCATGAGCGGCGGAAAGTTCAAGCGCATCAGCTCGGGCATCGTACCCGCCAACCGTGCCTACCTACCCATTGCCGATGCCGGTGAGGCCCGTGAGTTCAGCTTCATCTTCGTTGATGAAACCACAGGCGTTAGCGGCGCCACGCGCCTAAATGATAAATCACAAATGATAAATGAGATTTTCGACCTGCAGGGGCGGCGTGTGGCACAGCCCAAGCGCGGACTCTATATTGTGAACGGAAAGAAAATGGTTGTCAAATAAATAAACGAACAGAACAATGAAAAAGAATTATATAACCCCCAACACCCAATATATGCTCATGGACATGGAGAGCGTGATGCAAGTAGCTTCTCTCACCGGTGAAAACCTGGTGGAAACAGACAACACGCAAACCATTGGTGCCAACCAGCTTGAGGCTCGCGAAATGGAGTATCCTGCGGCCTATAATGTTTGGGATGATTGATCATTTCCTATGCTTTTACCTTGATACATGCGGCGTGTAGCATTGCTACATGCCGCATGTAGCATTACTACACGTCCCATGTAGCATTGCTACATGGGACGTGTACGAAACTAAAACGTAAGGTTTTAGGGCAAACCCCGTGATTTTTTGGTGCGAACCCCGTGAGGTTTTGGTGCAAACCCCGTGATTATTTCACCACCACTTTGCGACCTTGGTGGATGTAGACCCCTGGCTGTGAGGGTTTGCCTGAGAGCCGGCGGCCGTCGGTGGTGTAATAGGGAGCGGGTGTGGCGGTGGTGGAGTAGGGGAGCCTTTCAACTGACGAATAGATTGATGTGAGGTCGTTCACCAGGTGGTTGTTGCCACTCTTCTGTGCGCTCACCTCGAAGTACGCATCGTGGTTGATGTTCTCTACGTTCACCGTCTGCGGCGTTCCGCTGCCTGTGCTGAACACGAAGTTCACATAGTCGTCGGCCGCATTGATGCGGAAGGTTTTGTAGAACCACGTCTTTCCATCGATGGTTTTCTTGGCAGTTACGGCATCGCCCGGCCACGAGCTCTTGGCAGGCGCATGCGTTCCGTCGCCGCCCCACGTCCAGAAGTTCACCGCCGAGAGCGTGGTGCTCCAGGCATCGGCATTCACATACACGGTGATGTCGTAGGCCGGGAAGGGGTCCACCTCTTCAATGTTGTAGTTGCGCGTAACCATGCCACTCACGGTACCGCCCACGAGCAGGGCCACCTTGAGTGTGGTGGTGCCCACGGGGATGTCGATGGCCGAGCCGTTGGTAGCTTTCTTGCTGTTGGCCGTGGGTGTGGTGCCGTCGGTGGTGTAAACCAGCTGTGCGCCAGTTTGAGCCGTCACTGCATAGAGACGGGCAGTGCGGCTGTTCTTATAGTAGCCCGAAGGCAGGTCTACCCATGCCGTGTTCATGTTGTTGTTCAGGTAGTAGGCATAGTGGTAGCCCGAGAGTACGCGCGTCCAGGTGGAAGCCTGCGGTGCGTAAGAAGCAATCTGGTTGCCCACCACGGCCAGCAGGTTGCCGTTGGTGCCTGTCACGTTCACGGCATAGTAGCCCTTGGCCGATGCCATGTTGAAGAACGTAGACATGTTGTGTATGCCCACAGCCTTGCGCACGGCGGTCATGGCCCGAATCTCGTCGGGGTAGGCCAGCCAGTGTTTATAGAACACGCAGGGTGTGCCCGGCATGGCCAGCAGATAGGCATTGGCAGCGAGGGTGTCGCGCCGGATGGGGTCTTGTTGTGTTTGTGCCGAGCGCATTTCGGTGTCGTGGTTCTCCACGAACGTTACCGCCCATTGGCGGTAGGAGCCGTTCTGGAAGCTGCTGCTCACCAAGGGCCAGCTGCCATCGTTCTGTTTGCCCAGATAGGTCCAGTCGTTTTGGTTGATGGCATTGCGCACCGTGTAGCGGAACTGGAAGTCGAAAGCCGCCGAGGTGGGTGTTCCGTTGCTTTTCGTTCCGTCAATCCAGTTTTTGATGGTGTTGGAGCTGTCCCAGCATTCGCCCACCGAGAACTGCGGTTTGGCATGGTTGTTGTAGAGTGCGGTGAACGAAGGCGAGTAGCCCTTCACCATATCGTATCGGAAGCCGATGTAGCCGAAGTCGTCGAGCAGCATTTTCAGGTAGGCCTTCACGTTGTTTTGTACGTTGGCACTGTGGTGGTCGAGGTCGCGCATACCGTCCCAGCCTTCGCCCGAGTCGTTGTTCGAACTGAGCGAATAGCCATTGGCCGTGGCCCATGTTTTGGTGGCCCCGCCATCGTCGTTAGCCACAATGTCGGTCGATTGCAGCTGGTAGGTAACGCCCTTGTAAGTTTCGGCCGGGAAGTCTACCCAGTTCGATACGTTGCGCCGGTGGTTCACCACGATGTCGGCAATGGTTCCGATGCCCCGTTGCCGCATGGTTTGAATGAGAGCGAGCAGTTCTTCGCGGTTGCCGAACGAGCTGTCGTAGTTCGAGAACCAGTAGAGGTCGTCGTAGCCCATCGACGTTCCCCCGCAGTTGGCGCTCTGCGGAATCCAGAGCAAGTTGAAGGTTCCCTCCATTTCTGGAGCTGCCGCTGCGAGCTTAGTCCATCTGGAATCGCTGAACGAGTCCCAATAGAACCCCTGCAGCATCACCCCGTCATAGTTGGCGGGCCATCCCTGTGCCATGGTGCCCATAGCGGCCATGCACAGCAAAATAGTAGTGAGTGTTTTTTTCATATTTAAGTTTGTTTTTGATATAATGATGAGAAGGCAAGATGAAGTTTTTGTTTATAAGCAAATGTTCAGTGCCACTTCGTTAGGAGTAATGCTCAGTTGGTAGCGGCTTTTCTCGCCAGTGATGAGGTCGCCCAGTCGGTAGCCCAGTTCGGTGCCGGCGATGCCTATGGCTGCCCCCGCTGCCACGTCGGCCCAGTGGTGACGGTTGCGGCGCACGCGGTCGGCAGCTGTTGCCGCGGCTACGCCATACCCGGCCACGGCTATCCAGGGGTGCTTCCGCCCATACTCCTTATATAATATATGCGCGCCCGCGAAGACCACTGTGGAGTGGCCCGAGGGAAACGAACGGCGGTCGGTGCCATCTGGCCGTCGGCTGTGAATGCTGTGTTTCAGTGCGTAGGTGGTGCCCGCAGCGATGGCATAGCTTGCCACGGTGTTGGTGGCAAGTCGTTTCCACGAGCTGGCACCCTCCATGCCCGCCGCCTTCATGGTGATGACAGCCGTGATGGGCACAAAGCGCAGCAGGTTGTCGATGCCGTCGCCGTGGTAGCGCTTGTCTTGTGCCGAGCATGGCAAGCACAACAGACAGAGGAAGAAGAGCAGCTGTTTCAATGTTTATCTATCGGTTTTGATGGCAAAAACACAACATGCACCCACGGCAAGCAGAATGCCCGCCACCACCATCATGGAACTCTGGTGCGACCCGATGAGCGCGAGAATGCTCCCACCCGCCATGGCAGCCACTATTTGCGGCACGCAGATGGTGCCGTTGAACAGTCCTAAGTAAGCCCCCATGTGGCCGTAGCCCTGCAGGGCATTGGTAACGAAGGTGAACGGCATGGCCAGCATGGCAGCCCAGGCGCAGCCAATGAGAATGAACGGCACGAACAGCAGGTGTTGGTTCCCCACGAACGGAACCAGGGCAAAGCCTATGCCCCCTAACAGCAGGCTCACCGCGTATGCCAGCTTGGTGTTTTTGAACTGCGGCAGCACCATGGCCCAGGCCACCGACCCCATGGCCTGCACAGCAAAGAGAATGCCTGTCCAGTCGCCGGCAGCCTGATAAGCTTCCGAGGCTACATCGGTGGTGTTCCAGATGGTTTCGGCGATGGTGCCGGTGGTGTAGGTCCACATATAGAGGAAAGCCGCCCAGCAGAAGAACTGCACCAGTCCCACCTTCCAGAACGTTGCCGGTGCATTCTTGAGCAGCACAAACCAGTTTCCACTCTGCTCTCTGCTTTCTGTTTTCTGCTTTAGCTCTGCGTCTCTGCTTTCATCTTTCTGCTTTCCATTATAGGCTTCGTATTCCTCGGGTGGCCATTCCTTCACTTTCAGTGTGGTGTAGATGACACAAAGAATGAGGATGGCAGCCCCCACATAGAACGACCAGATTACGCTGTCGGGCACCACCCCTTTTTCGGCCACCTTTTTAATGCCAATCCATGCAAAGAAATAAGGGAACACGAACCCCATCACCGAGCCCGCGTTGCACAGGAACGACTGAATGCTGTAGGCCTTTGCCTTTTGCTGTTCGTTCACCATGTCGCCCACCAGCATTTTGAACGGTTGCATGGCCATGTTGATGCTGGTGTCGAGCAGCATGAGCATGAGCAGTCCGAAGATCATGGCAGCCGAAACGGTGAGCCCCAGCGACCCGGCATTAGGCAGCAGGCACATCACCAGCACGGCCACGGCAGCCCCCACAAAGAGGTAGGGGATGCGCCTTCCTATGCGAGTCCAGGTGCGGTCGGAGAGGGTTCCCACGATGGGTTGCACCAGTATGCCCATGAGCGGGGGCAGAATCCAGAAATAGCTCAGACTGTGAGGGTCGGCCCCCAGGGTGGCAAAGATGCGCGATATGTTGGCACTCTGCAAGGCATAGGCAATCTGCACGCCAAAGAAACCGAAGCTCAGGTTCCAAAGGCCCCAAAACGGAAGATTAGGTTTTTGTTTCATTGTTTATTGTTGAATGTTAGGTTTCCAGTTCATTTATCATTTATCATTTATCATTTATCATTTAGCGCAGCGCAGCTTCGCGCCTACCTTGTGGTTCCGCGCACAACGAGGCGTGTGCGCACAATGCGCTTCTCTATGCGGTCGGCGGGCAGCAAGCCCTCCACCTGCCCGATGAGAATCTTCGCCGCCTCTTCGCCCACCAGTTCGCCCCGCTGTTCCACGGTGGTGAGCATGGGGTCGCAGGCCACCGCCCGCGGTCCGTTGGTGAAGCCGCACACGCAGATGTCTTCGGGCACGCGGTAGCCCATGCGCTTCGCCGTGTGCAGAATGCCAATGGCGGTATCGTCGTTCACGGCAAAGAAAGCATCAGGAATTTCCTCTTGTTGCAATATGTGGGGCGTGATGGCCTCGGCATCGGCACGGTTGTCGCAGGTGATGTTCCACTCCGGCCGGGGTTGCAGGCCGCTTTTGAGCAGTGCATCGCGATAGCCGTTGTAGCGGTTTTTCGAAATCTCCAACTTCATCGACGAACCGAAGAAAGCGATGCGCCGGCACCCCGTGTTGATGAGGTGCTTCACCGCACCGAAAGCCCCCATGTAGTCGTCAACCACCACGCGGCTCGCGTTCACCCCCGTGCAGATGCGGTCGTAGAACACCAGTGGCACCCCGCGGTCGATGAGCATCTGAAAGTGTTCGTAGCTTTGCGTGTCTTTGGCCTGCGAGACTATCACCCCGCACACCTTGTGTTCATAGAAAGAGTGACAGATGCGCACTTCGCGCTCGAACTGTTCTTTGCTCTGTGCCACTATCACCGAGTAGCCGCGGGCGGAGGCCTCTTCTTCAATGCCGCTCAGGATGGAAGAGAAATAATAGTGTGCAAACTGCGGAATGATGACCCCGATGATTTTCTGTGGCCGTATGCGCGAATGGCGCAGGCTCTCGGCCAGCACGTTGGGCGTGAAGTGGTGCTCGCGTGCAAAAGCCTTGATGCGTTCACGCTGTTCCTGGCTGATGCGCGGACTGTCTTTCAACGCGCGTGACACGGTGGCAACCGACACACCAAGCGCTCGCGCAATATCTTTCATCGTAATGGGCGTAGAGGTTTTCATTGTTCTTGTTTTGATGCCACAAAGATAAGTAAAATAAAATACACCCTCACGCTCCCACCTTATTTTATTATAAGTGAGTGGATGCAAACGTTTGCATTTGCAAAAGAATGTTTTTGTGCACTAAAAAGAACCAACATTACTTAAAGAATCTTACTTTTGCATGGTGGATTTTTCTGCCATGCCTATAAAATCGGTAATTAAAAACATTTACAATATATTACTTTAAACTTAAAAACAGTATCAAGATGAAGCAGGTAAGAATTACAATGCCTCAGAGGATGCTCGCATTTGTATGTGGGCTCATTCTCTCTGTCGGTGCCTTTGCCCAGCAAATTGCGGTGAAGGGCCATGTGAAGGATGCTTCCGGCGAACCCATCATCGGCGCTACCATACGTCTGGAAGGACAGACGGGTGGCGTGGTGACCGACTTCGACGGTAACTTTACCATTCAAGCTCCGAAGGGAGGCACGCTCAGTGTTTCCTACATCGGATATGAAACACAGCAGGTTTCGGTTTCGCCCGACCTGGTGATCACCATGCAAGACGATGCCGCCCAAACACTGAACGAAGTGGTGGTGATTGGTTACGGTGTGGTGAAAAAGTCGGACCTCACCGGTTCGGTGGCTGCCTTGAAACCCGATAGCAAAAACAAAGGCTTGGTGGTGAACCCACAGGACATGCTGGCCGGTAAGGTGGCCGGTGTGAACGTGGTGAGCAACGACGGTGCTCCCGGCTCG